>NZ_JBSZQY010000001.1:0-452636 GCF_054165785.1 Staphylococcus sp. SA22 | reverse complement strand
CTATTGGTAGTGTAAGTTGGGTCATGTTATAATTTTTATACATAAGGCACCTCGTTAATTTAGTTTAGTGGTATTTATTAAATTATACGAAAGTGTCTTATTTTTTAAAGTATTTCAAAGTAAAATTACATGTTAATACGTAGTATTAATGGCGAGACTCCTGAGGGAGCAGTGCCAGTCGAAGACCGAGGCTGAGACGGCACCCTAGGAAAGCGAAGCCATTCAATACGAAGTATTGTATAAATAGAGAACAGCAGTAAGATATTTTCTAATTGAAAATTATCTTACTGCTGTTTTTTAGGGATTTATGTCCCAGCCTGTTTTTAGGGATTTATGTCCCAGCCTGTTTTTAGGGATTTATGTCCCAGCCTGTTTCCTAATTTTTAATGTCATCTTAAATATGATAAATGAATAATTAAGTTCATATTTAATGTCAAAACATAGTAGTTTATCAAGTATTGAGTTAGTAACATTAGATTTAATGTAATATGCTTACTTTTTTTATTAGCAGGTGTAAGCTATAATATAAAGAGTTGTCTTATGGACGATTGATTGGAGGAACGAAAATGCACAAAAAATATTTTATTGGCACTTCCATTTTAATAGCAGTATTTGTCGTTATATTTGACCAAGTTACTAAATATATTATAGCTACTACAATGAAAATTGGAGATTCATTTGAAGTGATACCGCACTTTTTAAACATAACATCACATCGAAATAATGGTGCTGCATGGGGAATATTGAGTGGAAAAATGACATTTTTCTTTATTATTACCATTATTATATTAATAGCCTTAGTATATTTCTTTATTAAAGATGCTCAATATAATTTGTTTATGCAAGTTGCTATTAGTTTACTTTTTGCAGGTGCACTTGGAAACTTTATTGATAGAGTTTTAACAGGAGAAGTTGTTGACTTTATTGATACAAATATTTTTGGTTATGATTTTCCAATATTTAATATCGCAGATTCAAGTTTAACAATTGGTGTAATATTAATTATTATTGCCTTATTAAAGGATACTTCCAATAAAAAGGAGAAGGAGGTTAAGTAATGGAGACTTATGAATTTAACATTACAGATAAAGAACAAACAGGTATGCGTGTAGATAAGTTGCTGCCTGAATTAAATAGTGATTGGTCTCGTAACCAGATACAAGATTGGATTAAAGCAGGTTTAGTCGTTGCAAACGATAAAGTTGTTAAATCTAATTATAAAGTGAAACTTAATGATCATATAGTTGTCACTGAAAAAGAAGTGGTTGAAGCTGATATTCTACCTGAAAATTTAAATTTAGATATTTATTATGAAGATGACGATGTTGCAGTTGTATATAAACCGAAAGGCATGGTAGTTCATCCATCACCAGGTCATTATACCAATACATTAGTTAATGGTTTAATGTATCAAATTAAAAATTTGTCGGGTATTAATGGAGAAATTCGTCCAGGTATTGTTCACCGTATAGATATGGATACTTCTGGTTTATTAATGGTTGCTAAAAATGATATTGCTCATCGTGGACTTGTAGAACAATTAATGGATAAATCTGTTAAAAGAAAATATATCGCTTTAGTTCACGGGAATATTCCTCATGATTACGGTACAATCGATGCGCCAATTGGTAGAAACAAAAATGATCGTCAATCTATGGCTGTTGTTGATGATGGTAAGGAAGCAGTGACACATTTTAACGTACTAGAACATTTTAAAGATTATACGCTTGTTGAATGTCAACTTGAAACAGGACGTACGCATCAAATCCGTGTGCACATGAAATATATTGGCTTCCCATTAGTTGGTGATCCTAAGTATGGACCGAAAAAGACATTGGATATTGGTGGTCAAGCTCTACATGCTGGACTTATTGGATTCGAACATCCAGTAACAGGTGAATATATTGAAAGACATGCTGAATTACCACAAGACTTTGAAGATTTATTAGATACAATTCGAAAAAGAGATGCATAATTGTGTTGTGCTATAATTACGATAACATTATTATGTAAACTATAAGTATTTATCGTTTTCGTTTTTTTAAAATGAAAACACATTATAAAATAGATTAAGGTTAACATTTTTACTGAGATCGGTTAATTTTTCAATATAGATTGACAAAGCGCCTGATTAGTATTATCCTTATAACAGTTTAAGTACAACATAAAGAGTCTTTAATTGAGGGTCCAGAGAGACGTCAAAGACATGAAAATATAGATATATACTAAAATGAATCATAACACTTTCACATATGCAAGAATAAGTAGTAATACTACGATTCTTCTATGTAAATAGGCTGATTGTATATACTAAACCTCATGTCGATATTAAAGACATGAGGTTTTTTGTTTCTAAATTTTGAAAGGGTGAGAATATGTCTGAACGTATCATAATGGATGATGCCGCAATACAACGTACAGTGACGAGAATCGCTCATGAAATTTTGGAGTATAACAAAGGTACTGATAATTTAATTCTTTTAGGTATCAAAACAAGAGGTGAATATTTAGCGAATCGTATACAAGATAAAATTCATCAAATTGAGCAACAACGTATACCTACTGGAACAATTGATATTACATACTTTAGAGATGATATAGAGCACATGTCATCACTTACGACAAAAGACGCAATAGACATCGACACAGATATTACAGATAAAGTAGTCATCATTATTGATGATGTGCTGTATACTGGTCGAACGGTTCGTGCTTCACTTGATGCTATTTTGCTAAATGCTAGACCTATTAAAATTGGTTTAGCTGCTTTGGTTGATCGAGGACATCGTGAGTTACCAATTCGAGCAGATTTTGTTGGTAAAAATATACCTACTTCTAAAGAGGAAACGGTAAGTGTCTATTTAGAAGAAATGGATCAAAGAAATGCAGTTATAATTAAATAATACCCCTTTTAATTCAGTACGAGAGACTGAAAAAGGTGGGGGAGTTGAATGATAAATAAGTTTTCATATGCTTGTTTATCTAATAATACCCTCATGTTCGACAACTATAAGTCAATTTCTATGGACGAAAATGACTTGTAGCAACTTGTCACACTTTTTGTCTCTTTACATATACTGATGTAAAGAGATTTTTTTATTATCGGAGGAAATGAATATTATGCAAAATGATGAAATGTTTGAACGAACAGTAAAACCTGTACTAGATGTAAATGAAAAACCACAACCAGCGCAATGGGCATTTTTAAGCTTACAACATTTATTTGCGATGTTTGGCGCAACAGTACTAGTACCATTCTTAACAGGATTACCAATATCCGCAGCGTTACTAGCTTCGGGAATCGGTACATTACTTTATATCTTAATAACGAAGGCACAAATACCAGCATACTTGGGATCTAGCTTTGCATTTATCACACCAATTATCACGGGAATAAGTACGCATAGCTTAGGAGACATGCTTGTAGCATTATTCATGAGTGGTGTTATGTACGTCATCATTGGGATTCTAATCAAATTAAGTGGGACAGCATGGTTAATGAAATTATTACCACCAGTTGTTGTAGGACCAGTCATCATGGTAATTGGTTTAAGCTTAGCGCCTACTGCAGTCAATATGGCAATGTATGAAAATCCTGGAGATATGAAAGGTTACAATATCAGTTTCTTAATTGTTGCAATGATAACCTTGCTTGTAACAATAGCCGTTCAAGGATTTTTTAAAGGATTCCTATCTTTAATTCCAGTACTTGTAGGTATTATCGTAGGTTATGTGGTAGCGATTTTTATGGGGATTGTGAAATTTGATGCAATTATGTCAGCAAAATGGATAGATTTCCCTCATATTTATCTGCCATTTAAAGATTATGTACCTTCATTTCACTTAGGACTTGTACTTGTAATGATTCCGATTGTGTTCGTAACAGTAAGTGAACATATTGGGCACCAAATGGTACTGAATAAAATCGTAGGTAGAAACTTCTTTGAAAAGCCAGGACTTGATAAATCAATCATTGGTGATGGTGTTTCTACAATGTTTGCCAGTATTATTGGTGGACCACCAAGTACAACATATGGTGAAAATATCGGTGTATTAGCGATTACAAGAATATACAGTATTTACGTCATTGGTGGTGCAGCAGTTATAGCAATTGTTTTAGCATTCATTGGTAAGTTCACTGCATTAATTTCTTCTATACCTACACCAGTTATGGGAGGAGTATCTATATTACTTTTCGGTATTATTGCAGCAAGTGGCTTAAGAATGTTAGTTGAAAGCAAAGTAGATTTTGCGAACAATCGAAATTTAGTTATAGCTTCAGTAATTTTAGTTGTAGGTATCGGTAATTTAGTATTTAACTTAAAAGAAATTGGTATCAACCTTCAAATTGAGGGGATGGCATTAGCTGCACTTTCAGGAATTATTTTGAACTTAATCTTACCTAAAGAGAAAAAACAAAACAATTAAGATTTACAAATTAAGGAGGGCGCTTTTATGAATCATTTATTATCAATGGAACATTTATCTACAGATCAAATATACAAACTTATCCAAAAGGCAAGTCAATTTAAGTCTGGTGAACGTCAACTACCAAACTTTGAAGGAAAATATGTCGCAAATTTATTCTTTGAAAATTCTACTCGAACAAAATGTAGTTTTGAAATGGCAGAACTTAAGCTAGGGTTAAAAACGATTAGCTTTGAAACATCAACATCATCTGTTTCAAAAGGTGAATCTTTATATGACACATGTAAAACTTTAGAAAGTATTGGCTGTGATTTATTAGTCATTAGACATCCGTTTAATAACTACTATGAAAAATTAGCGAATATTAACATCCCAATTGCGAATGCTGGTGATGGTAGTGGACAACATCCAACACAAAGTTTGCTTGATTTAATGACGATATATGAAGAATATGGATATTTTGAAGGCTTGAATGTATTGATTTGTGGAGACATTAAAAATTCACGTGTCGCACGTAGTAATTACCATAGTTTAAAAGCATTAGGTGCAAACGTAATGTTTAATAGCCCAAATGCTTGGATTGATGATTCTTTAGAAGCACCTTATGTAAATATAGATGATGTTATAGAAACAGTAGATATAGTTATGTTATTAAGAATTCAACATGAAAGACATGGTCTTGCAGAAGAAACTAGATTTGCAGCAGATGATTATCATCAAAAGCATGGCTTAAATGAAGTGCGCTATAACAAATTACAAGAACATGCTATTGTTATGCATCCGGCACCTGTGAATAGAGGAGTAGAAATACAAAGCGATTTAGTAGAAGCTTCAAAATCAAGAATTTTTAAGCAAATGGAAAATGGCGTTTACTTAAGAATGGCAGTCATTGATGAATTATTAAAATAGGTAAGGGGACGAAAATGATGAAATTAATTAAAAACGGTAAAGTATTACAAAATGGCGAATTACAACAAGCAGATATTTTAATTGATGGTAAGGTAATTAAACAAATTGCACCTGCAATTGAACCAAGCAATGGTGTTGACATCATAGATGCGAAAGGTCACTTTGTGTCACCTGGATTTGTCGATGTTCATGTTCATTTACGCGAACCTGGTGGTGAATATAAAGAGACAATTGAAACTGGTACTAAAGCTGCTGCTAGAGGTGGATTTACAACTGTATGTCCAATGCCTAACACAAGACCGGTACCAGATTCTGTAGAACATTTTGAAGCTTTACAAAAATTAATCGATGACAATGCTCAAGTACGTGTATTACCTTATGCTTCAATTACAACACGTCAATTAGGTAAAGAATTGGTTGATTTCCCAGCACTAGTAAAAGAAGGTGCCTTTGCGTTTACAGATGACGGTGTAGGAGTACAAACTGCAAGCATGATGTATGAAGGCATGATTGAAGCTGCAAAAGTAAACAAAGCCATCGTTGCACACTGTGAAGATAATTCATTAATCTATGGTGGTGCAATGCATGAAGGGAAACGCAGTAAAGAGTTAGGTATACCAGGTATTCCAAACATTTGTGAATCTGTTCAAATCGCAAGAGATGTACTATTAGCTGAAGCAGCAGGTTGTCATTATCATGTATGTCATGTTTCTACTAAAGAAAGTGTTAGAGTCATTCGTGATGCTAAACGCGCAGGCATTCATGTTACAGCTGAAGTTACACCACACCATTTATTGTTAACAGAAGATGATATTCCTGGTAACAATGCCATTTATAAAATGAATCCACCATTGAGAAGTACTGAAGATAGAGAGGCTTTGTTAGAAGGGTTACTAGACGGTACAATTGACTGTATCGCAACAGACCATGCACCACATGCGCGTGATGAAAAAGCACAACCAATGGAAAAAGCACCATTCGGAATTGTTGGTAGTGAAACAGCATTCCCATTATTATATACGCATTTTGTAAAAAATGGTGATTGGACATTACAACAATTAGTAGATTACTTAACAATTAAACCATGTGAGACATTTAATTTAGAATACGGCACATTAAAAGAAAATGGTTATGCAGATTTAACAATCATTGATTTAGATAGTGAACAAGAAATTAAAGGTGAAGATTTCTTATCAAAAGCAGATAATACACCATTTATCGGCTATAAAGTTTATGGAAATCCGATCTTAACAATGGTTGAAGGCGAAGTTAAATTTGAGGGGGATAAATAATATGCAAAGCAAACGTTATCTAGTGTTAGAAGACGGTTCTTTTTACGAAGGTTACCGTTTAGGATCTGATAACTTAACTGTAGGAGAAATTGTATTTAATACAGCGATGACAGGTTATCAAGAAACTATTTCAGATCCATCATATACAGGTCAGATCATTACTTTTACGTATCCATTAATCGGTAATTATGGTATCAATAGAGACGATTTTGAATCATTAGTACCTACATTAAACGGTATTGTAGTGAAAGAAGCGAGTGCGCATCCAAGTAATTTTAGACAACAAAAGACACTTCATGACGTTTTAGAATTGCATCAAATTCCAGGGATTGCAGGTGTTGATACAAGAAGTATTACGCGTAAAATTCGACAACACGGTGTGTTAAAAGCTGGTTTTACTGATCGAAAAGAAGATATTGATCAACTTGTCAAACATTTACAACAAGTAGAATTACCTAAAAACGAAGTAGAAATCGTTTCGACTAAAACACCGTATGTTTCGACAGGTAAGGATCTAAGTGTCGTACTTGTAGACTTTGGTAAGAAGCAAAATATTGTTCGAGAATTAAACGTCAGAGGTTGTAACGTCACAGTTGTACCATATACAACTACTGCCGAAGAAATTTTAGCAATGGCTCCAGATGGCGTTATGCTATCAAACGGACCAGGTAATCCTGAAGTTGTAGAATGTGCGATTCCAATGATTCAAGGAATTTTAGGGAAAATTCCGTTCTTTGGTATCTGTCTAGGACATCAACTTTTTGCATTATCTCAAGGAGCAAGCTCATTTAAAATGAAGTTTGGTCATCGAGGTGCGAACCATCCAGTTAAAAATTTAGAGACTGGAAAAGTTGATATTACGAGTCAAAACCATGGATATGCAATAGATATAGATTCGTTAAAAAGTACTGATTTAGAAGTTACTCATCTTGCATTAAATGATGGTACTGTAGAAGGTTTAAAACATAAAACATTACCAGCATTTTCTGTTCAATACCATCCTGAAGCAAATCCAGGACCGTCAGATTCAAACTATCTATTTGATGATTTTGTAGCAATGATGACTAATTTTAAGGAAAAGGAGCGTCATATCAATGCCTAAACGTAATGATATCAAAACAATTTTAGTAATAGGGTCTGGGCCAATTATCATAGGTCAAGCAGCTGAATTTGATTATGCTGGAACACAAGCATGTCTAGCTTTAAAAGAAGAGGGATACCGAGTTATTCTTGTAAATTCAAATCCAGCGACAATCATGACTGATAAGGAAATTGCGGATAAAGTATATATTGAACCGTTAACTCATGATTTTATAGCGCGAATTATACGTAAAGAGCAACCTGACGCTTTACTTCCAACTTTAGGTGGTCAAACAGGTTTAAATATGGCGATTCAACTACACGAAAGTGGTGTGCTTCAAGATAATAACGTCCAATTATTAGGAACTGAGCTAACATCAATTCAACAAGCAGAAGACCGTGAAATGTTTAGAACATTAATGAATGATTTAAACGTTCCTGTGCCAGAGAGTGACATTGTAAATACAGTAGAACAAGCCTTTAAATTCAAAGAGCAAGTGGGATACCCGCTAATTGTTAGACCAGCATTTACGATGGGTGGTACCGGAGGCGGTATTTGTCATAATGATGAAGAATTACATGAAATCGTCTCAAATGGTCTTCATTATAGTCCAGCAACTCAATGTTTATTAGAAAAATCTATCGCAGGTTTTAAAGAAATCGAATACGAAGTAATGCGTGATAAAAACGATAATGCCATCGTTGTATGTAACATGGAAAATATTGATCCAGTTGGTATTCATACAGGCGATTCAATTGTTGTGGCTCCTAGCCAAACATTATCAGATGTTGAGTATCAAATGTTACGTGATGTTTCATTAAAAGTTATTCGAGCTTTAGGTATCGAAGGTGGTTGTAATGTTCAATTAGCATTAGATCCGCATTCATTCGATTATTATATTATAGAAGTAAATCCGCGTGTATCACGTTCATCAGCGTTAGCTTCAAAAGCAACAGGATATCCTATTGCAAAATTAGCAGCTAAAATCGCGGTTGGTCTAACATTAGATGAAATGTTAAATCCAATTACAGGAACATCTTATGCAGCGTTTGAACCAACTTTAGACTATGTGATTTCAAAAATACCAAGATTTCCTTTTGATAAATTTGAAAAAGGAGAACGAGAGCTTGGCACACAAATGAAAGCAACAGGTGAAGTTATGGCCATTGGTCGAACTTACGAAGAATCATTGTTAAAAGCAATTCGATCACTTGAGTATGGTGTGCATCACTTAGGATTACCAAATGGTGAAAGCTTCGATCTTGATTATATTAAAGAACGTATTTCACACCAAGATGATGAACGATTATTTTTCATCGGCGAAGCAATTAGAAGAGGCACAACATTAGAAGAAATTCATAATATGACTCAGATAGATTACTTCTTCTTACACAAGTTCCAAAACATTATTGATATTGAGCATCAATTAAAAGAGCTTCAAGGTGATTTAGAATATCTTAAATATGCAAAAGATTATGGATTTAGTGATAAAACAATAGCGCATCGCTTTAATATGACGGAAGAAGAAGTATATCAATTGCGTATGGAAAATGATATTAAACCTGTTTACAAGATGGTTGATACTTGCGCAGCTGAATTTGAATCTTCAACACCATATTATTATGGTACATATGAAACTGAAAATGAATCCATAATTACTGACAAAGAAAAAATCTTAGTATTAGGCTCTGGACCAATTCGAATCGGCCAAGGTGTAGAATTTGACTATGCGACAGTTCACGCCGTTTGGGCAATTCAAAAAGCAGGGTACGAAGCGATAATTGTGAATAACAATCCAGAAACAGTATCAACAGACTTCTCAATTTCTGACAAATTATACTTTGAACCTTTAACTGAAGAAGATGTGATGAATATCATTAATTTAGAAAAACCTAAAGGTGTCGTTGTACAATTTGGAGGACAAACAGCGATTAATTTAGCAGACAAATTGGCTAAACATGGTGTTAAAATACTTGGTACTTCACTAGAAAATCTAAATCGTGCTGAAGATAGAAAAGAATTTGAAGCACTATTAAGAAAAATTAACGTGCCACAGCCACAAGGGAAAACAGCTACCTCACCTGAGGAAGCATTAGCGAATGCTGCAGAAATCGGATATCCGGTTGTAGTAAGACCTTCTTATGTATTAGGTGGTCGCGCAATGGAAATTGTAGACAATGACAAAGAGTTAGAAAACTATATGACCCAGGCTGTAAAAGCGAGTCCGGAACATCCGGTACTAGTCGATAGATATTTAACTGGTAAAGAAATTGAAGTTGATGCGATTTGTGATGGAGAAACAGTCATTATTCCAGGAATCATGGAACATATTGAACGTGCTGGTGTGCATAGTGGTGACTCAATCGCTGTATATCCGCCACAAACTTTGACAGAAGACGAGTTAACAACACTTGAGGACTATACTATAAAATTAGCTAAAGGTTTAAACATCATTGGCTTAATCAACATTCAATTCGTTATAGCTCACGATGGTGTGTATGTTTTAGAAGTAAATCCACGTTCTAGTAGAACGGTACCATTCTTAAGTAAAATTACTGATATTCCAATGGCACAATTAGCTATGCGAGCAATCATTGGGGAAAAACTAACAGATATGGGTTATCAAGAAGGGGTTCAACCATATGCTGAGGGTGTATTTGTGAAAGCACCGGTATTTAGTTTTAATAAATTGAAAAATGTTGATATTACTTTAGGACCTGAAATGAAGTCTACAGGAGAAGTAATGGGGAAAGATACAACATTAGAAAAGGCGTTATTCAAAGGGTTAACAGGTAGTGGTGTTGAAGTTAAAGATCACGGTACAGTATTAATGACCGTCAGTGACAAAGATAAAGAGGAAGTTGTTAAATTGGCACAACGCTTAAATGAAGTTGGCTATAAAATTTTAGCAACGTCTGGAACAGCTAATAAATTAGCTGAGTATGACATACCTGCAGAAGTAGTAGGCAAAATTGGTGGCGAAAATGATTTATTAACACGTATTCAAAATGGTGATGTTCAAATCGTTATAAATACAATGACTAAAGGTAAAGAAGTAGAAAGAGATGGCTTCCAAATTAGACGTACTACAGTTGAAAATGGTATTCCATGTTTGACATCTTTAGATACAGCTAATGCCTTAACAAATGTAATTGAAAGTATGACATTTACAATGCGTCAAATGTAAATCAATCAAACTGTATCGGTGGGGCTGTAATTAACCATTTACTTAAAGAAGTTTATATTACAGCCTCATTATTTTAATGAATTTCTTAACGTAAAGGGAGACATATATGATGAAAGATTTACCAATTATTGCATTAGATTTTGAATCAAAAGAAAAAGTAAATCAATTTTTAGATTTATTTGATGAATCATTATTCGTAAAAGTAGGTATGGAACTTTTCTATCAAGAAGGTCCTCAATTAATTAATGAGATAAAAGAAAGAGGCCATGATGTATTTTTAGATTTAAAACTGCATGATATTCCTAATACAGTTGGTAAGGCGATGGAAGGACTAGCTAAATTGAATGTTGATCTGGTAAATGTTCATGCTGCTGGTGGCGTAAAAATGATGTCTGAGGCCATTAAAGGATTAAGAAAACATAATCAACATACAAAAATTATTGCAGTAACACAGCTTACGTCAACAACAGAAGACATGTTACGACGCGAACAAAATATACAAACATCGATTGAAGAGGCCGTTTTAAATTATGCCAAGTTAGCAAATGCAGCTGGTTTAGATGGCGTTGTTTGTTCACCTCTTGAAAGTCGTATGTTGACTGAAAAGTTAGGTACATCATTTTTAAAAGTAACACCAGGCATTAGACCTAAAGGTGCATCTCAAGATGACCAACACCGTATTACGACACCGGAAGAAGCAAGACAGCTTGGTTCGACGCATATTGTAGTCGGTAGACCGATTACACAAAGTGACAATCCAGTCGAAAGTTATCATAAAATTAAAGAAAGTTGGTTAGTATAATGGCTAAAGAAATTGCAAAATCATTATTAGATATTGAAGCTGTAACATTATCACCAAATGATTTATATACATGGAGTTCAGGCATTAAATCACCGATTTACTGTGATAACCGTGTTACGTTAGGTTATCCTTTAGTTCGAGGCGCAATCCGCGATGGTTTAATTAACTTAATTAAAGAACACTTTCCTGAAGTAGAAGTTATTTCTGGTACTGCAACAGCTGGTATTCCACATGCAGCTTTTATTGCTGAAAAATTAAAATTACCAATGAATTATGTTCGTTCATCAAATAAAAGTCATGGTAAGCAAAATCAAATCGAAGGTGCTAAAAGCGAAGGTAAAAAAGTAGTTGTGATAGAAGATTTAATTTCGACAGGGGGATCTTCAGTCACAGCAGTTGAAGCCTTAAAACAAGCAGGTGCAGAAGTATTAGGTGTTGTAGCTATCTTTACTTACGGTTTGAAAAAAGCAGATGATACATTTAGCAATATTCAACTGCCTTTTTACACTTTAAGTGATTACAATGAATTAATTGAAGTAGCTGAAAATGAAGGTAAAATTTCTAGTGAAGATATCCAAACATTAGTTGAATGGAGAGACAACTTAGCATAATATAGACACTAGAAGGAGGAATTCAACAAATGAATGACAAAACATCTAATGATTTATATGGGAAGATAAAACATTGTAACGAATTTATCAATCATTCAAATGATTCCAATCTATCTAGTAGTCACGATGTCGACGAAAGTTCAACGAAGCAAAAGCATATAAAAAATAAAACAACTATAAATCATAATGATGATTTATTTAAACATGTAAAGGATATATTACGTAAACAAGGACAAATTTAAAAACAAAAAAGCTATAGTGTTTAATATCAGGGGCTGCTTAACCGCATCCGAATATTACAAACACTATAGCTTTTATTATATAAAAAAATTATTAGCGGATAATTAACTTTATTAAAATCCAACCAATTAAGAATACGAGTAATAGGACTAATACTGGAATCACATAATGTAACATAACGTCCCTCCTTTAACTTAATTTTAATTGTAATCAAATTTGACAATAAGTCAAAACATTAATACCTATGATAAGTATCATTTATTAACATATGTATCATATTTTTAATCTTGCGTAATTTTTATCGTTAACTATGTGATTTAATCAACAGGCTAATAAGACATTTGTCATTCGTGCAAATAACGGTACGACGCGCTTTTGTCATTTTAATTATGTTAAGATAATAGTAGTTATAGAAGTTCAATCTATAGGAGGCATAGCATGGATATTCCAAAAATTACGACATTTTTAATGTTTAATAACCAAGCTGAAGAAGCTGTTAAACTATACACAAGCTTATTTGAAGATAGTGAGATTATAACAATGGCTAAGTATGGTGAAAATGGACCTGGTGATCCTGGGACTGTACAACACTCAATATTTACATTAAATGGACAAGTATTCATGGCGATTGATGCTAATAGTGGCACAGAATTACCAATGAATCCTGCGATTTCATTATTTGTTACAGTAAAAGATACTATTGAAATGGAACGACTATTTAATGGATTAAAAGATGAAGGTGCCATTTTAATGCCAAAAACGAATATGCCACCATACAGAGAGTTTGCTTGGGTTCAAGATAAGTTTGGAGTAAGTTTTCAATTAGCATTACCTGAGTAAAAGGATTCGTACAGCGTTGAATGATAAAGAAACACTTTTTCCCTTTATACTTAATTTTCTCAAGTTTACCGTCAAATATAATATTTTTATATTTCAAATCAAAGGTATTTAGTATAACATTGTTCATAGGCGCATTATCTCCTTTAGTTATTTGTTTAGGCACTTTTAATTATAGGGATAATTGCGCTTTTTTTATATTCAAAATCAAAAAATCGGACAGATGAAAAGTAAAATACTTTTTCCATCAGTCCGATTTATTATAGAACCATAAATCAATAGTAGTTCTTTATTATTTTAGTTTCACTCATTTTTAAAATCACAAAGATAATTTGTAACTTAAATGATGATGCGTTATTAAAAAACACGATACTTCGTTTCAATGAACGCATTAAATTAAAAAAAACACCTCGCAAAAGAAAGTAGGCCTTTCTTATGGTGAGGTGTTTATTTGTCGACAACTTGATTATGATTGTTTCATTTTTTGAATATGTTCATAATCAGGTGTAGCATACAAAGTTTTTTGATTGTCATATGTTACAAACCCAGGCTTTGCACCTGATGGTTTGTGCACATTTTTAATTAACGTGTAATCAACAGGTATTTGTCCAGAATTACCAGCTTTTGAAAAATATCCTGCTAACATAGCCGCTTCCTTGATTGTCGTATCACTTGGTGCATCATTAAATATAACGACATGTGAACCCGGAATATCTTTTGTGTGTAACCATGTGTGAGTTTTTTTAGCTTTTTTATTTGTTAAATAATCATTTTGCTTGTTATTCTTGCCAACATATATATCGTCGCCATCAGTTGATACATAATGTTGTAATTGAATCTGCTCTTTCTTTTTCTTAGTTTGATTTTTACGCTGTTTCATAAAGCCTTGTTCTGCTAATTCATCTCTAATTTCATCAATGTCATGGACAGAAATATGATGTAATTGTTGTTCGATTGTTGAAAAATAATCTATATTGTCTTTCGTCAATTGAATTTGATGTTGTAATTCACGTTCTCTCGTTTTCATACGATTATATTGTTTATAATAATATTGAGCATTTGCAGATGGGGATTTTGTAGGATTTAAAGGAATGACAACTTCTTCATTCGTATAATAATTCAATGCCGTTACTTCTTTATCGCCTTGCTTAATTCGATATATATTAGCAATGATCAATTCACCATATAACTGTTCAGTATCTTTATTTTTAGACTGCTCATATTCTTCAATCAACTTCGCTAATTTATTTTGATATTTGTGCAACTGCTGTTGAACAAATCGAACTAAATCATTCGCACGTTGTTTAACGCGTTCACGTTCGCCACGCGCATCATAAAAACGATCAAGTAAATCATTTAATGAATCGTACGTAACTGTATCATCATTAAATTGATTTAACTTTATAAAATAGAAATCCTCTTTACCTGTTTCATGATTTTTATGAAAAATAGGAGTAGGTGGTAACTTGGTTTCTGCCATTACTTCATCGAATGCTTCTGGTAATGTTGATGAAGTCATAAATTGACGACGATTAACGATTTCATTCGTAATTAAAGGGCTAAATCCTTCAAACTGATTCAATAATTGTTTAGCAATATTACCTGTGTTAAAATCGATATATTTCAACACCTCTGCACCTGTAATATCATACGGATTCATTTTGTGCTGAGTAGGTGGTGCTTCATAATTAAAACCTGGCATTACTGTACGATAGTGATTCGTATTTGGTGTTAAGTGTTTAAATCCTTCAATTATTTTGCGATTTTCATCTACTAAAATTAAGTTACTATGTTTACCCATAATCTCCAGGATGACAGTACGGTAAATAGTATCGCCAATTTCATCTTTACTCTTTATATCGATTTCAATACGACGATCATTACCAATTTGCTTAATCGATTCGATAATACCACCTTCTAAGTGTTTTCTAAAAACACGCGCAAACATGGGTGGATTAAATGGATTATCATATTTTTTTGTAGTCAATTGTAATCTTGAAAAGTTTGGATGGATTGACAATAACAATTGATGGTTTTGTCTATTTTGACGTACAACCATTAGTATCGTGTCATTATCAGGTTGATTGATTTTGTGAACGCGTCCAGTTGTTAAAAATTGTAAAGACTCAACCATTTTCTTTGTAAATAAGCCATCATAAGCCATAATTTATCTTCCACCTTCTTCATATCATTCGTTTCATTTTAACATGATTGTAACTTTTCGGTATAGTTATTGAATCATACATTATGCCACACATTTTACATTATCTAAAAGTTCGCAATTCAATTTATTTAATTAAAATTAATCGTGCAATATAACGATATTGTTAGACCTAATAGAAATTATGGCATGCAATTTCAAATATGCTATACAATATAAAGAACAATGTGATATCATATTTAAATAATAGAAGATTAGCTTAGAGAGGTCGTAAGGCATGGATAATGAAAAAGGATTGTTAATCGTTTTATCAGGACCATCTGGAGTAGGTAAAGGTACTGTTAGAAAACGAATATTTGAAGATCCAAGTACATCATATAAGTATTCTATTTCAATGACAACACGTCAAATGCGTGAAGGTGAAGTTGATGGCGTAGATTACTTTTTTAAAACTAGGGATGCGTTTGAAGCTTTAATTAAAGATGACCAATTTATAGAATATGCTGAATATGTAGGCAACTATTATGGTACACCAGTTCAATATGTTAAAGATACAATGGACGAAGGTCATGATGTATTTTTAGAAATTGAAGTAGAAGGTGCAAAGCAAGTTAGAAAGAAATTTCCAGATGCGTTATTTATTTTCTTAGCACCTCCAAGTTTAGATCACTTGAGAGAGCGATTAGTAGGTAGAGGAACAGAATCTGATGAGAAAATACAAAGTCGTATTAACGAAGCACGTAAAGAAGTCGAAATGATGAATTTATACGATTACGTTGTAGTTAATGATGAAGTAGAACTTGCGAAGAATAGAATTCAATGTATTGTAGAAGCTGAGCACTTAAAAAGAGAGCGCGTAGAAGCTAAGTATAGAAAAATGATTTTGGAGGCTAAAAAATAATGTTAAATCCACCATTAAACCAATTAACGTCACAAATTAAATCAAAGTATTTAATTGCAACAACTGCAGCGAAAAGAGCGTGTGAAATTGATGAACAACCTGAAACTGAATTATTAAGTGAATATCATTCATTTAAACCAGTTGGTAGAGCGTTAGAAGAAATTGCTGACGGTAAAATTCGCCCTGTTATTTCAAGTGATTATTATGGTAAAGAATAGTTTCGACCATTAAAAATATGTGAAGCAAGACGTACATCAAATACGTCAAGGCATATCCAAATCAAACGCACCTATGTAGGTGTGTTTTTTTAGTTTATCCAATGATTGATGTTATAATAATACTAAATTTGTATCTATAAAAAAGTAATGAGCATTTGTGCGCATATGATGATGTAAAGCGTAAATGTCATAGTGATATTTAAGGGAGATTGAATATGAAGAAAATTTTATTAGCCGTTACAGGTGGCATTGCGGCATATAAAGCGATTGATTTGACAAGTAAGTTAACACAATCTGGATATGAAGTTCGCGTTATGTTAACGAATCACGCGCAAAAATTTGTGACACCATTAGCATTTCAAGCAATAAGTCGAAATGCTGTTTATACAGATACTTTTATAGAAGAAAATCCTTCAGAAATACAGCATATTGCATTAGGTGATTGGGCAGATGCAATCATTGTTGCACCTGCAACGGCAAATACAATTGCAAAATTGAGTGTAGGTATTGCTGATGATTTGGTGACATCAACGTTGCTAGCAACAGAGACACCGAAATTTATTGCGCCTGCTATGAATGTGCATATGTATGAAAATAAACGTACGCAGCAAAATATTAATATTTTAAAAGAAGATGGGTATCATTTTATCGAACCAGGAAGCGGATTTCTAGCATGTGGTTATGTTGCTAAAGGACGTATGGAAGAACCGCTTCAAATCGTTTCTGTTATTGATGCTCATTTTCAAAATAGTAATCGTTTAGCTAATAGTTCATTTCAAGATAAACGAGCATTGGTCACAGCTGGACCAACTATTGAAGTTATCGATCCAGTCAGATTTGTATCCAATCGTTCTTCTGGAAAAATGGGTTATGCAATAGCTGAAGCATTACGAAATCGAGGAGCTATCGTGACGTTAGTTGCGGGTCCTACAACACTAGAGGATCCAAAAGATATTGAAGTTATTCATGTTCAAAGTGCTGAAGAAATGTTTGAACAAGTGACAAGCCGATTTGAAGAACAAGATATTGTTGTAAAAGCAGCAGCAGTATCTGACTATACACCGGTTGATGTATTAGAACATAAGATGAAAAAGCAGGATGGTGATTTGTCAGTATCTTTTAAACGTACTAAAGATATTCTTAAATATTTAGGTGAACATAAAACATCACAGTATTTAATAGGCTTTGCAGCAGAGACTGAAGATATTGAAAATTATGCACAACAAAAATTACGCAAGAAAAATGCAGATGTGATTATTTCAAATAATGTTGGGGATATGTCTATCGGATTTAGTTCTGATGATAATGAATTGACAATGCATTTTAAAAATAATGAAAAAGTAAATATCAAGAAAGGAAAAAAAGTAGTATTAGCTGCACAAATTTTAGATGAACTAGAAACTAGGTGGCAATAATGATAGCGAAAGTCATAGTCGATGTCGCGTCGAAGAGCGTTGACTATAAATTTGATTATATAATTCCCGAACAACTCGAATCTGTCATCCAACCTGGTGTGCGTGTGATTGTACCTTTTGGACCAAGAACGATTCAAGGTTATGTAATGGAAGTAACAGCAGAACCTGATGCACAACTTGACGTTTCGAAGTTAAAAAAAATCATAGAAGTGAAAGATATACAACCTGAATTAACATCAGAATTAATAGCTTTAAGTGAGTGGATGGGTTCAACTCATGTCATTAAACGTATTTCTATGCTAGAAGTGATGCTTCCGAGTGCTATTAAAGCGAAGTATAAAAAAGCATTTAAGATGAAAGATGACATAGAGCTACCTTCAGCTTTATTACAAAAATTTGATAAGCATGGTTACTATTATTATAAAGATGCGCAAAAAAATAATGATATTCAATTGCTTATGAAGTTGTTAAAAGATGATATCGTTGAAGAAAAAACGATTCTCACACAAAATATAACTAAAAAAACCAAGCGTGCTGTTCGTGTCATTGAAGGGTATCATCCTGATGAAGTATTAGCTAAGTTGGAGAAAGTTATTAAACAATACGATTTGTATGCTTACTTGTCTGAAGAACAACATAAAACAATATTTTTAACTGATATTGAGGATATGGGCTTTTCAAAATCCAGTTTAGATGGACTTATCAAAAAAGGTTATGTTGAAAAATATGACGCGGTTGTTGAAAGAGACCCATTTAAAGATCGTGTTTTCGAACAAGAATCAAAACAGCAATTAACAGAAGACCAATATAAAGCATATGAAGCGATTAAAGCTAAAATTGTAAGCCAAGAGCAAGAAACATTTTTACTTCATGGTGTGACGGGATCAGGTAAAACAGAAGTATATTTACAAACGATAGAAGATGTTTTAAGCCAAGGAAAACAGGCGATGATGTTAGTTCCTGAAATCGCTCTAACACCGCAAAT
Organism: Staphylococcus sp. SA22; assembly: GCF_054165785.1. Taxonomy (NCBI): domain Bacteria; kingdom Bacillati; phylum Bacillota; class Bacilli; order Caryophanales; family Staphylococcaceae; genus Staphylococcus; species Staphylococcus sp. SA22. The sequence goes on along the minus strand of NZ_JBSZQY010000001.1, from coordinate 433,569 downwards.
GGTTTTACGCTTCAAACGTCGATTTGGTGATGACGTTGCTGTATTACATTCTGGCTTATCTAATGGGGAACGTTATGATGAGTGGCAAAAAATTAGGGATGGTCGTGCGAGAGTAAGTGTTGGTGCAAGGTCAAGTGTGTTCGCACCTTTCAAAAATTTAGGGTTAATCATCATTGATGAAGAACATGAATCTACATATAAGCAAGAAGATTATCCGAGATATCACGCAAGAGAAATTGCCCAATGGCGAAGTGAATATCATCACTGCCCAGTCATTTTAGGAAGTGCAACACCATGTCTTGAAAGTTATGCACGAGCTGAAAAAGGCGTTTATCATTTGCTATCATTATCAAACAGAGTGAACCAACAAGCTTTACCTGAAATTGATATAGTAGACATGCGTGAAGAATTGAGTGAAGGTAATCGGTCAATGTTTTCAAAAGATTTACGTGAAGCCATACAATTAAGATTAGATCGACAGGAACAAGTTGTTTTATTTTTAAATCGACGTGGTTATGCATCATTTATGTTATGTCGAGATTGTGGATATGTACCGCAATGTCCAAACTGTGACATTTCATTAACGTATCATAAAACGACAGACTTATTAAAATGTCACTATTGTGGTTACCAAGAGACGCCACCGAATCAATGTCCAAATTGTGAGAGTGAACACATTCGACAAGTAGGTATAGGAACACAAAAAGTTGAAGAACTATTGCAACAAGAATTTGAAGATGCGCGCATAATTAGGATGGATGTAGATACAACCTCAAAGAAAGGTGCACATGAAAAGTTATTGACTGAATTCGAAAAAGGTAACGGTGACATTTTACTAGGTACTCAGATGATTGCGAAAGGATTAGATTATCCAAACATTACTTTAGTTGGTGTGCTGAATGCAGATACAATGTTAAATTTACCTGATTTTCGGGCGAGCGAACGTACTTATCAACTATTAACGCAAGTGGCTGGTAGAGCTGGTCGTCATGAAAAGGCAGGTCAAGTCATCATTCAAACGTATAATCCAGACCATTATTCAATATTGGATGTTCAAAAAAATGATTATTTAACATTTTATCGTCAGGAAATGGAATATCGTAAATTAGGAAAGTATCCACCGTATTATTATTTGATTAATTTCACAATCTCACATAAAGAAATGAAGAAGGTTATGGAAGCATCACAGCATGTTCATAAAATTTTATTACAGCATTTAACAGAAAAAGCGCTTGTACTAGGTCCATCTCCGGCAGCACTTGCGAGAATCAACAATGAATTTAGATTCCAAATTTTAGTGAAATATAAAAGTGAACCTGGATTATTACAAGCCATTCAATTTTTAGATGACTATTACCATGAAAAATTTATAAAAGAAAAATTAGCATTGAAGATTGATATTGATCCACAGATGATGATGTAACATTACTAATTATTAGAAACAAGTTCAGTATGTACGAGTATTTGAACCAGTCTTTGAATATTTACTTTAAGGGCAGAAAAAGGGCAGAATATACAACTGTTAACCATTTAAATTAGCAGTTTATATTCTGTCTTTTTATATGGCTTTATAACTTACGTGATTTTGATTTGATTAGGGATTTATTAGTATTTTCATTTATGAATTCTGATTTTAATGTAAGTACCATACTTACTGATAAACAAAAGTACTAATGATTAAGCAAACTATTTTTTAATGGCAAATTGAAATAGTGCAAATTTTACGCTTATAAATTAATGGTTATAAACTATTTTATATCTATCTATGTTTTAATTACTTAAATTATTAGACAAAACAATTTCCTTAAATTATCAATTAAAGTATTTAAAAATATTGATGGTTAATGTAAAATATCAATATAAATAAGTTTTTTAAATTTATGTATGTTTATTTGATTCAAACAAAATAACTTAAGAGGAGAAAGTTTATGAAAAAGACACTGGGATGTTTACTTTTAATTATGCTTTTAGTCGTAGCAGGTTGTTCGTTTGGTGGGAATCATAAATTATCATCAAAGAAATCAGAAGAATCAAAACAAGAAACTGTAAAAAAAGAATCGGAAGAAGAGAAAGACCCAGAAGTTGCACACTATAAAAAAAATAAGGAAAAAATATCGAAAGTTAAAGCAGTACCTGTTTTAGAAAAGATAGAACCATTTATAACCGAAAAGACATTTATGAATAGCACAGGTATGCAAGGGTGGAAAGATTATAAATCTTTAATGAATCAAGTGAAGTTAGCAGATTATAATTTTACAAAAGAGTCTAAAGGTGCTTCAATGGAAGATGTTGATAAGTTTTTTAAAAATAAAAAAGGTGTAAAACGTAAAGAAGTTACTACTTATGATGGTTTGAAACAAGTTAACTATTGGTATGTAGATAAAAGTGGTAAAAAAATTGGTGGTTCAGACACACCTGTTTTTTATGCTGAAATTTTAACGAAGTATAAAGATGGAAAGTTGATTTATGCATCAGTTGAACCTGGATCATATTCATATTCAAATAAGAATGCGGTAAATCTAGATAAAGTTGAAGAACTTGATGATTTAAGTATGTTCTCTAATCTGAAAGATCCTAAACCAGTACCATATAGTGTTGCTCAAATGGAAATATCAAGCGTCCCAGTTACAAGTGTATCTTTCGTAACAAAGGGAGGGAATCATAAAGATACTAATCCAGAGAAAGAACAAGTTGATATGCCACAACTAGCTTATTTAACTGTTTCACCACAGCTATACCATGATAAAGAGCATCCAGATCCGCATATAATTGGATTAGTTGCCTTGCCATACTTAAATGCATCTAGAGATTTTGGGAACGCGCATTACTCTGTTTTAAATAATCTTTCAAAAGAAATGAAAGAGAAATTAGCGAGTCGTTCATTGGACCTTGATAAATAGTGTACTACATTAAATAATCGCAATAATAATCCCGATAAACAATCAGCATTACTGCTTATCATATAGAGTTCGTAATAACTATAACTCTATGATTCGCAATTAATAAATGATTGTCATCGGGATTTATTTTTATCCATTTATAAAGTGACATTACCTTGTTCATCTGCAGGTTTGAAAACAGTAATCACTGCACTAATAATTGCTAAAATGTGTGGGATACCTGTCCAACAGAATATTAAGTGTAGAATACCTTGCATATTTTTGCCGGCATAAAATTTATGAATACCAAAACTACCTAAGAACAATGCTAATAAAATATAAATAACTTTGTTTACTTGCATTTCTTTCCCTCCAGTTGAATTGCTTATAATGACATTAGCTTCTCTGTTTATTATACCCACTTTTAGTTTAAACATTCTAGTTTAAGCATTCCCAATCATCTAAATTTCAGTTATTCAATCCTTACAATAAATTTAGGATTACACTTCAGTTGCATTGTATTATTTTACGTGTGAAATATACGTAATGAATCACATGACAATCTTTAAATTGAAAAATATACATTCTATGATGTAAGGTCGCATTTTTAATATATTTACGTTATAATGGTTTGATGAATTTTATTGAGGAGTAAGAGCTATGGCGATTAAAAAGTTAGTACCAGCATCGCATCCTATTTTAACGAAAAAAGCGCAAGCAGTTATAAAATTTGATGATTCGTTAAAAAGATTATTACAAGATTTAGAAGATACAATGTATGCACAAGAAGCTGCTGGCTTATGTGCACCTCAAATTAATCAGTCATTGAAAGTGGCAATCATTGATATGGAAATGGAAGGATTATTACAACTTGTTAATCCGAAAATTATTAGTCAATCAAATGAAACGATAACAGACTTAGAAGGTTCAATTACATTGCCAAATGTTTACGGCGAAGTGACAAGAAGTAAAATGATCGTTGTCGAAAGTTATGACGTCAATGGGAACAAAGTTGAACTAACTGCACATGAAGATGTAGCAAGAATGATTTTGCATATTATAGATCAAATGAACGGTATCCCTTTTACAGAACGTGCGGACCGTATTTTAACAGATAAAGAAGTGGAGGCATATTTTATAAATGACTAAAATAATATTTATGGGTACACCAGACTTTTCAACAACTGTTTTAGAAATGCTTATTGCAGAACATGATGTCATTGCAGTCGTAACGCAACCAGATCGACCTGTTGGACGCAAACGTGTTATGACACCACCACCAGTTAAAAAAGTTGCAATGAAACATGATTTACCTGTATATCAGCCTGAAAAATTAAGTGGATCAGAAGAATTAGAACAATTGCTTCAATTAGATGTAGATTTAATTGTAACTGCTGCTTTTGGACAATTATTACCTGAATCATTGTTGGCATTACCAAAACTTGGCGCAATTAATGTACATGCATCATTGTTACCGAAGTATAGAGGTGGTGCACCAATTCATCAGGCAATTATCGATGGTGAACAAGAAACCGGCATAACAATTATGTATATGGTTAAAAAATTAGATGCGGGTAATATTATTTCGCAACAAGCAATTAAAATAGAAGAAAATGATAATGTCGGTACGATGCATGATAAATTAAGTGTATTAGGGGCAGATTTATTAAAAGAAACTTTACCATCTATTATAGTGGGCACAAATGAAAGTGTACCTCAAGATGATACGCAAGCAACATTTGCTTCCAATATTCGACGCGAAGATGAGCGAATTAGCTGGAATAAACCAGGAAGACAAGTGTTTAATCAAATTCGAGGATTATCACCATGGCCAGTTGCTTATACAACTATGGATGACACTAACTTGAAAATATACGATGCTGAACTCGTTGAGACTAATAAGATAAACGAGCCCGGAACAATTATAGAAACGACTAAAAAAGCCATTATTGTTGCTACAAATGATAATGAAGCTGTTGCAATTAAAGATATGCAATTGGCTGGGAAAAAGAGAATGTTAGCTGCCAATTATTTAAGTGGTGCGCAAAACACACTAGTAGGGAAGAAACTTATATGATAGAAAACGTGAGAAGTCTTGCTTTTGACACGATTCAAGATATATTAAATGAAGGTGCGTATAGTAACTTGCGTATCAATGAAGTGTTGTCAGAAAATGAATTAAATGTAATGGATAAAGCTTTATTTACAGAAATTGTCTACGGAACCGTTAAAAGAAAATATACGTTAGATTTTTATTTAAAGCCTTTTGTGAAAACAAAGATTAAGGCATGGGTTAGGCAATTATTATGGATGAGTATTTATCAATATGTTTATTTAGATAAAGTTCCAAATCACGCCATCATTAATGAAGCAGTTGAAATAGCAAAAGAACGAGGTGGCTATCACAACGGAAATGTCGTAAATGGCATTTTACGAACAATGATGCGTAGTGACTTACCTGATTTTAATGAAATTGCAGATCCTAAAAAAAGAATGGCAATCGAGTATAGTATGCCGAAGTGGATTATAGATCATTGGGCAACACATTTTGGTCTCGAAGAAACTGAAACAATTTTACAGTCATTTTTAGAAACGACATCAACAACTGTGCGTGCCAACCTGACGCGAGCATCATTAGATGATATTATTGAAAAGTTGCAAGACGAAGGTTATAACGTTGAAAAAGATCATGACTTACCTTATTGTCTCCATATAGGAGGACAACCAATTATTCATTCTCGTTCATTTAAAGATGGATTCGTTTCAATTCAAGATAAAAGCTCAATGTTTGTTGCGCACATTATGAATGTAGACCGACATGATCACGTATTAGATGCATGTAGTGCACCTGGCGGTAAGGCTTGTCACATTGCTGAAGTTTTAATGCCGGAAGGGCAAGTTGACGCTTCAGATATACATGATCACAAAATAGACTTAATTAATTTTAATATAAAAAAATTACGATTAACAAATATTAAAGCTTTTCAACATGATGCGACAAAACCTTATGATAAAACATACGATAAGATACTTGTTGATGCACCATGTAGCGGATTAGGTGTTATGAGACACAAGCCAGAGATTAAATATACTCAAAGCAAACAACATATTGAGTCACTAGTTGATTTACAGCTTGAAATATTGGAAAATGTAAAAAACAATGTAAAAATAGGTGGCGAAATCATCTATTCAACATGTACAATTGAGCAACTAGAAAATGAAAACGTGATTTATACGTTTTTGAAAAATAATAAAAACTTCGAATTTGAACCGTTTCAACATCCGATAACTGGAGAGTTGGTCAAAACGTTACAAATCATGCCGCAAGACTTTAATTCAGATGGATTCTTTATCACTAAGATAAAAAGAAAGGACAATTAGGAATGATAACTGCTGAAAAGAAAAAGAAGAATAAATTTCTTCCAAATTTTGACAAGCAATCAATATATTCATTGCGATTTGACGAAATGCAAAACTGGCTCGTTGAACAAGGTCAACAAAAATTTCGAGCGAAACAGATTTTTGAATGGTTATATCAAAAAAGAGTAGATTCGATTGATGAAATGACGAACTTATCGAAAGGCTTACGACAGCTTTTAAAAGATAACTTTACTGTTACAACTTTAACAACTGTAGTAAAACAAGAAAGTAAAGACGGTACAATTAAATTTTTATTTGAATTACAAGATGGCTATACAATTGAAACTGTTTTAATGAGACATGATTATGGAAATTCAGTATGTGTAACGACACAAGTAGGTTGTCGTATCGGATGTACGTTTTGTGCTTCTACACTTGGCGGTTTAAAAAGAAACCTTGAAGCTGGCGAAATTGTTTCACAAGTTTTAACAGTTCAAAAAGCCCTTGATGCTACAGAAGAGCGCGTATCTCAAATTGTCATAATGGGTATCGGTGAACCATTTGAAAATTATGATGAAATGATGGACTTTTTAAGAATCGTCAATGATGATAACAGTTTAAATATTGGTGCACGTCACATTACAATATCAACATCAGGTATCATTCCTAGAATATATGACTTTGCGGATGAAGATATCCAAATTAATTTTGCTGTAAGCTTACACGCCGCAAAAGATGAAGTGCGATCACGCTTGATGCCAATTAACCGTGCATATAATGTTGAGAAGTTAATCGAAGCAATTCAATATTATCAAGAAAAAACAAATCGTCGTGTTACTTTTGAATATGGTCTGTTTGGTGGTGTGAATGACCAACTAGAACATGCAAGAGAATTAGCACATTTAATAAAAGGCTTAAACTGCCATGTTAACTTAATTCCTGTCAACCATGTTCCAGAAAGAAATTATGTAAAAACAGCTAAAAATGATATCTTTAAATTTGAAAAAGAATTAAAGAGACTAGGAATTAATGCCACAATACGTCGTGAACAAGGTTCAGATATTGACGCAGCTTGTGGTCAATTAAGAGCAAAGGAACGACAAGTAGAAACGAGGTAAAGACAAATGCTAGAGGCACAATTTTTTACTGATACTGGACAACATAGAGATAAGAATGAAGATGCGGGTGGTATTTTTTATAATCAAACTAATCAACAACTTTTAGTTCTGTGTGATGGTATGGGCGGCCATAAAGCAGGAGAAGTTGCAAGTAAATTTGTTACAGATGAGTTGAAATCCCGTTTTGAAGCGGAAAATCTTATAGAAGAACATCAAGCTGAAAATTGGTTGCGTAATAATATAAAAGATATAAATTTTCAGTTATATCACTATGCACAAGAAAATGCAGAATATAAAGGTATGGGTACAACATGTGTTTGTGCACTTGTTTTTGAAAAATCAGTTGTGATAGCAAATGTCGGTGATTCTAGAGCCTATGTTATTAATAGTCGACAAATTGAACAAATTACTAGTGATCACTCATTTGTTAATCATCTTGTTTTAACGGGTCAAATTACGCCGGAAGAAGCATTTACACATCCACAACGTAATATTATTACGAAGGTGATGGGCACAGATAAACGTGTGAGTCCAGATTTGTTTATTAAGCGATTAAATTTTTATGATTATTTATTATTAAATTCAGATGGATTAACTGATTATGTTAAAGACAATGAAATTAAGCGTTTGTTAGTAAAAGAAGGTACAATAGAAGGTCATGGTGATCAATTAATGCAATTGGCATTAGATAACCATTCGAAAGATAACGTTACTTTCATACTCGCGGCTATTGAAGGTGATAAAGTATGATAGGTAAAATAATAAATGAACGATATAAAATTGTAGATAAGCTTGGCGGCGGTGGCATGAGTACCGTTTATCTTGCAGAAGATACGATACTTAACATTAAAGTTGCAATTAAGGCGATTTTTATACCACCTAGAGAAAAAGAAGAAACATTAAAACGTTTTGAACGAGAAGTACATAACTCATCACAGCTATCACATCAAAATATAGTAAGTATGATCGATGTTGATGAAGAAGATGACTGTTACTACTTAGTAATGGAATATATTGAAGGTCCGACTTTGTCTGAGTATATAGAAAGTCATGGGCCATTAAGTGTTGACACGGCGATTAATTTTACGAATCAAATATTGGATGGCATTAAACATGCACATGATATGCGTATTGTACATAGAGATATTAAGCCACAAAATATATTAATTGACAGCAATAAAACGTTGAAAATATTTGATTTTGGAATTGCTAAAGCTTTAAGTGAGACGTCTTTAACTCAGACTAATCATGTGTTAGGTACTGTGCAGTACTTTTCGCCAGAACAAGCAAAAGGTGAGGCAACGGATGAATGTACAGATATTTATTCTATAGGTATTGTGTTATATGAAATGCTTGTTGGTGAACCACCATTTAATGGAGAAACTGCAGTTAGCATTGCGATTAAACATATTCAGGATTCTGTGCCAAATGTGACAACAGATGTACGTAAGGATATTCCGCAATCTTTAAGTAATGTCATTTTACGCGCTACAGAAAAAGACAAAGCGAATCGTTACAAAACAATTCAAGAAATGAAAGATGATTTGAGTAGTGTTTTACATGAAAATCGAGCGAATGAAGACGTCTATGAACTCGATAAAATGAAAACGATAGCGGTACCTTTGAAAAAAGAAGATCTAGCAAAGCATATTAGTGAACATAAGTCGAATCAACCTAAACGTGAAACGACGCAAGTACCTATTGTAAATGGGCCTGCTCATCATCAGCAATTCCAAAAGCCAGAAGGTATGTTGTATGAACCAAAACCTAAAAAGAAATCAACACGAAAGATTGTGCTCTTATCACTAATCTTTTCGTTGTTAATGATTGCACTTGTTTCTTTTGTGGCAATGGCAATGTTTGGTAATAAATACGAAGAGACACCTGATGTAATCGGGAAATCTGTAAAAGAAGCAGAGCAAATATTCAATAAAAATAATCTGAAATTAGGTAAAATTTCTAGAAGTTATAGTGATAAATATCCTGAAAATGAAATTATTAAGACAACCCCTAATACAGGTGAACGTGTTGAACGTGGTGACAGTGTTGATGTTGTTATATCAAAAGGCCCTGAAAAGGTTAAAATGCCAAATGTCATTGGTTTACCTAAGGAGGAAGCCTTACAGAAATTAAAATCGTTAGGTCTTAAAGATGTTACGATTGAAAAAGTATATAATAATCAAGCACCAAAAGGATACATTGCAAATCAAAGTGTAACCGCAAATACTGAAATCGCTATTCATGATTCTAATATTAAACTATATGAATCTTTAGGCATTAAGCAAGTTTATGTAGAAGACTTTGAACATAAATCCTTTAGCAAAGCTAAAAAAGCCTTAGAAGAAAAAGGATTTAAAGTTGAAAGTAAAGAAGAGTATAGCGACGATATTGATGAGGGTGATGTAATTTCTCAATCTCCAAAAGGGAAATCAGTAGATGAGGGGTCAACGATTTCGTTTGTTGTTTCTAAAGGTAAAAAAAGCGACTCATCAGATGTCAAAACGACAACTGAATCGGTAGATGTACCATACACTGGTAAAAATGATAAGTCACAAAAAGTTAAAGTTTATATTAAAGATAAAGATAATGACGGTTCAACTGAAAAAGGTAGTTTCGACATTACTAGTGATCAACGTATAGACATTCCTTTAAGAATTGAAAAAGGAAAAACAGCAAGTTATATTGTTAAAGTAGACGGTAAAACTGTAGCTGAAAAAGAAGTCAGCTATGATGATATTTAAATATAATTGAAGTAAATGTACCGAGGTTTCTATTTAGAAGTCTCGGTATTTTTATATTGAGATTGCGGTAGTTTTAAAATGCTTCATGTCATCATATACAGGTGAGCATTGTCTATGAATTCTGTTTCACTCCCGCAATATTTATATCATTTGAAATGATCATTTATATATTAATTTTCCAGTCTTTGATATAATAAATGCAGTAAAATTAATCGAGAGGTGCCATTTTGAAGACAGGTCGAATAGTGAAATCAATTAGTGGGGTATATCAAGTAGACGTTAATGGCGAACGTTTCAATACAAAACCACGAGGATTATTTAGAAAGAAAAAATTTTCACCGGTAGTTGGAGATATAGTGGAATTTGATGTACAAAACATTAACGAAGGCTATATTCATCAAGTGTATGAGCGGAAAAATGAGTTGAAAAGACCACCTGTAAGTAATATAGATACACTAGTAATTGTAATGAGTGCTGTCGAGCCAAATTTTTCAACGCAATTATTAGATCGATTTTTAGTTATTGCACATTCGTATCAGTTAAATGCGAGAATTTTGGTGACAAAAAAAGATAAAACACCAATTGAAAAGCAGCTCGAAATTAATGAGTTGTTGAAAATATATGAAAATATTGGCTATGAGACTGAATTTATTGGAAATGATGATGATCGGAAAAAAATTGTAGAAGCTTGGCCAGCTGGACTTATAGTACTTAGTGGTCAATCAGGTGTCGGTAAGTCCACTTTCTTAAATCATTATCGTCCAGAACTTAATCTTGAGACAAATGATATATCAAAATCATTAAATCGAGGAAAGCATACTACAAGACATGTCGAACTATTCGAACGTCAAAACGGTTATATTGCAGACACACCTGGATTCAGTGCTTTAGATTTTGATCATATAGATAAAGATGAAATAAAAGATTATTTTCTTGAATTAAATCGATATGGTGAAACATGTAAGTTTAGAAATTGTAATCATATCAAAGAACCTAATTGTAATGTTAAGCATCAATTAGAGATAGGGAATATTGCGCAATTTAGATACGACCATTATTTACAACTATTTAATGAAATTTCAAATAGAAAGGTTAGATATTAAATGACAAAACTATATCCATCATTATTATCTGTTGATTTTTTGGTTTTACAACATGAATTAAAACGACTTGAAGAAGCAGGTGTCGACGGGGTTCATTTTGATGTTATGGATGGTCAATTTGTGCCTAATATATCTATTGGTTTACCAATATTAGATGCAGTAAGAAAAGGCACAACATTACCTATAGACGTACATTTGATGATTGAAAATCCAGAAAAGTATATTGCATCATTTGCAGAACATGGTGCCGATATGATTTCAATTCATGTCGAATCAACGCCTCATATCCATCGTGCTATTCAAATGATTAAACATTTAGATAAAAAAGCTGGTGTAGTAATTAATCCTGGTACACCAATATCACAAATTGAACCTATTTTAGACATTGTTGATTATGTACTGGTGATGACAGTTAACCCAGGGTTTGGTGGTCAATCATTTATTGATCAATGCGTAGAAAAAATAGCGGGTCTTAATGCTATTAAAATGGAACGTCAATTAAACTTTGATATTGAAGTTGATGGAGGCGTAAATACCGATACTGCGAAAGTATGTGTTGAAAATGGTGCTACAATGCTAGTAACAGGTTCATTTTTCTTTAAACAAGAGGATTATAAAAAAGTCACACAAGCATTGAAAGGTTGAGTGTATATGCATATAAATTTATTATGTTCTGATCGACACTTGCCGCAAGATATTTGGGCCAAAAGTAATGAAGGTAAATGGGGCGGCGTTGATAGAGGTGCTTTGATTTTATTGAAGCATCAAATTATCCCTTTTTTCTCAGTAGGAGACTTTGATTCAGTCAGTAAAGAAGAACGCCAACTTCTAACAGAACAGTTACAAATCAAACCTGTTCAAGCTGAAAAAGCTGATACGGATTTAGCTTTAGCGGTTGATAAAGCTGTTGCACTTGGATTTGATAGTATTACAATTTATGGTGCAACAGGCGGACGATTAGATCACTTTTTTGGGGCAATTCAGTTATTATTGAAAAAAGCATATTATAAACATGATGTTCATATAGAAGTTATCGATCAACAAAATAAAATTGAATTATTGCCTAAAGGTCAACATACAGTTGAAAAAGATAAGAGTTATCCGTACATTTCATTTATACCGATGACTGATGATGTAGAACTTTCTCTAGCAGGTTTTAAATATAATTTAGCTAGACAAATGCTTAATATAGGTTCTACTTTAACTATTTCAAATGAAATTGAGTCTTTGCAAGCGAAAGTAACTGTACACGATGGGTTGATTTTGCAAATTAGAAGTACAGATTTAAATTGAGTATATACAAATTTGTGAAGATTTTTAATAAAGTGCATGAGGTATCTAATAAAGTGACGTTTATAGTATAGAATTTATAGCATAATAATAGATGAATCACGCTGTAATTAATGAAGATTATGGCGTGATTTATTATTGAAAGGAAAATTGTAGGTCCTAGTACATTGATTAATGTGCCAAAATCGATATTGAACCCATAAGTCCAATTTGACAGAGAACCATTATTAAACGTTTTAACCAAATTATATTGATATTTCGAATTTCACTATGAACCATTATGTATTGTTTTGTAACAAAAAAAGAACTAAGAGGTTGAGCTCTTAGTTCTTAAGTAAATGCATCCTCCACATAAGGTCACATTTTTTATGTGCAATATATTTATTAAACTCTAGTTACTTTACCAGATTTTAAAGCACGTGCAGAAACCCAAACTTTTTTAGGTTTACCGTCAACTAGGATTCTAACTTTTTGAAGATTAGCGTTCCATCTACGTTTAGTAGAGTTTAAAGCGTGTGAACGTCTGTTACCAGTCGAAGCTTTACGACCTGTTACGAAACATTGTTTACCCATATGAGTACCTCCTTTAATAAATATAAATACACATAACTACTTATATACTTAACTAAGATAGCATAGTTTCATTTGAAAAACAATGAATAATTTTCACATAAAAGTCAAAAATACTGAGTTTTGTGATATAATTGTAGACTGTGAAGTTATGTAGTATGATATTTTAGAGAAATAAGTGAATGAAACATTTAAACTTTTTATTTAATGATACTACATCTATTAAAAGAAAACGCCTATAGATAATCGTCATGAGTGTAAATTCAGTTTACTCAAAATATAATAGGTGATTTAAGCGTAAGTCATTCTGATAAGTTGTACCATTGATATTTTATAAAAATAATCAATGAAACTTAAAGCGTTTATGACTACACTAAGTGGTAAAATTTTAAAAGTGATTAGGGAAAACGAATAATAAACTTTGAAATTTAGGAGGGACAAAGATATGACATTAGAGATTTCAAATGATTACGGTAAAATTGATATTTCAAACGAAGTGATTGCTTCGGTTGTAGGTGGAAAGGCCGTTGAATGTTATGGTATTGTAGGTATGGCATCTAGACAACAAGTTAGAGATGGTATTGCGGAAATACTAGGACATGAAAATTATGCTAAAGGCATCAAAGTAACTGAAAATAATGGTGTAGTGGATATAGATATGTACATTATTGTAAGTTACGGTGTGAAAATATCTGAAGTTGCCAATAATGTACAATCAACAGTGAAATATACTTTGGAAAAATCACTTAATGTATCAGTAAATTCAATCAATATATATGTACAAGGTGTACGTGTGAATAATACAGGCAAGAAAGCTTAGGAGGACAACTTGAAATGATTAGCAAAATTAATGGTAAATTATTTGCCGATATGATTATACAAGGGGCACAAAATTTATCTAACAATGCAGATTTGGTAGATTCTTTGAATGTGTATCCAGTGCCAGATGGTGATACAGGAACAAATATGAATCTTACTATGACTTCAGGTCGCGAAGAAGTAGAGAATAATTTGTCGAAAAATATCGGCGAATTAGGTAAAACATTCTCGAAAGGTTTACTAATGGGTGCAAGAGGTAACTCTGGTGTCATCTTGTCACAATTATTCAGAGGATTTTGTAAAAATATTGAAAGTGAATCTGAAATTAATTCAAAATTGTTAGCTGAAAGTTTTCAAGCTGGTGTTGAAACGGCATATAAAGCTGTTATGAAACCAGTTGAAGGTACAATACTTACAGTTGCAAAAGATGCTGCGCAAGCTGCAGTAGAAAAAGCAAATAATACTGAAGATTGTATAGAATTAATGGAGTACATTATTGTAAAAGCCAATGAATCACTTGAAAACACACCAAACTTATTAGCTGTACTTAAAGAAGTTGGTGTTGTTGATAGTGGTGGTAAAGGTTTGTTATGCGTTTACGAAGGATTCTTAAAAGCGCTTAAAGGTGAAAAAGTTGAAGCCAAAGTTGCAAAGCTAGATAAAGATGAATTTGTACATGATGAACATGATTTCCATGGTGTAATTAATACTGAAGATATTATTTATGGCTATTGTACTGAAATGATGGTTCGTTTTGGAAAGAATAAAAAAGCCTTTGATGAACAAGAATTCAGGCAAGATATGAGTCAATTTGGTGATTCTTTATTAGTCATTAATGATGAAGAAATTGTGAAAGTTCACGTGCATACCGAATATCCAGGTAAAGTGTTTAATTATGGTCAACAATATGGTGAATTAATTAAACTTAAGGTTGAAAATATGAGAGAACAGCACCGTGAAGTGATTCGAAAAGAACAGCACACAGCTAAACCGAAAATGGAAACGGTTGAAACAGCAATTATTACTATTTCTATGGGTGAAGGTATTTCAGAGATATTTAAATCAATGGGTGCCACACATATCATTAGTGGTGGACAAACGATGAATCCTTCTACAGAAGATATCGTTAAAGTCATTGAACAATCAAAATGTAAACGTGCAATTATTTTACCGAATAATAAAAATATCTTAATGGCAAGTGAACAAGCAGCGAGTATTGTTGATGCAGAAGCAGTTGTTATTCCAACGAAATCTATTCCTCAAGGTATAAGCGCACTATTCCAATATGATGTGGACGCAACACTTGAAGAAAATAAAGCGCAAATGGCTGATTCAGTAAATAACGTTAAATCTGGTTCATTAACGTACGCTGTTCGTGATACGAAAATTGATGGCGTTGAGATTAAAAAAGACGCCTTTATGGGCTTGATTGAAGATAAGATTGTAAGCAGCCAAAGTGATCAATTAACAACGGTTACTGAGTTGTTAATTGAGATGTTAGCAGAAGATAGTGAAATATTTACTGTGATTATTGGTCAAGATGCAGAGCAAGCAGTTACAGATAACATGATAAACTGGATCGAAGAGCAATATCCAGATGTAGAAGTGGAAGTTCATGAAGGTGGACAACCAATTTATCAATATTTCTTTTCAGTAGAATAAAAATTTAAAATAAAAAACTACCAATGATAAATCATCAGTTGGTAGTTTTTTATTTTTCTATTTTAGTGAGATAGCGGGTTAAAAGTATCATTCTCGAGTTGCTAACAATGTCATGTTCAACTTAGTCATGATAAAATAAATAACATACTAAATGATACGTAAAATCAAATAAAACATAGGTGATTTATTTTGGCGAAAGTAAACTTAATAGAAAGTCCATATTCTCTTTTACAATTAAAAGGTATAGGTCCTAAGAAAATAGAAGTATTGCAACAATTAAATATTCATACAGTGGAAGATCTTGTTCTTTATTTGCCAACCAGATATGAAGATAATACAGTGATTGATTTGAATCAAGCAGAAGATCAATCTAACGTTACGATAGAAGGACAAGTATATACAGCTCCAGTAGTTGCATTTTTTGGAAGAAATAAATCAAAATTAACTGTTCATTTAATGGTAAATAATATTGCTGTCAAATGTATTTTTTTCAACCAACCGTATTTAAAAAAGAAAATCGAATTAAATCAAACTATAACTGTTAAAGGTAAGTGGAATAGGGTTAAACAGGAAATTACTGGTAATAGGGTTTTCTTTAATTCACAAGGTACACAAAATCAAGAAAACGCAGATGTTCAATTAGAACCAGTCTATCGTATTAAGGAAGGTATTAAACAAAAGCAAATACGAGACCAAATTAGACAAGCATTAAATGATGTGACAATTCATGAATGGTTAACTGATGAACTAAGAGAAAAATATAAATTAGAGACCTTGGACTTTACTTTGAACACGTTACATCATCCTAAAAGTAAAGAGGATTTATTACGTGCTCGTAGAACCTATGCATTTACTGAACTGTTTTTATTCGAATTACGTATGCAATGGCTAAATAGATTAGAAAAGTCATCTGACGAAGCAATTGAAATTGATTATGACTTAGACCAAGTTAAATCATTTATTGATTGTTTACCTTTTGAACTAACTGAAGCACAGAAATCCAGTGTTAATGAAATTTTTAGAGATTTAAAAGCACCAATACGTATGCATCGATTACTTCAAGGTGATGTAGGTTCAGGAAAAACAGTAGTTGCTGCAATTTGTATGTATGCGTTAAAAACGGCTGGTTATCAATCAGCATTGATGGTACCAACTGAAATTTTAGCAGAGCAACATGCTGAAAGTTTAATGGCTTTATTTGGAGATTCTATGAACGTTGCATTGTTAACTGGGTCAGTAAAAGGTAAGAAACGAAAAATACTTTTAGAACAACTTGAAAATGGTACGATTGATTGTTTAATTGGAACCCATGCATTGATTCAAGATGATGTAATTTTCCATAATGTTGGTTTAGTAATTACAGATGAACAACATCGATTTGGTGTGAATCAACGCCAGCTTTTAAGAGAAAAAGGTGCAATGACGAATGTGTTATTTATGACAGCAACCCCGATACCAAGAACACTAGCAATATCAGTTTTTGGTGAGATGGATGTGTCTTCAATTAAACAATTACCAAAAGGTCGTAAACCTATCATTACTACTTGGGCAAAGCACGAGCAATACGATAATGTTTTGATGCAAATGACCTCAGAGTTGAAAAAAGGTCGTCAAGCATATGTCATTTGCCCGCTTATAGAAAGTTCTGAGCATCTCGAAGATGTTCAAAATGTTGTCGCATTGTACGAGTCTTTACAACAGTATTATGGTGTTTCCCGTGTAGGGTTATTGCATGGTAAGTTGTCTGCCGATGAAAAAGATGAAGTCATGCAAAAGTTTAGCAATCATGAGATAGATGTTTTAGTTTCTACTACTGTTGTTGAAGTAGGTGTTAATGTACCGAATGCAACTTTTATGATGATTTATGATGCGGATCGCTTTGGATTATCAACTTTACATCAGTTACGCGGACGTGTGGGTAGAAGTGACCAGCAAAGTTACTGTGTTTTAATTGCCTCCCCTAAAACAGAAACAGGAATTGAAAGAATGACAATTATGACACAAACAACGGATGGATTTGAATTGAGTGAACGAGACTTAGAAATGCGTGGCCCTGGCGATTTCTTTGGTGTTAAACAAAGTGGATTGCCAGATTTCTTAGTTGCCAATTTAGTTGAAGATTATCGTATGTTAGAAGTTGCTCGTGATGAAGCAGCTGAACTTATTCAATCTGGCGTATTCTTTGAAAATACGTATCAACATTTACGTCATTTTGTTGAAGAAAATTTATTACATCGTAGTTTTGACTAATTACCATGCTGATTTGTCAATTTGAGTGCAACACTTCGTTAATTGAGTGATATGACACTTGAACTATTTAAATGTAAAGTGGGATTTTAAAAAATATAAATTTTCGACTAAATAATAGCTAAATATTACAGTTATTTGTTGAGTCGGTTAAATAGAAAGTGTTATGATATGTGAGGAATGTTTAAGACTAGGTACTAAAAAATGAGGGGTGAGACGTTGAAACTAAAGAAAGATAAACGTAGAGAAGCAATCAGACAACAAATTGATAGCAATCCCTTCATCACAGACCATGAACTAAGCGACTTATTTCAAGTGAGTATACAAACAATTCGTTTAGATCGCACTTATTTAAACATACCAGAATTAAGGAAGCGTATTAAATTAGTTGCTGAAAAGAATTATGACCAAATAAGTTCTATTGAAGAACAAGAATTTATTGGTGATTTGATTCAAGTCAATCCAAATGTTAAAGCGCAATCAATTTTAGATATTACATCGGATTCTGTTTTTCATAAAACTGGAATTGCGCGTGGTCATGTGCTGTTTGCTCAGGCAAATTCATTATGTGTTGCGCTAATTAAGCAACCAACAGTTTTAACTCATGAGAGTAGCATTCAATTTATTGAAAAAGTAAAATTAAATGATACGGTAAGAGCAGAAGCGCGAGTTGTAAATCAAACTGCAAAACATTATTACGTCGAAGTAAAGTCATATGTTAAACATACATTAGTTTTCAAAGGAAATTTTAAAATGTTTTATGATAAGCGAGGATAAAATTATGGTTAAATTAGCAATTGATATGATGGGTGGCGACAATGCGCCTGATATCGTATTAGAAGCCGTACAAAAGGCTGTTGAAGACTTTAAAGATCTAGAAATTATACTTTTCGGTGACGAAAAAAAGTATAAACTGAACCATGAACGAATCGAATTTAGACATTGTTCTGAAAAGATTGAAATGGAAGATGAGCCTGTTAGAGCGATTAAACGTAAAAAAGATAGCTCAATGGTAAAAATGGCTGAAGCTGTGAAATCTGGTGAGGCAGATGGATGTGTGTCAGCAGGAAATACTGGTGCTTTAATGTCAGCTGGTTTATTCATTGTTGGACGTATTAAAGGTGTAGCTAGACCGGCTTTAGTAGTAACATTGCCAACGATTGATGGAAAAGGTTTTGTATTTTTAGACGTTGGTGCAAATGCAGATGCTAAACCTGAACACTTATTACAGTATGCGCAACTAGGGGATATTTATGCTCAAAAAATTAGAGGTATTGATAATCCGAAAATCTCATTATTAAATATAGGTACCGAGCCAGCTAAAGGTAATAGTTTAACGAAAAAATCATATGAGTTATTAAATCAAGATCATTCATTGAATTTTGTTGGGAATATTGAAGCGAAGACATTAATGGATGGCGATACAGATGTTGTAGTTACCGATGGCTATACTGGGAACATGGTCCTTAAAAATTTAGAAGGTACTGCAAAATCAATCGGTAAAATGTTAAAAGATACGATTATGAGTAGTACTAAAAATAAATTAGCAGGTGCAATATTGAAGAAAGATTTAGCCGAATTCGCTAAAAAGATGGATTACTCAGAATACGGTGGTTCCGTTTTATTAGGATTGGAAGGTACCGTAGTTAAAGCACACGGTAGTTCAAATGCTAAAGCTTTTTATTCTGCAATTAGACAAGCGAAAATCGCAGGAGAGCAAAATATTGTGCAAACAATGAAAGAGACTGTAGGTGAATCAAATGAATAAAACAGCAATTATTTTTCCGGGACAAGGTGCCCAAAAAGTTGGTATGGCACAAGATTTATATAACAACAACGATCAAGCAACTGAAATTTTAACTTCAGCAGCAAACACGTTAGACTTTGATATTTTAGAGACAATGTTTACTGACGAAGACGGCAAATTGGGTGAAACTGAAAACACGCAACCAGCTTTATTGACGCATAGTTCGGCATTATTAGCAGCACTAAAAAATTTGAATCCCGATTTTACTATGGGGCATAGTTTAGGTGAATATTCAAGTTTAGTTGCAGCTGACGTATTATCATTTGAAGATGCAGTTAAAATTGTTAGAAAACGTGGTCAATTAATGGCGCAAGCATTTCCTACTGGTGTAGGAAGCATGGCTGCAGTATTGGGCTTAGATTTTGATAAAGTCGATGAAATTTGTAAGTCATTATCATCTGATGACAAAATAATTGAACCAGCAAACATTAATTGCCCAGGTCAAATTGTTGTTTCAGGTCACAAAGCTTTAATTGATGAGCTAGTAGAAAAAGGTAAATCATTAGGTGCAAAACGTGTCATGCCTTTAGCAGTATCTGGCCCATTCCATTCATCGCTAATGAAAGTGATTGAAGAAGATTTTTCAAGTTATATTAATCAATTTGAATGGCGTGATGCTAAGTTTCCTGTAGTTCAAAATGTAAATGCGCAAGGTGAAACTGACAAAGAAGTAATTAAATCTAATATGGTCAAACAATTATATTCACCAGTACAATTCATTAACTCAACAGAATGGCTAATAGACCAAGGTGTTGATCATTTTATTGAAATTGGTCCTGGAAAAGTTTTGTCTGGCTTAATTAAAAAAATAAATAGAGATGTTAAGTTAACATCAATTCAAACTTTAGAAGATGTGAAAGGATGGAATGAAAATGACTAAGAGTGCTTTAGTAACAGGTGCATCAAGAGGAATTGGACGTAGCATTGCGTTACAATTAGCAGAAGAAGGATATAATGTAGCAGTAAACTATGCAGGCAGCAAAGAGAAAGCTGAAGCAGTAGTCGAAGAAATCAAAGCTAAAGGTGTTGACAGTTTTGCGATCCAAGCAAATGTTGCCGATGCTGATGAAGTTAAAGCAATGATTAAAGAAGTAGTTAGCCAATTTGGTTCTTTAGATGTTTTAGTAAATAATGCAGGTATTACTCGCGATAATTTATTAATGCGTATGAAAGAACAAGAGTGGGACGATGTTATTGACACAAACTTAAAAGGTGTATTTAACTGTATCCAAAAAGCAACACCACAAATGTTAAGACAACGTAGTGGTGCTATCATCAATTTATCAAGTGTTGTTGGAGCAGTAGGTAATCCGGGACAAGCAAACTATGTTGCAACAAAAGCAGGTGTTATTGGTTTAACTAAATCTGCGGCGCGTGAATTAGCATCTCGTGGTATCACTGTAAATGCAGTTGCACCTGGTTTTATTGTTTCTGATATGACAGATGCTTTAAGTGATGAGCTTAAAGAACAAATGTTGACTCAAATTCCGTTAGCACGTTTTGGTCAAGACACAGATATTGCTAATACAGTAGCGTTCTTAGCATCAGACAAAGCAAAATATATTACAGGTCAAACAATCCATGTAAATGGTGGAATGTACATGTAATATATTTGAGCTAAAGCTCATTGACACAGTGGTTGACTGGTCATCCAATGGAGAATTGCCTGACCTAGTCAAGTTTGCGGGGGAAATTCTAAGCAACCAAGATAAGGTTCCAGAATTTCTCCCTAAGAAACAGTAATCAATAAATTGATAACTAATAAGCGGAACGCCTGAGCTAAAGCTCATGCATAAGAAACAGTAATCAATAAATTGATAACTGTTTCTAAAATTTCTACTTGTTTTTTAGAATTTAAAATGGGAAAATATAATAGTCTATGTATAGGCATTTTTAAAGGAGGTGAATCGACGTGGAAAATTTCGATAAAGTAAAAGATATCATCGTTGACCGTTTAGGTGTAGACGCTGATAAAGTAACTGAAGATGCATCTTTCAAAGATGATTTAGGCGCTGACTCACTTGATATCGCTGAATTAGTAATGGAATTAGAAGACGAGTTTGGTACTGAAATTCCTGATGAAGAAGCTGAAAAAATCAACACTGTTGGTGATGCTGTTAAATTTATTAACAGTCTTGAAAAATAATAAATCTTACATCTGGGTCGTCAGTATTGTCGACTCAGTTTTTTTCTTTAATTATCAATAGTTTTAACGTAAAATTAAAGATGATTCAAGAGCAACACATAAAGGAGATAAAATAATGTCTAAACAAAAGAAAAGTGAGATAGTTAATCGTTTTAGAAAGCGCTTTGATACTAAAATGACAGAGTTAGGCTTTACTTATCAAAATATTGATTTATACCAACAAGCATTTTCGCATTCGAGTTTTATTAATGATTTTAATATGAATCGTTTAGACCATAATGAGCGTTTAGAGTTTTTGGGTGATGCGGTATTAGAATTGACGGTTTCACGATATTTATTTGATAAACATCCCAACTTGCCAGAAGGGAATTTAACAAAAATGCGTGCCACTATTGTATGTGAGCCCTCACTTGTAATATTTGCGAATAAAATTGGATTGAACGAAATGATTTTACTTGGTAAAGGTGAAGAGAAAACAGGGGGACGTACAAGACCATCATTAATATCAGATGCATTCGAAGCATTTATTGGGGCATTGTATTTGGATCAAGGACTAGATATAGTTTGGAAATTTGCTGAGAAAGTCATTTTCCCACATGTAGAACAAAATGAGTTATTAGGCGTGGTAGATTTTAAAACACAATTCCAAGAATATGTGCACCAGCAAAATAAAGGTGATGTAACCTATAATTTAATAAAAGAAGAGGGACCGGCACATCATCGTCTATTCACTTCAGAAGTTATTCTGCAAGGGGAAGCAATAGCTGAAGGTAAAGGGAAAACGAAAAAAGAATCAGAACAACGTGCTGCTGAAAGTGCCTATAAGCAATTAAAGCAAATTAAATAGAAATTTATATGATACGACATATAGGTGTTCGATTTAGGATTTATGGAAGAATTTTTAATATTTTATGGAACAACCTCGAAATTTAATATACAAATACTAAAATATCGTATACGTATGTTCTTTAAAATTGTGATAAGGAGTTTAGGATGGTTTATTTAAAATCAATAGATGCCATTGGATTTAAGTCTTTTGCAGATCAAACCAATGTTCAATTCGATAAAGGTGTAACTGCAATTGTTGGTCCAAATGGAAGTGGTAAAAGTAATATTACAGATGCTATTAAATGGGTGTTGGGTGAACAATCGGCTAAATCATTACGTGGCTCAAAAATGGAAGATATTATCTTCTCAGGTGCAGAACATCGCAAAGCTCAAAATTATGCTGAAGTACAGTTAAGATTAGATAATCATTCTAAAAAGCTCAGTGTTGATGAAAACGAAGTTATTGTAACAAGAAGATTGTATCGAAGTGGTGAAAGTGAGTACTACATAAATAATGACCGTGCAAGATTAAAAGATATTGCCGATTTATTTTTAGATTCTGGATTGGGGAAAGAAGCATATAGCATTATCTCGCAAGGTAGAGTTGATGAAATACTAAATGCTAAACCAATTGATAGACGTCAAATTATTGAAGAATCGGCTGGTGTACTTAAATATAAAAAACGTAAAGCTGAATCATTAAATAAACTTGACCAAACAGAAGATAATTTAACGAGAGTAGAAGACATTTTATATGATTTGGAAGGTCGCGTAGAACCTCTAAAAGAGGAGGCAGCTATAGCTAAAGAATATAAGACACTTTCGCACCAAATGAAACATAGTGACATTGTAGTTACAGTGCACGATATTGATCAATATACAAATGACAATAGACAATTAGATCAACGTTTAAATGATTTACAAGGTCAACAAGCAAATAAAGAAGCTGACAAGCAACGTTTAAGCCAACAAATTCAACAATATAAAGGTAAACGTCATCAACTTGATAATGATGTTGAATCGCTTAATTATCAATTAGTAAAAGCTACGGAAGCCTTTGAAAAATATACGGGACAATTAAATGTTTTAGAAGAACGTAAGAAAAATCAATCTGAAACAAATGCACGATATGAAGAAGAACAAGAAAATTTAATTGAGCTTTTAGAAAATATATCAAATGAGATTTCTGAAGCTCAAGATACTTATAAGTCTCTGAAAAGTAAACAAAAAGAACTCAACGCTGTCATTCGTGAATTAGAAGAACAACTATATGTTTCAGACGAAGCACACGATGAAAAATTGGAAGAAATTAAAAACGAATACTATACATTAATGTCAGAGCAATCAGATGTTAACAATGATATTCGTTTTTTAAAGCATACTATAGAAGAGAATGAGGCTAAAAAATCAAGACTAGATTCTCGATTAGTTGAAGTCTTTGAGCAATTGAAAGATATTCAGGGTCAAATAAAAACGACTAAAAAAGAATATCAACAGACCAACAAAGAACTTTCTGCTGTAGATAAAGAAATTAAAAATATAGAAAAAGACCTCACTGATACAAAAAAAGCACAAAACGAATACGAAGAAAAATTGTATCAAGCATATCGATATACCGAAAAAATGAAAACACGTATTGATAGTTTGGCAACGCAAGAGGAAGAATATACTTATTTTTTCAATGGCGTCAAACATATTTTGAAAGCTAAAAATAAAGAATTAAAGGGTATTCATGGTGCAGTTGCGGAAATTATTGATGTGCCATCTAAATTAACTCAGGCAATTGAAACAGCATTAGGTGCTTCATTACAACATGTCATTGTAGATTCAGAAAAAGATGGACGCCAGGCTATTCAATTTTTAAAAGAACGTAATTTAGGTCGTGCGACGTTTTTACCATTAAATGTTATAAAGAGTAGAGTGGTAGCGACTGATATTAAGTCTATTGCTAAAGAGGCAAACGGATTTATTAGTATTGCTTCGGAAGCAGTGAAAGTAGCACCAGAATATCAAAATATTATCGGGAATTTATTAGGTAATACGATTATCGTTGATCATTTAAAGCATGCAAATGAATTGGCACGTGCTATTAAATATCGAACTCGTATTGTTACTTTGGAAGGTGATATTGTAAATCCTGGTGGTTCTATGACTGGTGGTGGTGCTCGTAAGTCAAAAAGTATTCTGTCTCAAAAAGACGAGTTGACAACAATGAGACACCAATTAGAAGATTACTTGCGTCAAACAGAATCATTTGAACAACAATTTAAAGAGTTGAAGATAAAAAGTGATCAATTAAGTGAACTGTATTTTGAAAAAAGTCAAAAGCATAATACACTTAAAGAGCAAGTGCATCATTTTGAAATGGAGCTCGATAGATTAACTACACAAGAAACACAAATAAAAAATGATCATGAAGAATTCGAATTTGAAAAAAATGATGGTTATACGAGTGACAAAAGTCGACAAACTTTGAGTGAAAAAGAAACTCATTTAGAAAGTATTAAATCATCTTTAAAACGACTAGAAGATGAAATTGAACGCTACACAAAACTTTCTAAAGAAGGTAAGGAAAGCGTAACTAAAACACAACAAACGTTACATCAGAAACAATCTGATCTTGCTGTGGTTAAAGAGCGTATTAAAACACAACAACAGACAATAGATCGATTAAATAATCAAAGTCAACAAACCAAACATCAATTAAATGATGTTAAAGAAAAAATTGCATTCTTTAATTCGGATGAAGTGATGGGCGAACAAGCTTTTCAAAATATTAAAGATCAAATTAATGGTCAACAAGAAACGAGAACACGCTTATCTGATGAATTAGATAAATTGAAACAACAACGTATTGAGTTGAATGAACAAATCGATGCGCAAGAAGCTACACTACAAGTTTGTCACCAAGATATTTTAGCTATCGAAAATCACTACCAAGATATTAAAGCTGAACAATCAAAACTAGATGTATTAATTCATCATGCGATAGATCATTTAAATGATGAATATCAATTGACTGTTGAACGTGCAAAATCTGAATATACGAGTGATGAATCGATTGA
Source organism: Staphylococcus sp. SA22 (assembly GCF_054165785.1). Lineage (NCBI taxonomy): Bacteria > Bacillati > Bacillota > Bacilli > Caryophanales > Staphylococcaceae > Staphylococcus > Staphylococcus sp. SA22. The sequence continues at coordinate 407,934 of NZ_JBSZQY010000001.1, read as the reverse complement.
CGCATTACGTAAAAAGGTTAAATTAATGAAGATGTCGATTGATGAACTAGGTCCTGTAAACTTAAATGCAATTGAACAATTTGAAGAGTTAAATGAACGTTATACATTTTTAAGTGAGCAACGTACAGATCTTCGTAAAGCTAAAGAAACATTAGAGCAAATTATAAGTGAAATGGATCAAGAGGTTACTGAAAGATTTAAAGAAACTTTCCATGCTATTCAAGGACATTTTACAGCTGTGTTCAAACAATTGTTTGGTGGAGGTGATGCAGAATTGCAATTAACTGAAGCCGATTATTTAACAGCTGGTATTGATATTGTGGTACAACCACCGGGTAAAAAGTTGCAACATTTATCGTTACTAAGTGGTGGTGAGCGTGCATTAACTGCTATTGCTTTACTATTTGCAATTTTAAAAGTAAGATCTGCACCTTTTGTTATATTAGATGAGGTTGAAGCTGCATTAGATGAAGCGAATGTTATTAGATACGCAAAATATTTAAATGAGTTATCAGACGAAACACAATTCATTGTTATTACACACCGTAAAGGAACAATGGAATTTGCAGATAGGTTATACGGTGTAACAATGCAAGAATCAGGTGTTACTAAACTTGTGAGTGTGAATTTAAATACAATAGATGATGTGTTGAAGGAGGAGCAATAATGAGCTTTTTTAAACGCTTAAAAGATAAGTTTGCAACAAATAAAGAAAATGAAGAAGTTAAATCCTTAACAGAAGAACAAGGTCAAGACAAATTAGAAGATACACATTCTGAAGGTTCAACGCAGGACGTAAATGATTTAGCAGAAAATGCTGAAGTGAAAAAGAAGCCACGCAAGTTGAGTGAAGCGGATTTTGATGACGATGGCTTAATATCAATTGAAGATTTTGAAGAAATTGAAGCTCAAAAAATGGGTGCTAAATTTAAAGCAGGACTCGAAAAATCTCGTCAAAATTTCCAAGAACAATTAAATAATTTGATAGCGAGATATCGTAAAGTAGATGAAGACTTTTTTGAAGCTTTAGAAGAAATGTTAATCACTGCAGACGTCGGTTTTAATACAGTGATGACGTTAACTGAAGAATTACGTATGGAAGCACAACGACGTAATATTCAAGATACTGAAGATTTGCGTGAAGTCATTGTTGAAAAAATCGTAGAGATTTACCATCAAGAAGATGATAATTCAGAAGCTATGAACTTAGAAGATGGTCGTTTAAATGTCATTTTAATGGTCGGTGTGAATGGTGTTGGTAAAACAACAACAATTGGAAAATTAGCTTACCGATATAAAATGGAAGGTAAAAAAGTAATGTTAGCTGCGGGCGATACTTTTAGAGCGGGTGCTATTGATCAATTGAAAGTTTGGGGCGAACGTGTTGGTGTAGATGTAATTAGCCAAAGTGAAGGTTCTGATCCAGCTGCTGTTATGTATGATGCGATTAATGCCGCTAAAAACAAAGGTGTTGATATTTTAATCTGTGATACCGCTGGACGTTTACAAAATAAAACAAATCTAATGCAAGAATTAGAAAAAGTTAAGCGTGTAATTAATCGAGCAGTGCCAGATGCGCCTCACGAAGCATTACTATGTTTAGATGCTACAACTGGTCAGAATGCGTTGTCACAAGCTAGAAACTTCAAAGAAGTAACAAACGTTACAGGTATTGTATTAACGAAATTAGATGGTACAGCCAAAGGTGGTATCGTATTAGCCATTCGTAATGAATTGCACATTCCAGTTAAATATGTAGGTTTAGGTGAGCAGTTAGATGACTTACAACCATTTAACCCTGAAAGTTATGTCTACGGCTTATTCGCTGATATGATTGAACAAAATGAAGAAATAACAACAGTTGAAAATGATCAAATTGTAACAGAAGAAAAGGACGATAATCATGGGGCAAAATGATTTAGTTAAAACGTTACGAATGAATTATTTGTTTGATTTTTATCAATCCTTATTGACGAATAAACAACGTAATTATTTGGAATTATTTTATCTCGAAGATTATTCTTTAAGTGAAATCGCAGATACTTTTAATGTGAGTAGACAAGCAGTTTATGATAATATAAGAAGAACTGGCGATTTAGTTGAAGATTATGAAAAGAAATTGGAATTATACCAGAAATTTGAGCAACGCCGAGAAATATATGATGAAATGAAACAACATTTAAGTAATCCAGAACAAATACAACGTTATATTCAACAATTAGAAGACTTAGAATAGATATAAATTGAGGGAGGACATCGATATGGCATTTGAAGGCTTATCAGAACGCCTGCAAGCGACGATGCAAAAAATGCGTGGTAAGGGTAAACTTACTGAAGCTGATATAAAGATAATGATGCGTGAAGTAAGATTAGCGTTACTTGAGGCTGATGTAAACTTTAAAGTGGTAAAAGAATTTATTAAAACAGTATCAGAACGCGCATTAGGTTCCGATGTAATGCAATCATTAACACCAGGGCAACAAGTTATTAAAATAGTTCAAGATGAATTAACGAAGTTGATGGGTGGAGAAAATACATCGATTAATATGTCGAATAAACCACCTACTGTTGTTATGATGGTTGGTTTACAAGGAGCTGGTAAAACAACAACTGCAGGTAAATTAGCATTATTGATGCGTAAAAAATACAACAAAAAACCTATGTTAGTTGCAGCAGATATTTATCGTCCAGCAGCGATAAATCAATTACAAACAGTAGGGAAACAAATTGATATTCCTGTATACAGTGAAGGAGATCAAGTAAAGCCACAACAAATTGTAACTAATGCATTAAAACATGCTAAAGAAGAACATTTAGACTTTGTAATCATTGATACAGCAGGTCGATTACACATCGATGAAGCATTGATGAATGAATTAAAAGAAGTAAAAGACATTGCTAAACCAAACGAAATTATGTTAGTTGTCGATTCAATGACGGGTCAAGATGCTGTCAATGTTGCAGAATCTTTTGACGATCAACTTGATGTCACAGGTGTTACCTTAACTAAATTAGATGGTGATACACGTGGTGGTGCAGCTTTATCTATTCGTTCGGTGACACAAAAACCAATTAAATTTGTTGGTATGAGTGAAAAGTTAGATGGTTTAGAGCTATTCCATCCTGAACGTATGGCATCACGTATTTTAGGTATGGGTGATGTGTTAAGTTTAATTGAAAAAGCGCAACAAGATGTGGATCAAGAAAAAGCAAAAGATTTAGAGAAAAAGATGCGTGAGTCATCATTTACTTTAGATGATTTTTTAGAACAACTTGATCAGGTGAAAAATTTAGGACCACTGGATGATATTATGAAAATGATTCCAGGTATGAATAAAATGAAAGGTCTAGATAAGCTTAATATGAGTGAAAAGCAAATTGATCATATTAAAGCGATTATCCAGTCAATGACGCCGGCTGAAAGAAACAATCCAGACACATTGAATGTATCACGTAAAAAGCGTATTGCTAAAGGTTCTGGTCGTTCATTACAAGAAGTCAATCGTTTGATGAAACAATTTAACGATATGAAGAAAATGATGAAACAATTCACTGGTGGCGGTAAAGGTAAAAAAGGTAAACGCAATCAAATGCAAAATATGTTAAAAGGTATGAATTTACCGTTTTAATGTTTAATATAAACACCAATCTTTATTTCAACTTAAGGTTGGTGTTTTTGCATTAATAATATTGTAATTAAAGTTATTTAGAGGGACATGTACAGTTGTAGTAAGTAGTACCGTTCATGTGAATATAATGTTTAATTATATCATTTTGTATAACTTGGTAGTAAATGCACTCAGGAAAAGTATTAAGCGTTTCATCGAGCTAATTTAATTTTTCTAGATTTTGGGATAAAATATTCAATAAATTTCTAGGTAAAGAAAAAACTCTTTACAAACATTCATACACCTGTTAATATTATTTCTTGTAGAAAATAAAAATTAAAACATGACTTAAAGGAGATTTTATAAATGGCAGTTAAAATTCGTTTAACACGTTTAGGTTCAAAAAGAAATCCATTCTATCGTATCGTAGTAGCAGATGCTCGTTCTCCACGTGACGGACGTATCATCGAACAAATCGGTACTTATAACCCAACGAGCGCTAATGCTCCAGAAATTAAAGTTGACGAAGCGTTAGCTTTAAAATGGTTAAATGATGGTGCGAAACCAACTGATACAGTTCACAATATCTTATCAAAAGAAGGTATTATGAAAAAATTTGACGAACAAAAGAAAGCTAAGTAATTTAGCGTAAAATTGTTCTAACAATAAGAATAACTCGTTTACACTGACAGTTATTACTCAATGATACGTTGGGAATATCACATGTTAGTAATATAGAACGTATTGGGTACCATAATGGTGCCCTTTTTCTTTGAATTATTTTCAATTAAAATAGAAGTGTTCAAAGCATAGAGTTGGAGGTAATAGAATGAGAGTTGAAGTTGGTCAAATTGTTAACACACATGGTATTAAAGGTGAAATTAAAGTAAAATCCAATTCAGACTTTACAGACGTTCGTTTTCAACCCGGTCAAGTGCTGACAGTTGTGCATAACAATAACGACCTTGAATATACTGTTAAGTCACATAGAGTGCATAAAGGGCTTCATATGCTCACATTTGAAGGTATTAATAATATTAATGATATTGAGCATTTAAAAGGGAGTTCTATTTATCAAGAGCGTGATCATGAAGATATCGTACTTGAGGAAAATGAATATTATTATTCAGATATTATAGGATGTACAGTTTTTGATGATCAAGAAACACCAATAGGTCGTGTAATTAATATATTTGAAACAGGTGCGAATGATGTGTGGGTGATTAAAGGATCTAAAGAATATTTGATTCCTTATATTGCTGATGTTGTAAAAGAAGTGGATGTTGAAAATAAAAAAATTATCATCACGCCAATGGAAGGATTGTTGGATTAATGAAAATTGATTATTTAACTTTATTTCCTGAAATGTTTGCTGGTGTTTTAAATCATTCAATTATGAAACGTGCCCAAGAAAACAATAAATTACAAATCAATACGGTTAATTTTAGAGATTATGCAATTAACAAGCACAACCAAGTAGATGATTATCCGTATGGTGGCGGACAAGGTATGGTGTTAAAGCCTGAACCTGTTTTTAATGCGATGGAAGACTTAGATGTCACAGAACAAACACGCGTTATTTTAATGTGTCCACAAGGCGAGCCATTTTCACATCAGAAAGCTGTTGAATTAAGCAAGGCTGACCACATCGTTTTCATATGCGGACATTATGAAGGTTACGATGAACGTATCCGAACACATCTTGTCACAGATGAAATATCAATGGGTGACTATGTTTTAACAGGTGGAGAATTGCCAGCGATGACCATGACTGATGCTATTGTTAGACTGATTCCAGGTGTTTTAGGTAATGAACAGTCACATCAAGACGATTCATTTTCAGATGGGTTATTAGAGTTTCCGCAATATACACGTCCGCGTGAATTTAAGGGTCTAACAGTTCCAGATGTTTTATTGTCTGGAAATCATGCCAATATTGATGCATGGAGACATGAGCAAAAGTTGATCCGCACATATAATAAAAGACCTGACTTAATTGAAAAATATCCATTAACTAATGCAGATAAGCAAATATTAGAAAGATATAAAATAGGATTGAAAAAAGGTTAGTATTGTGCTAACATAATCTGAGTGTGGAAACACAAAAATCACTATGATCCGCTGCTATATATTTGTCGAGGCAAGAACATAGGTTGAAGAGGAGAATTTATAATGACAAATCACAAATTAATCGAAGCAGTAACTAAATCACAATTACGTACAGACTTACCAAGTTTCCGTCCTGGTGATACTTTACGTGTACACGTACGTATCATTGAGGGTACTCGTGAGCGTATCCAAGTATTCGAAGGCGTTGTAATTAAACGTCGTGGCGGTGGCGTTTCTGAAACGTTTACAGTTCGTAAAATTTCATCAGGTGTTGGCGTGGAACGTACATTCCCATTACACACACCAAAAATTGAAAAAATCGAAGTTAAACGTCGTGGTAAAGTACGTCGTGCTAAATTATATTACTTACGTAGTTTACGTGGTAAAGCTGCTAGAATCCAAGAAATTCGTTAATCAGCATTTAAACAAAGCTATGTATGAGTCATATTCGACTCAAACAACAAAGCCATCTAGGTCACTTTTATGGAGTGATATAGATGGCTTTTTTGCTGTTTAGTTAATGTAAAGTTGATAATGTAATTGTTTTTCCCTTCTTTATTCATAACGTGTTTGCTCAAAATGGTTATATAAACAAAAATCTACTAAGTGCCATTGAAAAGGACTTAGTAGATTTATTAAATATATGCGTAGCAACATTATTTTTGTCTTGCCCATCTCGTGAAAATAATACTACATATAATGCCAAATATAGTAATTGTTATAAGTAAATAATAGTATGGTGGGGTATAGCTCAATTGAATCTTTGTTATATTTTTAGGTGCTTTAATGCCGGTCATAACACCATTTACTTGTTCAACTTTAAGACTTTGATCACCTGATGTCGCTTTCATACCTTGATTATATGCTGTTGGCAAAACAATATACCCAGATGAATTTTTATTTTTAGTAATAGTATAACCTTGCTTTGTCTTACTAACTTTGACAGCCTCTAATGAATTTGAAGCGTCTTTAAGCGTGGTATAATCTTCGCCGTATATCCCTTTTAAATTTACACGATACTTACCTTTAGGCAATGATAATCTAATCCTATCTGAAGCTTTAATGCGTATCGTTACGGGTGTTACAAAGCGTCGATATTTATAAGTGAGTTTATTTCTTTCTTGTGTATATTCATTCACTTTAACATCATGAGCTTTATCCGGCGAAAGTAATTCTAAATCCATTTCAAAATACAAATCTTTAAATTGATTAGAAACTGATTTTGGCAACTGTACAGTTAGACCACCATTATTTTGTTTAACTTGTAATAAATGTTTTGTAGGAGATTGCCAGGCTGCACTATTTAATTTAATTGTTGAATCTGATAGTAAATTTTTATTGGCTTTAAAATGTGTATTAACATCTTTAGTATTGTTAGAAACAATCCCTTGCAACATTGCTTGTTCTTTATCTAATGGAGATTTTAATTCTTTATTGGAAAAGACCTTATTTGTAATATGTGCACTTGGATAATGGATGGTATTTTTAGAATGAATCCAACGAACTTTATTGTCTTTGTGTTCAGAGTTAATTTTAAATCCATATGGTAAGTTGTCATCATGATTCACTCTAATTCGATCATTAACATTCCAAAGTGATAGTAAATTTTGACGATTGCCAAGTAGTCTATAAGTGCTGTTTTTATCAATTGGCATATTAATTTGGAGTGTCTTGTCATAATATTTTAAAATGTCTCCATTAAAAATACTAGAATATAATGAAATGCCATTATAATGATATATAAATGGTGAATTTAATGCATAGTCTGACATATAATCAATGCGATTAAATGGGCCTGTTGCATTTTGATTTATCTTTTTTATAAGCTGGTTTACATAGTTACTATGGTAATCATGTTGTTTCAACGTTGATAATGATTGTTGATAAGGTTTGATTGCCATATTTTTGTTGTTATCTAAAATGACGATTTGTTGAATCATAACGATTAATACTAATATTGCAACGGTTAATTTTTTATAACGCCATAAACTAAATTTTAAAATAACGGCAAGCACCATTAGCAGGATAATACCTACTATAAGTGCGAGAGGGTGTGTCGGTGATAGTAATACATAAAGTAATGCGATGATGCTTACTGGTATTGTTCTGATTAAATAATATTTCATATTTAATGTTGATAAATGTTGAATAAACAATCCGCAAAGAGCACTTGATGATAGTGCTAAGATATACACCCAACGCCTTTCTGGAAATGAAAAACCATTAAAAGCACTGTCGAAATACTGTGATAATGAACCAATAAATAATATCCATGTTATTATTGCGAAAAGTCTATAAAAGTAAAAACGATACAGTTTGAATGACAATAATGCAACGAAAGTAAGAATTGAAATCGTAATGAAAAATCCATCGCTAAAGAAAAAATAATGATAATCAAGTGGTGTCAAAAACGGTATATCAACATTGGGATTTTGCTTTCTGTCATTTTCCAAAAACGCAGAAATGCCAGTGAATAAACCAAATACACTTGATAACACACTCAATACTGTAGCAGATATGACGCAAATTAATTTTTGTGTTCTAGAGACAATGTCATATTTGTATGTGAAAATGAGTCGATATAAATAGTAGCAACCTATAATAATAGCTTGATAATAACTGAAATAAAAATTGCTGAATAGTGTTAGGGCTATCGCAACAATGAAAATACCGATTTTGCGTTGTTGAAAATATCTTTCCAAACCAAGGATCGATAATGGCAATAAATATAATAAATTTCCATAAAATGACCAAGTAAAATTAAAGTATATAACGACAGTTGACATGCCGTATAAAATCGTAGCGATCATATTTGTTGAGCGTTTAAAGTGTAATATTTTAAATAAGTAGAAGGTCACGACAAATGTTATGATAGCTCGTATCATAGCCATAATAAGTTGGTTTGTCGGCCAAAAATGTATTGTTGTCGGATTAAATATACCAACAGTTTCTCCTATTTTAATGAATAGAAAATTTAGCCACATTAATGGTGACAGCGAATAATAATATGATAGTCCTTTCATATAATCGCCACCTAATCCAAACGATGCATCATATAAACTAGAAAAACTACTTAGATGTTCATACAAATACATTTGAAATGGCATCATTTGACGGAATCCATCTCCAGCCCCACTAAAAACAGTACCATTCACAATATAATCATAGATATGAGTAGAAAATAAAATAAGCGTTAATATTACACTCATGAAAGTTATAACAAAGAATTGTTTGACGTTTGAATTTAGCCACTTTTTTAACACAACATTATCCTCAACTTTCAAATTTAAAATTAAGTTTAACTGAAACTAAAGTTAATGAGGTTCTCGATAGGTAAAGACGAAGATGACTGTGGAACAGATACCTTATCATAGTTACTTAAACTTTGGATTATTTTTAGTTTATCATTAAACAAATATATTGAATAATAAAAATGTCATACTGTATTAAATGAATATCACCTAATAAGCAGCTTAGATTTAATAAATGATAATTTTTAATTAGAGAAAACTTGGAATAATCACTTATACCTTAATCTAAAGCATTGTTAAGAAGTGTGACAATGTTAAAATAAATATAGTTGAATTAATGAATTTGTTCTATAATTAACAAGTTATAGATTTTAATAATGAGAAAAGAATTGACGAAAGTAAGGTGAATTGAATGGTTATTCAATGGTATCCAGGACATATGGCGAAAGCCAAAAGAGAAGTAAGTGAACAATTAAAAAAAGTAGATGTAGTGTTTGAACTAGTAGATGCAAGAATTCCATATAGTTCAAGAAACCCTATGATAGATGAAGTTATTAACCAAAAACCACGTGTTGTTATATTAAATAAAAAAGATATGTCTAATTTAAATGAGATGTCAAAATGGGAACAATTTTTTATTGATAAAGGATACTATCCTGTATCAGTGGATGCTAAGCACGGTAAAAATTTAAAGAAAGTGGAAGCTGCAGCAATTAAGGCGACTGCTGAAAAATTTGAACGCGAAAAAGCGAAAGGACTTAAACCTAGAGCGATAAGAGCAATGATTGTTGGAATTCCAAATGTTGGTAAGTCCACATTAATAAATAAACTGGCAAAGCGTAGTATTGCACAGACTGGTAATAAACCAGGTGTGACCAAACAACAACAATGGATCAAAGTTGGTAATGCATTACAACTATTAGATACACCAGGGATTCTTTGGCCTAAATTTGAAGATGAAGAAGTAGGTAAGAAGTTGAGTTTAACTGGTGCCATTAAAGATAGTATTGTGCACTTAGATGAAGTTGCCATCTATGGTCTGAACTTTTTAATTCAAAATGATTTAGCGCGCTTAAAAGCACATTATAAAATCGAAGTTCCTGAAGATGCAGAAATCATAGCGTGGTTTGATGCGATAGGGAAAAAACGTGGCTTAATTCGACGTGGTAATGAAATTGATTACGAAGCAGTCATTGAACTGATTATTTATGATATTCGAAATGCTAAAATAGGAAATTATTGTTTTGATATTTTTAAAGATATGACTGAGGAATTAGCAAATGACGCTAACAATTAAAGAAGTAACGCAGTTGATTAATGCGGTTAATACAATAGAAGAATTAGAAAATCATGAATGCTTTTTAGATGAGCGAAAAGGTGTACAAAATGCCATAGCCAGACGAAGAAAAGCGTTAGAAAAAGAACAAGCTTTAAAAGAAAAATATGTTGAAATGACTTACTTTGAAAATGAAATATTAAAAGAGAATCCCAATGCTATTATTTGTGGTATTGATGAAGTTGGAAGGGGACCTTTAGCAGGTCCAGTCGTTGCATGCGCAACAATTTTAAATTCAAATCACAATTATTTGGGCCTTGATGACTCGAAAAAAGTACCTGTTACGAAACGTCTAGAATTAAATGAAGCACTAAAAAATGAAGTTACTGCTTTTGCATATGGTATCGCGACAGCTGAAGAAATAGATGAATTTAATATTTATAAAGCTACTCAAATCGCCATGCAGCGAGCTATTGATGGATTATCAGTACAACCAACGCATTTATTGATAGACGCGATGACACTTGATAATGCACTGCCTCAAGTATCTTTAATCAAGGGTGATGCAAGAAGTGTGTCCATTGCAGCTGCAAGTATCATGGCAAAGGTTTTTCGTGATGATTATATGACACAGTTATCTAAAGATTATCCTGAATATGGTTTTGAAAAAAATGCGGGTTACGGTACCAAACAACATTTACTAGCAATCGATGATATTGGCATAATGAAAGAGCATAGAAAAAGCTTTGAACCTATAAAATCGTTACTGTAAATCGTAAAATTCAATTAAATGATAAAAAAGTAGCATTTAAGTTTACAATAGCGCTTACATTTTTTATAATTGTAAGGGAACTTAACCTAAGTAACAGGAGGATGGAAGATGAATATCCACGAGTATCAAGGTAAAGAAATATTTCGTTCAATGGGCGTTGCAGTTCCAGAAGGACGAGTAGCATTTACTGCTGAAGAAGCGGTGGAGAAAGCAAAAGAATTAAATTCTGATGTATATGTTGTAAAAGCACAAATTCATGCTGGAGGTAGAGGTAAAGCAGGCGGAGTAAAAATTGCTAAATCTTTATCTGAGGTAGAAACATATGCAAAAGAATTATTAGGGAAAACTTTGGTGACACATCAAACTGGTCCAGAAGGTAAAGAAATTAAGCGTTTATATATCGAAGAAGGTTGTGCTATTCAAAAAGAATATTACGTTGGATTCGTTATTGATCGTGCGACTGACCAAGTAACATTGATGGCGTCTGAAGAAGGGGGCACTGAGATTGAAGAAGTTGCTGCGAAGACTCCTGAAAAGATCTTCAAAGAAACTATCGATCCAGTAATCGGACTTTCACCATTCCAAGCAAGACGAATTGCGTTTAATATTAATATTCCTAAAGAATCTGTTAACAAAGCTGCTAAATTCTTATTAGCACTTTATAATGTATTCATTGAAAAAGATTGTTCAATCGTAGAAATCAACCCATTAGTTACAACAGCTGATGGTGATGTATTGGCATTAGATGCTAAAATTAATTTTGATGATAATGCATTATTCAGACATAAAGATGTTGTAGAATTACGTGATTTAGAAGAAGAAGATCCAAAAGAGATTGAAGCGTCTAAACATGATTTATCATACATTGCATTAGATGGTGACATCGGATGTATGGTGAATGGTGCAGGTTTAGCCATGGCAACAATGGATACGATTAATCATTTCGGTGGAAACCCAGCCAATTTCTTAGATGCAGGCGGAAGCGCTACTAGAGAAAAAGTAACTGAAGCATTTAAAATCATTTTAGGTGATGAAAATGTTAAAGGTATTTTTGTAAACATTTTCGGTGGCATTATGAAATGTGATGTTATCGCAGAAGGTATCGTTGAAGCTGTAAAAGAAGTAGATTTAACTTTACCACTAGTTGTACGCTTAGAAGGTACAAATGTTGAGTTAGGTAAAAAAATCTTAAAAGACTCAGGATTAGCAATTGAACCAGCAGCAACAATGGCTGAAGGTGCACAAAAAATTGTTAAACTAGTCAAAGAAGCATAAGGAAAGGATGGGAGCACTAAGATGAGTGTATTTATAGATAAGAATACTAAAGTAATGGTACAAGGTATTACAGGGTCTACTGCCCTTTTCCATACAAAACAAATGCTTGATTATGGTACGAAAATAGTAGCAGGTGTGACGCCTGGTAAAGGTGGTCAAGTTGTTGAAGGCGTTCCTGTTTTCAACACTGTTGAAGAAGCTAAAAATGAAACTGGGGCAACGGTTTCAGTCATTTACGTTCCAGCACCATTTGCTGCAGACTCAATTTTAGAAGCAGCTGATGCAGACTTAGATATGGTTATTTGTATCACTGAACATATTCCTGTATTAGACATGGTTAAAGTTAAACGCTACTTACAAGGTAGAAAAACACGTTTAGTTGGTCCAAACTGTCCAGGTGTGATTACAGCAGATGAATGTAAAATTGGTATTATGCCTGGCTATATTCACAAAAAAGGTCATGTTGGTGTAGTATCACGTTCAGGTACACTAACATATGAAGCAGTGCACCAATTGACTGAAGAAGGTATTGGTCAAACTACAGCTGTTGGTATTGGTGGAGACCCAGTCAACGGAACAAACTTTATTGATGTTTTAAAAGCATTCAATGAAGATGACGAAACGAAAGCAGTTGTTATGATTGGTGAAATCGGTGGTACAGCTGAAGAAGAAGCAGCTGAATGGATTAAAGCGAATATGACAAAACCAGTTGTAGGCTTTATCGGTGGACAAACAGCACCTCCTGGAAAACGTATGGGACATGCTGGTGCGATCATTTCAGGTGGTAAAGGTACTGCTGAAGAGAAAATTAAAACATTAAATAGTTGCGGTGTGAAAACAGCGGCAACACCTTCAGAAATTGGTTCAACATTAATTGAAGCTGCTAAAGAAGCAGGTATTTATGAATCATTATTAACAGTTAATAAATAAAGTTAAAAGATGATATAAATGGCTATAGCCCATTCCATACTTTATAAAAGTATCGGAAATGGGCTATTTGTCTTGCGATGAATTTTAGTACACTTTTCATATTTCGGAAAGGCAAGTTAATTATTTTACCTCCTACAATAGATTTCTAAAACAAATCAAATATCTTTCTATAATATATAGTTCGCTATGTTATAATAACAATATATTAAAGCGGGGTTATAGCATCATGAATAAATAACAAAGTAAACTACGTGATTCAATTAGAAAAGTTCGTTTTGGAACATTTTTAAATGGTGATTATGATGGAAAATTAATGAAGTTCCAAAGTTTAGATCAAAACTGGAATAATGGTGGATGGCGTAAAGCAGAGGTTGCACATAAAGTTGTTCATAATTATGAAAATGATATGATTTTTATTAGACCATTTAAAAAAGCATAATTTAAATCGAAGGCAGGACATTGAAATATGAAATTTTCAACTTTAAGTGAAGAAGAATTTACCAACTACACCAAAAAGCACTTCAAACATTATACACAGTCTATAGAATTATATAATTATAGAAATAAAATAAATCATGAAGCACATATTGTGGGAGTGAAGGATGATAAAAATGAAGTTATAGCTGCATGTTTATTAACAGAGGCACGTATTTTTAAATTCTACAAATATTTCTACTCTCATAGAGGTCCTTTACTTGATTATTTCGATGCTAAATTAGTTTGTTACTTTTTTAAAGAATTATCTAAATTCATTTATAAAAATAGAGGAGTATTTATTCTTGTTGATCCATATTTAATAGAGAATTTGAGAGATGCAAACGGTAGGATAATAAAGAATTATAATAATTCAGTGATAGTAAAGATGCTAGGAAAAATTGGGTATCTCCATCAAGGTTATACAACAGGATATTCAAATAAAAGCCAAATTAGGTGGATTTCTGTATTGGATTTAAAAGATAAAGATGAGAATCAACTTTTAAAAGAAATGGAATACCAAACTAGAAGAAATATAAAAAAAACTATTGAGATTGGTGTTAAGGTTGAAGATTTATCTATTGAAGAAACAAATCGATTTTATAAATTGTTTCAAATGGCTGAAGAAAAACATGGTTTTCATTTCATGAATGAAGATTATTTTAAACGAATGCAAGAAATATATAAAGATAAGGCAATGTTAAAGATAGCTTGCATAGATCTTAATGAATATCAAGATAAATTAAAAATACAATTATTGAAAATCGAAAATGAAATGATGACTGTGAACAGAGCATTAAATGAAAATCCAAATTCTAAAAAGAATAAATCTAAATTAAATCAGTTAAATATGCAATTATCTAGTATTAATAATAGAATTAGTAAAACCGAAGAACTAATATTAGAAGATGGACCTGTTTTGGATTTAGCTGCTGCTTTATTTATATGTACTGATGATGAAGTTTATTATCTATCAAGTGGATCAAATCCTAAATATAATCAGTATATGGGCGCATATCATCTACAATGGCATATGATAAAATATGCAAAATCACATAATATTAATAGGTATAATTTTTATGGAATAACAGGCGTCTTTAGTAATGAGGCGGATGATTTTGGTGTACAACAATTTAAAAAAGGTTTTAATGCACATGTTGAAGAATTAATTGGTGATTTCATCAAACCAGTAAGACCAATTCTATATAAATTTGCAAAACTTATTTATAAGGTTTGATTATAAAGTATGTTGGAAATTGAAATTTAAAATTCTTTCCAACATACTTTTCACTTTTTAAGTCGGTATTTTACTCCTTAAATTAACATTACATCGACAATGTTTTTGTATTAGAAATGTAAAACAAAAATAGAATATGATTTTGTATGATTAAAAAAAGGAGTTGATTTATTGATTAGACTATTTTTGCTTAAGTTATACTGGGCACACTTTTCGACTAAACAAATTCATCAATTTTTAATGGCATATCCTAATGTAATTAAAGAGGGGGGCAGAAAAAAAGATAGTTATTTATGTGAATGGGTGAATAGGGAAGAAAATGTTCATTTATTACGTAAATACTATGCTTTTATAAAACTTGATCATAACGATATTATTAAAGAACTGCAGAAATTAAAAGTAAGTTACATTACATATATGGATACTGAATACCCAGTGCTATTAAAAGAAATATATCAATTTCCATTACTTCTTTTCTATAAAGGGAACATAAATTTAATAAATAATATGCATCATTTGGCAGTAGTAGGTGCAAGAGATTCTACAAGTTATACCCAACAGTCTTTAGAATTTTTATTATCAAATGATAAAAGCAAATATTTAACAATTGTTTCCGGCCTTGCTCAAGGAGCTGATGCAATGGCACATCAAATAGCTTTAAAATACAATCTCCCTACAATAGCAGTTTTAGCCTTTGGCCATCAAATACATTATCCCAAAAGTACATTAGCATTAAGAAATAAAATAGAAGAAAAAGGTTTAGTTATATCCGAATATCCACCACATACACCAATTGCTAAATATAGATTTCCTGAGCGCAATAGAATTATCAGCGGTTTGTCAAAAGGGGTTTTAATTACTGAGGCTAAGGAACAAAGTGGCAGTCACATCACGATAGATTTTGCATTAGAGCAAAATAGAAATGTTTATGTTTTACCTGGATCTATGTTTAATCCTATGACAAAAGGTAATTTATTACGTATCCAAGAAGGAGCTAAGGTAGTATTAAACGCTAATGATATATTTGAAGACTACTATATTTAAAACTAAAATAACGAGTTGCTTCATATTTCTTTTGTTACCCTTTGTAATTTATTTTTTAATAAAATCTATAAAAAATAGACAGTGAAAATCATTTGTTTAGATATAAAACGTTGACAAAAGCAAAATTAAGCGTTTATCATTTATCTTTAGTAATTAGATTAGCGAGGGGGAAATGACATTGGCAGATAATTTAGTCATTGTTGAATCGCCTGCAAAAGCAAAAACCATTGAAAAGTATTTAGGTAAGAAATATAAAGTTATAGCTTCAATGGGACACGTCAGAGACTTACCAAGAAGTCAAATGGGTGTCGACACTGAAGATAATTACGAACCAAAATATATAACAATACGCGGAAAAGGTCCTGTTGTAAAAGAATTGAAAAAACATGCAAAAAAAGCGAAAAACGTCTTTCTCGCAAGTGACCCCGACCGTGAAGGTGAAGCAATTGCTTGGCATTTATCAAAAATTTTAGAGCTTGAAGATTCTAAAGAAAATCGCGTTGTTTTCAACGAAATAACTAAAGACGCTGTTAAAGAAAGTTTTAAAAATCCTAGAGAAATTGAAATGAACTTAGTCGATGCACAACAAGCGCGTCGAATATTAGATAGATTAGTTGGCTATAACATCTCGCCAGTTCTTTGGAAAAAAGTAAAAAAAGGGTTGTCAGCGGGTCGAGTTCAATCTGTTGCACTTCGTTTAGTCATTGACCGTGAAAATGAAATTCGAAACTTTAAACCAGAAGAATATTGGACTATTGAAGGAGAATTTAGATACAAAAAATCAAAATTCAATGCTAAATTCCTTCATTATAAAAATAAACCTTTTAAACTAAAAACGAAAAAAGATGTTGAGAAAATTACAGCTGCATTAGATGGAGATCAATTCGAAATTACAAACGTGACTAAAAAAGAAAAAACGCGTAATCCAGCAAACCCATTTACAACTTCTACATTACAACAAGAGGCGGCACGTAAATTAAACTTTAAAGCTAGAAAAACAATGATGGTCGCACAACAATTATATGAAGGTATAGATTTGAAAAAACAAGGTACGATTGGTTTAATAACATATATGAGAACCGATTCTACACGTATTTCAGATACTGCCAAAGCTGAAGCAAAACAGTATATAACTGATAAATACGGTGAATCTTACACTTCTAAACGTAAAGCATCAGGGAAACAAGGTGACCAAGATGCCCATGAGGCTATTAGACCTTCAAGTACTATGCGTACGCCAGAAGATATGAAGTCATTTTTGACGAAAGACCAATATCGATTATACAAATTAATTTGGGAACGATTTGTTGCTAGTCAAATGGCTCCAGCAATACTTGATACAGTCTCATTAGATATAACACAAGGTGACATTAAATTTAGAGCGAATGGTCAAACAATCAAGTTTAAAGGATTTATGACACTTTATGTTGAAACTAAAGATGATAGTGATAGCGAAAAGGAAAATAAACTGCCTAAATTAGAGCAAGGTGATAAAGTCACAGCAACTCAAATTGAACCAGCTCAACACTATACACAACCACCTCCAAGATATACTGAGGCGAGATTAGTAAAAACACTAGAAGAATTGAAAATTGGGCGACCATCAACTTATGCACCGACAATAGATACGATTCAAAAGCGTAACTATGTCAAATTAGAAAGTAAGCGTTTTGTTCCTACTGAGTTGGGAGAAATAGTTCATGAACAAGTGAAAGAATACTTCCCAGAGATTATTGATGTGGAATTCACAGTGAATATGGAAACGTTACTTGATAAGATTGCAGAAGGCGACATTACATGGAGAAAAGTAATCGACGGTTTCTTTAGTAGCTTTAAACAAGATGTTGAACGTGCTGAAGAAGAGATGGAAAAGATTGAAATCAAAGATGAGCCAGCCGGTGAAGACTGTGAAGTTTGTGGTTCTCCTATGGTTATAAAAATGGGACGCTATGGTAAGTTTATGGCTTGCTCAAACTTCCCGGATTGTCGTAATACAAAAGCGATAGTTAAATCTATTGGTGTTAAATGTCCAAAATGTAATGATGGCGACGTCGTAGAAAGAAAATCTAAAAAGAATCGTGTCTTTTATGGATGTTCGAAATATCCTGAATGCGACTTTATCTCTTGGGATAAGCCGATTGGAAGAGATTGTCCAAAATGTAACCAATATCTTGTTGAAAATAAAAAAGGCAAGACAACACAAGTAATATGTTCAAATTGCGATTATAAAGAGGCAGCGCAGAAATAATATTTTTATTTCCTAGAGACATTTTAAGATTGTTAAATAGAATCATTAGTGAATCTTATTTTAAAGATAGTAATGGATTAATCTATATAAGTGCGGATAATATAAACATAACAACATAATTAAAAGACATAAATGACAATAAAAGGAGTATAGAAATGACTCAAACTGTAAATGTAATAGGTGCTGGTCTTGCCGGTTCAGAAGCGGCATATCAATTAGCTGAAAGAGGAATTAAAGTTAATCTAATAGAGATGAGACCTGTTAAACAAACACCAGCGCACCATACTGATAAATTTGCGGAACTTGTATGTTCCAATTCATTACGCGGAAATGCTCTAACTAATGGTGTGGGTGTTTTAAAAGAAGAAATGAGAAGATTGAATTCTATAATTATTGAAGCGGCTGATAAGGCACGAGTTCCAGCTGGTGGTGCATTAGCAGTTGATAGACACGATTTTTCAGGTTATATTACTGAAACACTCAAAAATCATGAAAATATCACAGTTATTAATGAAGAAATTAATGCCATTCCAGATGGATACACAATTATCGCAACAGGACCACTTACTACAGAAACCCTTGCGCAAGAAATAGTGGACATTACTGGTAAAGATCAACTGTATTTCTATGATGCAGCTGCTCCAATTATTGAAAAAGAATCAATTGATATGGATAAAGTTTACTTAAAGTCCCGTTATGATAAAGGTGAAGCTGCCTATTTAAACTGTCCTATGACTGAGGATGAATTTAATCGCTTTTATGATGCAGTATTAGAAGCTGAAGTTGCGCCTGTAAATTCATTTGAAAAAGAAAAATATTTCGAGGGTTGTATGCCTTTTGAAGTAATGGCAGAACGCGGACGCAAGACATTACTATTTGGACCAATGAAACCAGTAGGATTAGAAGATCCAAAGACGGGGAAACGTCCTTATGCAGTGGTTCAATTAAGACAAGATGACGCTGCTGGCACACTCTACAATATTGTTGGCTTCCAAACGCATTTAAAATGGGGAGCTCAAAAAGAAGTTATTAAATTAATTCCAGGTTTAGAAAATGTTGATATTGTTAGATATGGTGTGATGCATAGAAATACCTTCATTAACTCACCGGACGTATTAAACGAGAAATATGAATTGATTTCACAACCAAACATACAGTTTGCGGGACAAATGACTGGTGTTGAAGGTTATGTAGAAAGCGCAGCTAGCGGCTTAGTTGCAGGTATCAATCTTGCGCATAAAATATTAGGCAAAGGTGAGGTAGTATTTCCGAGAGAAACTATGATTGGAAGTATGGCTTACTATATTTCTCATGCTAAAAACAATAAGAATTTCCAACCTATGAATGCTAACTTCGGGTTATTACCATCTTTAGAAACTAGAATTAAAGATAAAAAAGAACGCTATGAAGCACAAGCTAATAGAGCTTTGGATTACTTAGAAAATTTCAAAAAAACTTTATAAAATAGTTAGAAAGACTAGATATGCTATTCATTCTTAAGTCATCAACGAGTAAGTAATGACTTTCTAAATGGAAAATACTTATCCTAGTCTTTTTAATTTTGGAATTGTTACGTATTTCTGACAATTTAGAATTCGTATTCAAAAAAATATCTAAATAAATAACACGCAATAAGTTGATTGATGTAACATGTAAGAGAATGTTTTAAATAAACTTTATTTAAAAGACAATGAAATAATAAATGGCAAGGCTATTAATAAAGACTTTTAGTAATTAATTTAAAAAAGAGGTATTCTAATTAACAGGTTTTCCGATTAGTTACAATTATTTAATTCTCAAAAGATTTAGAATTGATTATCAAATTACTGTAAGCCCTTTGCTGTATATGCTACAATTCTTATTGATGGAGGGTAAATGTATTGAATCATATTCAAGAAGCGTTTTTAAATACATTGAAAGTTGAACGGAATTTTTCGGAACATACATTGAAATCATATCAAGATGACTTAATTCAGTTTAATCAATTTTTAGAACAAGAACATTTACAGTTGAATACTTTTGAATACAGAGATGCTAGAAATTATTTGAGCTATTTATATTCAAATCATTTGAAAAGAACATCTGTTTCTCGTAAAATCTCAACGTTAAGAACTTTCTATGAATATTGGATGACGCTTGATGAGAACATTATTAATCCATTTGTTCAATTAGTACATCCGAAAAAAGAAAAATATCTTCCGCAATTCTTTTACGAAGAAGAAATGGAAGCGTTATTTAAAACTGTAGAAGAGGACACTTCAAAAAGTTTACGGGATCGAGTTATTCTTGAATTGTTATATGCTACAGGCATCCGTGTTTCGGAATTAGTTAATATTAAAAAACAAGATATAGATTTTTACGCGAATGGTGTTACCGTATTAGGAAAAGGGAGCAAAGAGCGCTTTGTACCGTTTGGTGCTTATTGTAGACAAAGCATCGAAAATTATTTAGAACATTTCAAACCAATTCAGTCATGCAATCATGATTTTCTTATTGTAAATATGAAGGGTGAAGCAATCACTGAACGCGGTGTACGATATGTTTTGAATGATATTGTTAAACGAACAGCAGGCGTAAGTGAGATTCATCCCCACAAGCTCAGACATACATTTGCAACGCATTTATTGAATCAAGGTGCAGACCTAAGAACAGTACAATCGTTATTAGGTCATGTTAATTTGTCAACAACTGGTAAATATACACACGTATCTAACCAACAATTAAGAAAAGTGTATCTAAATGCACATCCTCGAGCGAAAAAGGAGAATGAAACATGAGTAATACAACATTACATGCAACAACAATTTATGCTGTAATACATAATGGGAAAGCAGCTATGGCTGGAGATGGGCAAGTAACGCTTGGTCAACAAGTCATCATGAAACAAACGGCAAGAAAAGTGCGACGTTTATATGAAGGTAAAGTGTTAGCTGGTTTCGCAGGTAGTGTAGCAGATGCGTTTACGTTATTTGAAAAATTCGAAACAAAATTACAACAGTTTAGTGGTAACTTAGAAAGAGCTGCTGTTGAATTGGCACAAGAATGGCGAGGCGATAAACAATTACGTCAATTAGAAGCTATGCTAATTGTAATGGATAAAGATGCTATTTTAGTTGTCAGTGGAACTGGCGAAGTTATTGCCCCAGATGATGACCTTATCGCTATTGGATCAGGAGGCAACTACGCATTAAGCGCAGGACGTGCATTGAAGCGCCATGCATCGCATTTGTCTGCTGAAGAAATGGCATATGAGAGCTTGAAAGTAGCGGCTGATATTTGTGTCTTTACCAACGATAATATTGTTGTCGAAACACTATAATAATCAGAGCACGATAAATAATTACGAGCAATTAATTTTAGTTAAAAGACGGAGGAATGAAATTAATGGATACAGCTGGAATAAGATTAACTCCAAAAGAAATCGTATCTAAATTAAATGAATACATCGTTGGACAAAATGATGCTAAACGTAAAGTGGCAATTGCCCTACGTAATCGATACAGAAGAAGTTTATTAGATGAGGAATCAAAGCAAGAAATTTCACCTAAAAATATTTTGATGATTGGTCCAACCGGCGTTGGTAAAACTGAAATTGCAAGAAGAATGGCCAAGGTTGTCGGCGCACCATTTATAAAAGTAGAAGCTACTAAATTTACTGAGGTAGGTTATGTAGGACGAGATGTTGAAAGTATGGTTAGAGATCTTGTTGATGTTTCAGTAAGATTAGTCAAGGCGCAGAAAAAATCATTGGTACAAGATGAAGCAACAGCTAAGGCCAATGAAAAACTTGTTAAGTTATTAGTTCCAAGTATGAAAAAGAAAGCATCTCAAACGAATAATCCTTTAGAGTCACTTTTCGGAGGTGCAATTCCAAATTTCGGACAAAATAACGAAGATGAAGAAGAACCACCTACTGAGGAAATTAAAACAAAACGTTCTGAGATTAAGAGACAATTAGAAGAAGGCAAACTTGAAAAAGAAAAGGTAAGAATTAAAGTCGAACAAGATCCTGGTGCTTTAGGTATGCTAGGTACAAATCAAAATCAGCAAATGCAAGAGATGATGAATCAATTAATGCCTAAAAAGAAAGTTGAGCGAGAAGTTGCTGTTGAGACGGCAAGGAAAATCTTAGCTGATAGTTATGCGGATGAACTAATTGATCAAGAAAGCGCTAACCAAGAAGCACTTGAATTAGCAGAACAAATGGGTATCATCTTTATAGATGAAATCGACAAAGTTGCGACGAATAATCATAATAGTGGTCAAGATGTCTCAAGACAAGGTGTTCAAAGAGATATTTTACCTATACTTGAAGGTAGCGTTATTCAAACCAAATATGGTACTGTGAATACTGAACATATGCTGTTTATAGGTGCTGGAGCTTTCCATGTATCTAAGCCGAGTGACTTGATACCAGAATTGCAAGGTCGTTTTCCGATTAGAGTTGAACTTGATAGTTTATCGGTAGAAGATTTTGTAAGAATTTTGACAGAACCAAAATTGTCATTAATTAAACAATATGAAGCATTGCTTCAAACAGAAGAAGTTACTGTAAACTTTACCGATGAAGCAATTACTCGCTTAGCTGAGATTGCTTATCAAGTAAATCAAGATACAGACAACATTGGTGCACGTCGACTTCATACAATTTTAGAAAAGATGTTAGAAGATTTATCATTCGAAGCACCAAGTATGCCGAATGCAGTTGTAGATATTACCCCACAATATGTTGATGATAAATTAAAATCAATTTCAACAAATAAAGATTTAAGTGCATTTATTCTATAAAAATATACAAAAGGAGAAAAATTCATGAGCTTATTATCTAAAACGAGAGAGTTAAACACGTTACTTCAAAAACACAAAGGTATTGCGGTTGATTTTAAAGATGTAGCACAAACGATTAGTAGCGTAACTGTAACAAATGTATTTATTGTATCGCGTCGAGGTAAAATTTTAGGGTCGAGTCTAAATGAATTATTAAAAAGTCAAAGAATTATTCAAATGTTGGAAGAAAGACATATTCCAAGTGAATATACAGAACGATTAATGGAAGTTAAACAAACAGAATCAAATATTGATATCGACAATGTATTAACAGTTTTCCCACCTGAAAACAGAGAATTATTCATAGATAGTCGTACAACTATCTTCCCAATTTTAGGTGGAGGAGAAAGATTAGGTACATTAGTACTTGGTCGAGTACATGATGATTTTAATGAAAATGATTTGGTACTAGGTGAATATGCTGCTACAGTTATTGGTATGGAAATCTTACGTGAGAAGCATAGTGAAGTAGAAAAAGAAGCGCGCGATAAAGCTGCTATTACAATGGCAATTAATTCATTATCTTATTCTGAAAAAGAAGCAATTGAACATATCTTTGAAGAACTTGGCGGTACAGAAGGCCTATTAATCGCATCAAAAGTTGCAGATAGAGTTGGTATTACTAGATCTGTAATTGTAAATGCACTACGTAAATTAGAAAGTGCTGGTGTAATTGAATCACGTTCTTTAGGAATGAAAGGTACTTTCATTAAAGTTAAAAAAGAAAAATTCTTAGATGAATTAGAAAAAAGTAAGTAAGTCGATGAGTCTGGGACATAATTCAATGTCCTAGTCGTGACGATGTTATCTTGGCAGTAGTCAACGAAATGACTTTGATGATTATGTTGAAGTCATTTCTTTATTTTTGTCTAATTTTCAATCAAATTGATATTCCACATTAACATGATAGAATTACCTTTAAATTTATGAAAAAATGCTTGAAAAACATTTGCTTTAGACACGGCATTATGTTATATTTATTTTCGGCTATAAAGCCAATACACACATATCAAACGTGATTGTGTAAAGGGTGCAATATTTGTATATTGTCTTTACAATAGTTTGCTATGGAGGTAATTAACCAATAGGAGGAATTTATAATGGCAGTAATTTCAATGAAACAATTACTAGAAGCGGGTGTTCACTTCGGTCACCAAACACGTCGTTGGAACCCAAAAATGAAAAAATATATCTTCACTGAGAGAAATGGTATTTATATCATCGACTTACAAAAAACAGTGAAAAAAGTAGACGAGGCATACAACTTCTTGAAACAAGTTTCAGAAGATGGTGGACAAGTCTTATTCGTAGGAACTAAAAAACAAGCACAAGAATCAGTTAAATCTGAAGCAGAACGTGCTGGTCAATTCTACATTAACCAAAGATGGTTAGGTGGATTATTAACTAACTATAAAACGATCTCAAAACGAATCAAACGTATTTCTGAAATTGAAAAAATGGAAGAAGATGGTTTATTCGAAGTATTACCTAAAAAAGAAGTAGTAGAACTTAAAAAAGAATACGACCGTTTAATCAAATTCTTAGGCGGAATTCGTGATATGAAATCAATGCCTCAAGCATTATTCGTAGTTGACCCACGTAAAGAGCGTAATGCAATTGCTGAAGCTCGTAAATTAAATATTCCTATCGTAGGTATCGTTGACACTAACTGTGATCCTGACGAAATTGACTACGTTATCCCAGCAAACGACGATGCTATCCGTGCGGTTAAATTATTAACTGCTAAAATGGCAGATGCAATCTTAGAAGGTCAACAAGGCGTTTCTAATGAAGAAGTAGCTGCAGAACAAAACATCGATTTAGATGAAAAAGAAAAATCAGAAGAAACAGAAGCAACTGAAGAATAATCAACTGTTGAATCTGACTTAGATATAGTTTAAATGGGTGATAAGATATTAATGCTTATCACCTTTTTTAAAAAGAAAATCGAGGCAAATTACAAATATTCAATTAGAGTATTGGCAATCTTGTCTATAATAATGCTAAAATCATAATATATAAAATGATAACTTATTGGAGGAATAATGAATGGCAACTATTTCAGCAAAACTTGTTAAAGAATTACGTGAAAAAACTGGCGCGGGTATGATGGATTGTAAAAAAGCGCTAACTGAAACTGATGGTGACATCGATAAAGCGATTGACTACCTACGTGAAAAAGGTATTGCTAAAGCAGCTAAAAAAGCAGACCGTATTGCGGCTGAAGGTTTAGTACATGTAGAAACTAAAGGTAACGACGCAGTTATCGTAGAAATCAACTCTGAAACAGACTTTGTTGCTCGTAACGAAGGATTCCAAGAGTTAGTTAAGGAAATCGCTAATCAAGTATTAGATACAAAAGCTGAAACTGTTGAAGCTTTAATGGAAACAACTTTACCAAATGGTAAATCAGTTGATGAAAGAATTAAAGAAGCAATTTTAACAATCGGTGAAAAATTAAGTGTTCGTCGTTTTGCTATCAGAACTAAAACTGATAACGATGCTTTCGGCGCTTACTTACACATGGGTGGACGCATTGGTGTATTAACAGTTGTTGAAGGTTCAACTGACGAAGAAGCAGCAAGAGACGTTGCTATGCATATCGCTGCAATCAACCCTAAATATGTTTCTTCTGAACAAGTTAGCGAAGAAGAAATCAACCACGAAAGAGAAGTTTTAAAACAACAAGCATTAAATGAAGGTAAACCAGAAAACATCGTTGAAAAAATGGTGGAAGGACGTTTACGTAAATACTTACAAGAAATTTGTGCTGTAGATCAAGACTTCGTTAAAAACCCTGATGTAACAGTTGAAGCTTTCTTAAAAACAAAAGGTGGAAAACTTGTTGACTTCGTACGCTATGAAGTAGGCGAAGGTATGGAAAAACGCGAAGAAAACTTTGCGGATGAAGTTAAAGGACAAATGAAATAATCTGTCATAAAGTAAAACAAGGAAGAAGACACCTTTAATGTTGCTTTATTAAAATGTAAATCATTCTAATAAAACGACAACTGTGTCTTCTTTACTTGTATATGTTACATATATTCACGATAGAGAGGATAAGAAAATGGCTCAAATTTCTAAATATAAACGTGTAGTTTTGAAACTAAGTGGTGAAGCGTTAGCTGGAGAAAAAGGATTTGGCATAAATCCAGTAATTATTAAAAGTGTTGCTGAGCAAGTGGCTGAAGTTGCTAAAATGGACTGTGAAATCGCAGTAATCGTTGGTGGCGGAAACATTTGGAGAGGTAAAACAGGTAGTGACTTAGGTATGGACCGTGGAACTGCTGATTACATGGGTATGCTTGCAACTGTAATGAATGCCTTAGCATTACAAGATAGTTTAGAACAATTGGATTGTGATACACGAGTATTAACATCTATTGAAATGAAGCAAGTGGCTGAACCTTATATTCGTCGTCGTGCAATTAGACACTTAGAAAAGAAACGTGTAGTTATTTTTGCTGCAGGCATTGGAAACCCATACTTTTCTACAGATACTACAGCGGCATTACGTGCTGCAGAAGTTGAAGCAGATGTTATTTTAATGGGCAAAAATAATGTAGATGGTGTATATTCTGCAGATCCTAAAGTAAACAAAGATGCGGTAAAATATGAACATTTAACGCATATTCAAATGCTTCAAGAAGGTTTACAAGTAATGGATTCAACAGCATCCTCATTCTGTATGGATAATAACATTCCGTTAACTGTTTTCTCTATTATGGAAGAAGGAAATATTAAACGTGCTGTTATGGGTGAAAAGATAGGTACGTTAATTACAAAATAAATTTAGAGGTGTAAAATAATGAGTGACATTATTAATGAAACTAAATCAAGAATGCAAAAATCAATCGAAAGCTTATCACGTGAATTAGCTAACATCAGTGCAGGAAGAGCTAATTCAAATTTATTAAACGGCGTAACAGTTGATTACTATGGTGCACCAACACCTGTACAACAATTAGCAAGCATCAATGTTCCAGAAGCACGTTTACTTGTTATTTCTCCATACGACAAAACTTCTGTAGCTGACATCGAAAAAGCGATAATAGCAGCTAACTTAGGTGTCAACCCAACAAGTGATGGTGAAGTGATACGTATTGCTGTACCTGCCTTAACAGAAGAACGTAGAAAAGAGCGCGTTAAAGATGTTAAGAAAATTGGTGAAGAAGCTAAAGTATCTGTTCGAAATATTCGTCGTGATATGAATGATCAGTTGAAAAAAGATGAAAAAAATGGCGACATTACTGAAGATGAGTTGAGAAGTGGTACTGAAGATGTTCAGAAAGCAACAGACAATTCAATAAAAGAAATTGATCAAATGATTGCTGATAAAGAAAAAGATATTATGTCAGTATAAAACTAATATACAATGACATATTAAAATGCCAGTATTAAACGATAATGTAACATTTAAAATGGGCATGTTTAATTAAATCAAAGATGCATGTGATAATTTAAATTCACAATGAGCATAAAAATGGTGTTTAAACAAGTTAATTAAACATATACTATATAAATAATAGGCATTAGGTATATTGCTATAATAAAGTTATGTAATTTTTAACCTCAGTATGTATGTCACATTTCTGGTGTAAACTGTACCGAGTCAGACTTTGGTACAGTTTTTTTATTTGCTTATTCAATGCATTAAATGAGTATGATAAAATGATAATGATTGTTTAGTAACTTATACTATATGACAGAGATGATCAGGCTCGGAGGAAAGACCATGTTTAAAAAGCTAATAAATAAAAAGAACACTATAAATAATTATAATGAAGAATTAGACTCGTCTAATATACCTGAACATATCGCTATTATTATGGATGGTAATGGGCGATGGGCTAAGAAACGAAAAATGCCTAGAATTAAAGGTCATTACGAAGGTATGCAAACAATAAAAAAAATTACTAGGGTAGCTAGTGATATTGGTGTTAAGTACTTAACTTTATATGCCTTTTCCACTGAAAATTGGTCAAGACCTGAAAGTGAAGTAAATTATATTATGAATTTGCCTGTCAATTTCTTAAAGACATTTTTACCGGAACTAATTGAAAAAAATGTCAAAGTTGAAACAATTGGATTTACTGATAAGTTGCCAAAATCAACGATAGAAGCAATAAATAATGCTAAAGAAAAAACAGCTAATAATACCGGCTTAAAATTAATATTTGCAATTAATTATGGTGGCAGAGCAGAACTTGTTCATAGTATTAAAAATATGTTTGACGAGCTTCATCAACAAGGTTTGAATAGTGATATCATAGATGAAACATATATAAACAATCATTTAATGACAAAAGACTATCCTGATCCAGAGTTGTTAATTCGTACTTCAGGAGAACAAAGAATAAGTAATTTCTTGATTTGGCAAGTTTCGTATAGTGAATTTATCTTTAATCAAAAATTATGGCCTGACTTTGACGAAGATGAATTAATTAAATGTATTAAAATTTATCAGTCACGTCAAAGACGCTTTGGCGGATTGAGTGAGGAGTAGTATAGTATGAAAGTTAGAACGCTGACAGCTATTATTGCCTTAATCGTATTCTTGCCTATCTTGTTAAAAGGCGGCCTTGTGTTAATGATATTTGCTAATATATTAGCATTGATTGCATTAAAAGAATTATTGAATATGAATATGATTAAATTTGTTTCAGTTCCTGGTTTAATTAGTGCAGTTGGTCTTATCATTATTATGTTGCCACAACATGCAGGGCCATGGGTACAAGTAATTCAATTAAAAAGTTTAATTGCAATGAGCTTTATTGTATTAAGTTATACTGTCTTATCTAAAAACAGATTTAGTTTTATGGATGCTGCATTTTGCTTAATGTCTGTGGCTTATGTAGGCATTGGTTTTATGTTCTTTTATGAAACGAGATCAGAAGGATTACATTACATATTATATGCCTTTTTAATTGTTTGGCTTACAGATACAGGGGCTTACTTATTTGGTAAAATGATGGGTAAACATAAGCTTTGGCCAGTAATAAGCCCGAATAAAACAATCGAAGGATTCATAGGTGGCTTGTTCTGTAGTTTGATAGTGCCTCTTGCAATGTTATATTTTGTAGATTTCAATATGAATGTATGGATATTACTTGGAGTGACATTGATTTTAAGTTTATTTGGTCAATTAGGTGATTTAGTGGAATCAGGATTTAAGCGTCATTTCGGCGTTAAAGACTCAGGTCGAATACTACCTGGACACGGTGGTATTTTAGACCGATTTGACAGCTTTATGTTTGTGTTACCATTATTAAATATTTTATTAATACAATCTTAATGCTGAGAACAAATCAATAAACGTAAAGAGGAGTTGCTGAGATAATTTAATGAATCTCAGAACTCCTTTTGAAAATTATACGCAATATTAACTTTGAAAATTAGACGTTATATTTTGTGATTTGTCAGTATCATATTATAATGACTTATGTTACGTATACAGCAATCATTTTTAAAATAAAAGAAATTTATAAACAATCGAGGTGTAGCGAGTGAGCTATTTAGTTACAATAATTGCATTTATTATTGTTTTTGGTGTACTAGTAACTGTTCATGAATATGGCCATATGTTTTTTGCGAAAAGAGCAGGCATTATGTGTCCAGAATTTGCGATCGGTATGGGGCCAAAAATTTTTAGTTTTAGAAAAAATGAAACACTTTACACTATTAGGTTATTGCCTGTTGGTGGATATGTTCGTATGGCAGGAGATGGCTTAGAAGAGCCACCAGTCGAGCCTGGTATGAACGTTAAAATTAAACTGAATGAAGAAAATGAAATAACACATATCATATTAGATGATCATCATAAGTTTCAACAAATTGAAGCGATCGAAGTTAAAAAATGTGATTTTAAAGATGACTTATTCATAGAAGGTATTACTGCTTATGATAACGAAAGACATCATTTTAAAATTGCTAGAAAGTCTTTCTTTGTTGAAAATGGTAGCTTAGTTCAAATTGCTCCGAGAGACAGACAATTTGCACATAAAAAGCCATGGCCGAAATTTTTAACATTATTTGCGGGACCGTTATTTAACTTTATATTAGCTTTAGTCCTATTTATTGGTCTTGCATATTATCAAGGTACACCTACTTCTACTGTAGAACAAGTCGCAGATAAGTATCCAGCTCAACAAGCAGGCTTACAAAAAGGCGATAAAATTGTCCAAATTGGCAAATATAAAATATCTGAATTTGATGATGTTGATAAGGCGTTAGATAAAGTTAAAGATAATAAGACGACTGTTAAATTTGAACGTGATGGTAAAACAAAGTCAGTTGAATTAACACCTAAAAAGACTGAAAGAAAACTGACTAAAGTAAGTTCAGAGACGAAGTATGTTCTCGGATTCCAACCAGCGAGTGAACATACACTCTTCAAACCAATTGTATATGGATTTAAAAGCTTTTTAATCGGTAGTACTTATATTTTTACAGCTGTAGTCGGTATGTTGGCTAGTATATTTACGGGCGGATTCTCATTTGATATGTTAAATGGTCCAGTTGGTATTTATCATAACGTCGACTCAGTTGTTAAAGCGGGTATCATTAGCTTAATTGGTTACACTGCGTTATTAAGTGTAAACTTAGGTATTATGAATTTAATTCCTATTCCTGCACTAGACGGTGGTCGTATTTTATTTGTTATATATGAAGCGATTTTCAGAAAACCAGTTAATAAAAAAGCGGAAACAACGATTATCGCTATTGGTGCCATTTTCATGGTCGTTATTATGATATTAGTAACGTGGAATGATATTCGACGATATTTCTTATAATTTAGGAGGATAAATAATTATGAAGCAATCCAAAGTTTTTATACCAACGATGCGTGATGTGCCATCAGAAGCAGAAGCACAAAGTCATCGTTTATTATTGAAATCGGGTTTGATAAAACAAAGTACAAGTGGGATTTATAGTTATTTACCGCTAGCAACACGTGTGTTAAATAATATTACTGCAATTGTGCGACAAGAAATGGAACGTATCGATTCTGTTGAAATTTTAATGCCAGCGTTACAACAAGCTGAATTATGGGAAGAATCAGGACGTTGGGGTGCATATGGCCCAGAATTAATGCGTTTACAAGATAGACATGGAAGACAATTTGCATTAGGTCCAACACATGAAGAATTAGTTACATCAATAGTAAGAAATGAATTGAAATCATACAAACAATTACCGATGACATTATTCCAAATTCAATCTAAATTCCGTGATGAAAAGAGACCACGTTTTGGTTTACTTCGTGGTCGTGAATTTATTATGAAAGATGCGTATTCATTCCATGCTGACGAGGCATCATTAGATCAAACGTATCAAGATATGTATCAAGCGTATAGCCGTATTTTTGAGAGAGTTGGCATTAACGCAAGACCAGTAGTTGCAGATTCAGGTGCTATTGGCGGTAGCCATACACATGAATTTATGGCATTAAGTGCTATCGGTGAGGATACAATCGTTTACAGTAAAGAAAGTGACTATGCTGCTAATATCGAAAAAGCAGAAGTCGTTTACGAACCAAATCATAAGCATACTACTGTGCAATCTTTAGAAAAAATTGAAACACCAAATGTTAAGACTGCGCAAGAATTGGCAGACTTCTTAGGTAGACCAGTAGATGAAATCGTTAAAACGATGATTTTCAAAGTTGATGGCGAATATATTATGGTTTTAGTGCGTGGACATCATGAAATTAATGACATTAAATTAAAATCTTATTTCGGCACAGATAATATTGAATTAGCAACACAAGACGAAATTGTTAATTTAGTTGGTGCAAATCCTGGTTCACTAGGTCCTGTAATTGATAAAGAAATCAAAATTTATGCAGATAATTTTGTGCAAGATTTAAATAATTTAGTTGTCGGGGCTAACGAAGATGGTTATCACTTAATTAATGTAAATGTAGGTAGAGACTTCAACGTTGATGAATACGGCGATTTCCGTTTTATTTTAGAAGGCGAAAAGTTAAGTGATGGTTCAGGCGTTGCACATTTTGCTGAAGGTATTGAAGTTGGTCAAGTATTCAAATTGGGTACTAAGTATTCAGAATCAATGAATGCTACATTCTTAGATAACCAAGGAAAAGCCCAACCTTTAATTATGGGTTGTTACGGAATTGGAATTTCTAGAACGCTAAGTGCGATTGTTGAACAAAATCACGATGATAATGGAATTGTTTGGCCTAAATCAGTTACTCCATTTGATTTACATTTAATTTCTATTAATCCTAAGAAAGATGATCAACGAGAACTAGCGGATGCACTATATGCTGAATTTAATACTAAATTTGATGTGTTGTACGATGATCGTCAGGAACGTGCTGGTGTCAAATTTAATGATGCCGATTTAATTGGTTTACCACTGCGAATTGTTGTTGGTAAACGTGCATCGGAAGGTATTGTAGAAGTTAAAGAACGTTTAACAGGTGATAGCGAAGAAGTCCACATTGATGACTTAATGACTGTCATTACAAATAAATATGATAACTTAAAATAATTAAGATCGAATGAATTATAAGAGTAGGAAAAAGCTGAAAGAAATCTGATGCTTATGTCCTGCTCTTATTATTTTTGATATAATGATTATTCGATGAAAAATGAATGAAGACATAGTATAATTAAAGATAAATTTGTTTTAACAATATTATGATTAGCCAAATATAAAGCATTTAATTTTCTATCATTACTATGCTCACATAATCTAAATATTGTTCGAACACGTAAAAGTAATTTCTATTTAAGGTGGTAATTGTCTTGGCAATGACAGAGCAACAAAAATTTAAAGTGCTTGCTGATCAAATTAAAATTTCAAATCAATTAGATGCTGAAATTTTAAATTCAGGTGAACTGACACGTATAGATGTTTCTAACAAAAACAGAACATGGGAATTTCATATTACATTACCACAATTCTTAGCTCATGAAGATTATTTATTATTTATACATGCAATAGAGCAAGAGTTTAAAGATATCGCCAACGTTACATGTCGTTTTACGGTAACAAATGGCACGAATCAAGATGAACATGCAATTAAATACTTTGGGCACTGTATTGACCAAACAGCTTTATCTCCAAAAGTTAAAGGTCAATTGAAACAGAAAAAGCTTATTATGTCTGGAAAAGTATTAAAAGTAATGGTATCAAATGACATTGAACGTAATCATTTTGACAAGGCTTGCAATGGAAGTCTTATCAAAGCGTTTAGAAATTGTGGTTTTGATATCGATAAAATCATATTCGAAACAAATGATAATGATCAAGAACAAAACTTAGCTTCTTTAGAAGCACATATTCAAGAAGAAGACGAACAAAGTGCACGATTGGCAACAGAGAAACTTGAAAAAATGAAAGCTGAAAAAGCGAAACAACAAGATAACAACGAAAGTGCTGTCGATAAGTGTCAAATTGGTAAGCCGATTCAAATTGAAAATATTAAACCAATTGAATCTATTATTGAGGAAGAGTTTAAAGTTGCAATAGAGGGTGTCATTTTTGATATTAACTTAAAAGAACTTAAAAGTGGTCGTCATATCGTAGAAATTAAAGTGACTGACTATACGGACTCTTTAGTTTTAAAAATGTTTACTCGTAAAAACAAAGATGATTTAGAACATTTTAAAGCGCTAAGTGTTGGTAAATGGGTTAGGGCTCAAGGTCGTATTGAAGAAGATACATTTATTAGAGATTTAGTTATGATGATGTCTGATATTGAAGAGATTAAAAAAGCGACAAAAAAAGATAAGGCTGAAGAAAAGCGTGTAGAATTCCACTTGCATACTGCAATGAGTCAAATGGATGGTATACCAAATATTGGTGCGTATGTTAAACAGGCAGCAGACTGGGGACATCCAGCCATTGCGGTTACAGACCATAATGTTGTGCAAGCATTTCCAGATGCTCACGCAGCAGCGGAAAAACATGGTATTAAAATGATATACGGTATGGAAGGTATGTTAGTTGATGATGGTGTTCCGATTGCATACAAACCACAAGATGTCGTATTAAAAGATGCTACTTATGTTGTATTCGACGTCGAGACAACTGGTTTATCAAATCAGTATGATAAAATCATCGAGCTTGCAGCTGTGAAAGTTCATAACGGCGAAATCATCGATAAGTTTGAAAGGTTTAGTAATCCGCATGAACGATTATCGGAAACGATTATCAATTTGACGCATATTACTGATGATATGTTAGTAGATGCCCCTGAGATTGAAGAAGTACTTACAGAATTTAAAGAATGGGTTGGCGATGCGATATTCGTAGCACATAATGCTTCGTTTGATATGGGCTTCATCGACACGGGATACGAACGTCTTGGATTTGGACCATCTACGAATGGTGTTATCGATACATTAGAATTATCTCGTACGATTAATACTGAATATGGTAAACATGGTTTAAATTTCTTAGCTAAAAAATACGGTGTAGAATTAACGCAACATCACCGTGCCATTTATGATACAGAGGCAACAGCTTACATTTTCATAAAAATGGTTCAACAAATGAAAGAATTAGGCGTATTAAATCATAACGAAATCAACAAAAAACTTAGTAATGAAGATGCATATAAACGTGCAAGACCTAGTCATGTCACATTAATTGTACAAAATCAACAAGGTCTTAAAAATCTATTTAAAATTGTAAGTGCATCATTGGTGAAGTATTTCTACCGTACGCCTCGAATTCCACGTTCATTGTTAGATGAATATCGTGAGGGATTATTGGTAGGTACAGCGTGTGATGAAGGTGAATTATTTACGGCAGTTATGCAGAAGGACCAGAGCCAAGTTGAAAAAATTGCCAAATATTATGATTTTATTGAAATTCAACCACCGGCACTTTATCAAGATTTAATTGATAGAGAGCTTATTAGAGATACTGAAACATTACATGAAATTTATCAACGTTTAATACATGCAGGTGACACAGCGGGTATTCCTGTTATTGCGACAGGAAATGCACACTATTTGTTTGAACATGATGGTATCGCACGTAAAATTTTAATAGCATCACAACCCGGCAATCCACTTAATCGCTCAACTTTACCGGAAGCACATTTTAGAACTACAGATGAAATGTTAAACGAGTTTCATTTTTTAGGTGAAGAAAAAGCGCATGAAATTGTTGTGAAAAATACAAACGAATTAGCAGATCGAATTGAACGTGTTGTTCCTATTAAAGATGAATTATACACACCGCGTATGGAAGGTGCTAACGAAGAAATTAGAGAACTAAGTTATGCAAATGCGCGTAAACTGTATGGTGAAGACCTACCTAAAATCGTAATTGATCGATTAGAAAAAGAATTAAAAAGTATTATCGGTAATGGATTTGCGGTAATTTACTTAATTTCGCAACGTTTAGTTAAAAAATCATTAGATGATGGATACTTAGTTGGTTCCCGTGGTTCAGTAGGTTCTAGTTTTGTAGCGACAATGACTGAGATTACTGAAGTAAACCCGTTACCGCCACACTATATATGTCCGAACTGTAAAACGAGTGAATTTTTCAATGATGGTTCAGTAGGATCAGGATTCGATTTACCTGATAAGACGTGCGAAACTTGTGGAGCGCCACTTATTAAAGAAGGACAAGATATTCCGTTTGAAACATTTTTAGGATTTAAAGGAGATAAAGTTCCTGATATCGACTTAAACTTTAGTGGTGAATATCAACCGAATGCCCATAACTACACAAAAGTATTATTTGGTGAGGATAAAGTATTCCGTGCAGGTACAATTGGTACAGTTGCTGAAAAGACTGCTTTTGGTTATGTTAAAGGCTATTTGAATGATCAAGGCATCCACAAAAGAGGCGCTGAAATAGATCGACTCGTTAAAGGATGTACAGGTGTTAAACGTACAACTGGACAGCATCCAGGGGGTATTATTGTAGTACCTGATTACATGGATATTTATGATTTTACGCCGATACAATATCCTGCCGATGATCAAAATTCAGCATGGATGACGACACATTTTGATTTCCATTCTATTCATGATAATGTATTAAAACTTGATATACTTGGACACGATGATCCAACAATGATTCGTATGCTTCAAGATTTATCAGGGATTGATCCAAAAACAATACCTGTAGATGATAAAGAAGTTATGCAGATTTTTAGTACACCTGAAAGTTTGGGTGTTACTGAAGATGAAATTTTATGTAAAACAGGTACATTTGGGGTACCAGAATTCGGTACAGGATTCGTGCGTCAAATGTTAGAAGATACAAAGCCAACAACATTTTCTGAATTAGTT
Source organism: Staphylococcus sp. SA22 (assembly GCF_054165785.1). Taxonomy (NCBI): domain Bacteria; kingdom Bacillati; phylum Bacillota; class Bacilli; order Caryophanales; family Staphylococcaceae; genus Staphylococcus; species Staphylococcus sp. SA22. Next base: position 371,597 of record NZ_JBSZQY010000001.1, on the reverse strand, counting down.
CAAATCTCAGGATTATCTCATGGGACAGATGTGTGGTTAGGTAATGCTCAAGAATTAATTAAAACAGGTATATGTGATTTATCAAGTGTAATTGGTTGTCGTGATGATATCATGGTTTATTTAATGTATGCTGGTTTAAAACCATCAATGGCTTTTAAAATAATGGAGTCAGTACGTAAAGGTAAAGGTTTAACTGAAGAAATGATTGAAACGATGAAAGAAAATGAAGTGCCGGATTGGTATTTAGATTCATGTCTTAAAATTAAGTACATGTTCCCTAAAGCCCATGCAGCAGCATACGTTTTAATGGCAGTACGTATCGCATATTTCAAAGTACATCATCCACTTTATTACTATGCATCTTACTTTACAATTCGTGCGTCAGATTTTGATTTAATCACGATGATTAAAGATAAAACAAGCATACGAAATACTGTAAAAGACATGTATTCTCGCTATATGGATCTAGGTAAAAAAGAAAAAGACGTATTAACTGTTTTGGAAATTATGAATGAAATGGCGCATCGAGGTTATCGAATGCAACCGATTAGTTTAGAAAAGAGTCAAGCGTTCGAATTTATCATTGAAGGCGATACACTTATTCCGCCGTTCATATCAGTGCCTGGGCTTGGTGAAAACGTTGCGAAACGAATTGTTGAAGCTCGTGACGATGGACCATTTTTATCAAAAGAAGATTTAAACAAAAAAGCTGGTTTATCTCAGAAAATTATTGAGTATTTAGATGAGTTAGGCTCATTACCGAATTTACCAGATAAAGCTCAACTTTCGATATTCGATATGTAAAATGAAATAATCAAGGTATTTATTTAATGCGTATGGCGTAGTTAAAGAAATACAAAATTGTTGCTGGACACAAAATTATGCCTGTATTTCTTTTTAACGTCTTACGAGTCTATTCGAATGTAAAGGTGAAGTAAATGGACAAACTTTTACAAGAATCTCTGATTAATAGTGAAGTCATTTGTTTCAAGCATAAACTTATGCTATAATTAAGTTGCTTAAAAATTAGTGAACTCAGGCAGAAGAGTGGGAGATTCCCGCTCTTTTCTATTTGCCAAAAAGGGAGGCCTGTATGAGTAAAATTACAGAACAAGTAGAAGTGATTGTTAAACCAATTATGGAAGACTTGAATTTTGAACTTGTAGACGTTGAATATGTCAAAGAGGGTAGAGATCATTTTCTTAGAATCTCTATTGATAAAGAAGGTGGCGTAGATTTAAATGATTGTACGCTAGCTTCTGAAAAAATAAGTGAAGCTGTGGATGCAAATGATCCTATTCCTGAAATGTATTATTTAGACGTAGCGTCACCTGGTGCAGAACGTCCAATTAAAAAAGAACAAGATTTCCAAAATGCAATAACTAAACCTGTATTTGTTTCTTTATATGTACCAATTGAAGGTGAAAAGGAATGGTTAGGCATTTTACAAGAAGTCAATAATGAAACAATTGTAGTACAAGTTAAAATCAAAGCAAGAACGAAAGATATAGAGATACCGAGAGACAAAATAGCAAAAGCACGTCACGCAGTTATGATTTAACGTGATGAGGAGGAAAAAACGTGTCAAGTAATGAATTATTATTAGCTACTGAGTATTTAGAAAAAGAAAAGAAGATTCCTAGAGCAGTATTAATTGATGCTATTGAAGCAGCTTTAATTACTGCATACAAAAAGAATTATGATAGTGCAAGAAATGTCCGTGTGGAATTAAATATGGATCAAGGTACTTTCAAAGTTATCGCTCGTAAAGATGTTGTTGAAGAAGTATTTGACGACAGAGATGAAGTGGATTTAAGTACAGCGCTTGTTAAAAACCCTGCATATGAAATTGGAGATATATACGAAGAAGATGTAACACCTAAAGATTTTGGTCGTGTAGGTGCTCAAGCAGCGAAACAAGCAGTAATGCAACGTCTTCGTGATGCTGAACGTGAAATTTTATTTGAAGAATTTATAGACAAAGAAGAAGACATACTTACTGGAATTATTGACCGTGTTGACCATCGTTATGTATATGTGAATTTAGGTCGTATTGAAGCTGTTTTATCTGAAGCAGAAAGAAGTCCTAACGAAAAATATATTCCTAACGAACGTATCAAAGTATATGTTAACAAAGTGGAACAAACGACAAAAGGTCCTCAAATCTATGTTTCTCGTAGCCATCCAGGTTTATTAAAACGTTTATTTGAACAAGAAGTTCCAGAAATTTACGATGGTACTGTAATTGTTAAATCAGTAGCACGTGAAGCTGGCGATCGCTCTAAAATTAGTGTCTTCTCTGAAAACAATGATATAGATGCTGTTGGTGCATGTGTTGGTGCCAAAGGCGCGCGTGTTGAAGCTGTTGTTGAAGAGCTAGGTGGCGAAAAAATCGACATCGTTCAATGGAATGAAGATCCAAAAGTATTTGTAAAAAATGCTTTAAGCCCTTCTCAAGTGTTAGAAGTTATTGTTGATGAAACAAATCAATCTACGGTAGTTGTTGTTCCTGATTATCAATTGTCATTAGCGATTGGTAAAAGAGGACAAAACGCACGTCTAGCTGCTAAATTAACCGGCTGGAAAATTGATATTAAATCAGAAACAGATGCGCGTGAAGCGGGTATCTATCCAGTAGTTGAAGCTGAAAAAGTAACTGAAGAAGATGTTGCTTTAGAAGATGCTGACACAACAGAATCAACCGAAGAGGTAACTGATGTTTCAGTTGAAACAAATGTAGAGAAAGAATCTGAATAATAGGTTGGAGTGAAGTATCTATGAAAAAGAAAAAAATTCCGATGCGAAAATGTATTCTTTCAAATGAAATGCATCCCAAAAAAGATATGATTCGTGTTGTTGTTAATAAAGAAGGCGAAATCTTTGCGGATGTTACTGGAAAGAAACAAGGCCGTGGCGCATATGTTTCTAAAGATGTTGCTATGGTTGAAAAAGCACAACAAAAAGAAATTTTAGAAAAATATTTTAAAGCATCTAAAGAGCAATTGGATCCTGTTTACAAAGAAATTATTAGATTAATTTATAGAGAAGAGATCCCAAAATGAGTATAGATCAAATATTAAACTTTTTAGGATTAGCAATGAGAGCTGGTAAAGTAAAAACAGGTGAATCAGTCATTGTTAATGAAATTAAAAAAGGAAATTTGAAGCTCGTTATTGTTGCAAATGATGCGTCTGATAATACAGCTAAATTAATTACAGATAAATGTAAGAGTTACAAAGTTCCATTCAGAAAGTTTGGAAATCGAAATGAATTGGGAATAGCACTTGGAAAAGGTGAGCGTGTTAATGTAGGGATTACTGACCCAGGCTTTGCTAAAAAGTTGCTATCAATGATAGATGAATATCATAAGGAGTGATTATATGAGTAAACAAAGAATTTACGAATATGCGAAAGAATTAAATCTAAAGAGTAAAGAGATTATAGATGAGTTAAAAAGCATGAATATTGAGGTTTCAAATCATATGCAAGCTTTGGAAGATGACCAAATTAAAGCATTAGATAAAAAGTTCAAAAAAGAACAAAAGAACGACAATAAACAAAGCACTCAAAATAATCACCAAAAATCAAACAATCAAAACCAAAATAAAGGGCAACAAAAAGATAACAAAAAGAATCAACAACAAAATAATAAAGGCAACAAAGGCAATAAAAAGAATAATAGAAATAATAAGAAAAATAACAAGAATAATAAACCACAAAATCAACCAGCTGCTCCAAAAGAAATACCATCAAAAGTGACATATCAAGAAGGTATTACAGTAGGCGAATTTGCGGATAAATTAAATGTTGAATCATCAGAAATTATCAAAAAATTATTCTTACTTGGTATTGTTGCTAATATCAATCAATCATTAAATCAAGAAACAATCGAATTAATTGCCGATGATTATGGCGTTGAGGTTGAAGAAGAAGTTGTGATTAATGAAGAAGATTTATCAATCTACTTCGAAGATAAAAAAGATGATCCAGAAGCAATTGAGAGACCAGCAGTTGTAACAATTATGGGACATGTTGACCATGGTAAAACTACTTTATTAGATTCAATTCGTCATACAAAAGTTACAGCAGGTGAAGCAGGCGGAATCACTCAACATATTGGTGCATATCAAATTGAAAACGATGGCAAAAAAATCACTTTCTTAGATACACCGGGACATGCTGCATTTACAACGATGCGTGCGCGTGGTGCACAAGTAACAGATATTACAATTTTAGTAGTTGCAGCTGACGATGGTGTTATGCCACAAACAATTGAAGCAATTAACCATGCTAAAGAAGCAGAAGTACCAATTATTGTTGCAGTAAATAAAATTGACAAACCAATTTCAAATCCTGATCGAGTTATGCAAGAATTAACTGAATATGGTTTAATTCCTGAAGATTGGGGCGGCGAAACAATTTTCGTTCCACTTTCTGCATTAAGTGGTGATGGTATCGACGATTTATTAGAAATGATAGGATTAGTTGCAGAAGTTCAAGAACTTAAAGCAAATCCTAAAAACCGTGCTGTTGGTACAGTTATCGAAGCTGAATTAGATAAATCACGTGGTCCTTCTGCATCATTATTAGTACAAAACGGTACATTAAATGTTGGGGATGCGATTGTAGTTGGTAATACTTACGGCCGTATCCGTGCAATGGTTAATGACTTAGGTCAAAGAATCAAAACGGCTGGTCCATCAACGCCTGTTGAAATTACAGGTATTAATGATGTGCCACAAGCTGGGGATCGCTTTGTTGTATTTAGTGATGAAAAACAAGCTCGTCGTATTGGTGAATCAAGACACGAAGCTAGCATTGTACAACAACGTCAAGAAAGTAAAAATGTTTCATTAGATAACCTGTTTGAACAAATGAAACAAGGTGAAATGAAAGACTTAAACGTTATTATTAAAGGTGATGTTCAAGGTTCTGTTGAAGCTTTAGCTGCATCATTAATGAAAATTGATGTTGAAGGCGTAAATGTTCGTATCATTCATACAGCGGTTGGTGCGATTAACGAGTCAGACGTGACACTTGCTAATGCCTCAAATGGTATTATCATTGGTTTCAATGTTCGTCCAGACAGTGGTGCAAAACGTGCTGCAGAAGCTGAAAATGTTGATATGCGTTTACACAGAGTTATTTATAATGTTATCGAAGAAATTGAATCAGCGATGAAAGGTTTACTTGATCCAGAATTTGAAGAACAAGTTATCGGACAAGCTGAAGTTCGTCAAACATTCAAAGTTTCTAAAGTTGGTACTATTGCTGGATGTTATGTTACTGAAGGTAAAATTACGCGAAATGCTGGTGTACGTATTATTCGTGATGGTATTGTTCAATATGAAGGCGAATTAGATACACTTAAACGTTTCAAAGATGATGCTAAGGAAGTTGCAAAAGGTTATGAATGTGGTATTACAATTGAAAACTACAATGACCTTAAAGAAGGCGATGTTATCGAAGCATTTGAAATGGTTGAAATTAAGCGTTAATTAAATAAATTACAAGCTAAAAGTATAGTTAAGATTGATATGCTCCCTATAAATATTGCACTTTTTAAGTGTCTACTTTATAGGGAGCATATTTGATACTAGCTTTTGGATTTTTATTAGAATAGATTACTTATTAAAAGTTACGTTATATAGACATAATTTTTGTATAAAATTTTGTGGTGACCTAGAATGCTTTTTAATGACAAAATATAATGTCGACTATTATTGGAAAATTTTCTGTTGAAATGCCTATCTTACGGCAAACTTTATTTGATTTTATAGGCTTAATTTATTAAAATAACGTGTGAGCTAAAATAATTGTTTAAGCATTGTTACACTAAAAAATGCAAATAACAATTGAACTTAAAGATAAAGAGGTGACAAGAATGAGCAGTATGAGAGCAGAGCGTGTTGGTGAACAAATGAAGAAGGAATTAATGGATATCATCAACAATAAAGTCAAAGATCCTCGAGTTGGTTTTATTACAATTACAGATGTTGTTTTAACAAATGATTTATCGCAGGCTAAAGTATTTTTAACTGTATTAGGTAACGATAAAGAAGTAGAAAATACATTTAAAGCACTTGATAAAGCAAAAGGCTTCATTAAGTCTGAATTAGGTTCTAGAATGCGATTACGTATTATGCCGGAATTAATGTATGAATATGATCAATCAATCGAATATGGTAATAAAATTGAACGAATGATTCAAGATTTACACAAACAAGATAGATAATTTAGTGTTAGGTATCTGGAAAATGTTTGATAATTTCTTAATATCGGTATATTAACATTAAACAGTTAATACATAGATGTGTAGAAATAGTTAACATTTTCCAGTTTTTTTATGGATAAATTCAGTTAATACGCTATTAAAATATATTTTAAAAAAAGAAGGTGACAACATGTATAACGGTATATTACCAGTATATAAAGAACGTGGTTTAACAAGTCATGACGTCGTATTCAAATTGCGTAAAATATTAAAAACTAAAAAAATAGGGCACACTGGTACGCTTGATCCTGAAGTTGCAGGCGTGTTACCGGTATGTATAGGTAATGCAACGAGAGTTAGTGATTATGTTATGGATATGGGCAAAGCTTATGAAGCAACTGTATCGATAGGAAGAAGCACAACGACTGAAGATCAAACGGGTGATACATTGGAAATGAAGGGTGTACATTCAGCTGATTTCAACAATGACGATATTGACCGCTTGTTAGAAAATTTTAAAGGTGTTATTGAACAAATTCCGCCAATGTATTCATCAGTCAAGGTGAATGGTAAAAAATTATATGAATATGCGCGTAATAATGAAACAGTTGAAAGACCAAAGCGTAAAGTTAATATTAAAGACATTGGGCGTATATCTGAATTAGATTTTAAAGAAAATGAGTGTCATTTTAAAATACGCGTCATCTGTGGTAAAGGTACATATATTAGAACGCTAGCAACTGATATTGGTGTGAAATTAGGCTTTCCGGCACATATGTCGAAATTAACGCGAATCGAGTCTGGTGGATTTGTGTTGAAAGATAGCCTTACATTAGAACAAATAAAAGAACTTCATGAGCAGGATTCATTGCAAAATAAATTGTTTCCTTTAGAATATGGATTAAAGGGTTTGCCAAGCATTAAAATTAAAGATTCGCACATAAAAAAACGTATTTTAAATGGGCAGAAATTTAATAAAAATGAATTTGATAACAAAATTAAAGACCAAATTGTATTTATTGATGATGATTCAGAAAAAGTATTAGCAATTTATATGGTACACCCTACAAAAGAATCAGAAATTAAACCTAAAAAAGTCTTTAATTAAAGGAGATAGAATTTATGAAAGTCATAGAAGTGACACATCCTATACAATCTAAACAGTATATTACAGAGGATGTTGCAATGGCATTCGGATTTTTCGATGGCATGCATAAAGGTCATGACAAAGTCTTTGATATATTAAACGAAATAGCTGAGGCACACAGTTTAAAAAAAGCGGTGATGACATTTGATCCGCATCCGTCTGTCGTGTTGAATCCTAAAAGAAAACGAACAACGTATTTAACACCACTTTCAGATAAGATCGAAAAAATTAGCCAACATGATATTGATTATTGTATAGTGGTTAATTTTTCATCTAGGTTTGCTAATGTGAGCGTTGAAGATTTTGTTGAAAATTATATAATTAAAAATAATGTAAAAGAAGTCATTGCTGGTTTTGATTTTACTTTTGGTAAATTTGGAAAAGGTAATATGACTGTTCTTCAAGAATATGATGCGTTTAATACGACAATTGTGAGTAAACAAGAAATTGAAAATGAAAAAATTTCTACAACTTCTATTCGTCAAGATTTAATCAATGGTGAGTTGCAAAAAGCGAATGATGCTTTAGGCTATATTTATTCTATTAAAGGCACTGTAGTGCAAGGTGAAAAAAGGGGAAGAACTATTGGCTTCCCAACAGCTAACATTCAACCTAGTGATGATTATTTGTTACCTCGTAAAGGTGTTTATGCTGTTAGTATTGAAATCGGCACTGAAAATAAATTATATCGAGGGGTAGCTAACATAGGTGTAAAGCCAACATTTCATGATCCTAACAAAGCAGAAGTTGTCATCGAAGTGAATATCTTTGACTTTGAGGATAATATTTATGGTGAACGAGTGACCGTGAATTGGCATCATTTCTTACGTCCTGAGATTAAATTTGATGGTATCGATCCATTAGTTAAACAAATGAACGATGATAAATCGCGTGCTAAATATTTATTAGCAGTTGATTTTGGTGATGAAGTAGCTTATAATATTTAGAGTTGCGTATAGTTATATAAACAATCTATACCACACCTTTTTCTTAGTAGGTCGAATCTCCAACGCCTAACTCGGATTAAGGAGTATTCAAACATTTTAAGGAGGAAATTGATTATGGCAATTTCACAAGAACGTAAAAACGAAATCATTAAAGAATACCGTGTACACGAAACTGATACTGGTTCACCAGAAGTACAAATCGCTGTACTTACTGCAGAAATCAACGCAGTAAACGAACACTTACGTACACACAAAAAAGACCACCATTCACGTCGTGGATTATTAAAAATGGTAGGTCGTCGTAGACATTTATTAAACTACTTACGTAGTAAAGATATTCAACGTTACCGTGAATTAATTAAATCACTTGGTATCCGTCGTTAATCTTAATATAACGTCTTTGAGGTTGGGGCATATTTATGTTCCAACCTTAATTTATATTAAAAAAGCTTTTTACAAATATTAACATTTATTATATGTTAAGCTAATATTGAGTGAATAATAAGGTTACAATGAGATAAAGATGATATAAGTACACCTAGAGTAATAATCAAGATATTAAAAATAAAGTATGTTTTTTAAAAAAATATAACTTATATTTATACTGATAAGGGTGGGACGATAAGTCTATTTTGTAAATAATAGATGGATATCCCGCTCTCTTTTTTTCCAATTCAATATTTTATAACTAATATTAAAATACGATAATAAATGATATGATATAACTATTAGATTCAAGAGAGGAGATTTATAATGTCTCAAGAAAAGAAAGTTTTTAAAACTGAATGGGCAGGAAGATCTTTAACGATTGAAACAGGGCAATTAGCTAAACAAGCAAATGGCGCTGTATTGGTTCGTTATGGAGATACAGTCGTGTTATCGACGGCAACTGCATCAAAAGAACCTCGTGATGGAGATTTCTTCCCATTAACAGTGAACTATGAAGAAAAAATGTACGCTGCGGGTAAAATTCCTGGTGGATTTAAAAAGAGAGAAGGACGTCCTGGTGACGATGCAACATTAACTGCGCGATTAATTGATAGACCAATTAGACCTTTATTCCCTAAAGGATATAAGCATGATGTTCAAATTATGAACATGGTATTAAGTGCAGATCCTGATTGTTCACCACAAATGGCTGCAATGATTGGTTCATCTATGGCGCTTAGTGTGTCGGATATTCCATTCCAAGGGCCAATCGCCGGTGTAAATGTGGGTTATATTGATGGTAAATATATCATTAACCCAACAGTAGAAGAAAAAGAAGTTTCTCGTTTAGACCTTGAAGTAGCTGGTCATAAAGATGCAGTAAACATGGTAGAGGCAGGCGCTAGTGAGATTACTGAACAAGAAATGTTAGAGGCGATTTTCTTTGGTCATGAAGAGATTCAACGTTTAGTTGATTTCCAACAACAAATCGTCGACCACATTCAACCTGTTAAACAAGAATTTATTCCAGCAGAGCGTGATGAAGCGCTAGTTGAACGTGTAAAATCTTTAACTGAAGAAAAAGGACTTAAAGAAACAGTTTTAACATTTGATAAACAACAACGAGATGAAAATCTTGATAACTTAAAAGAAGAAATCGTCAATGAATTTATCGATGAAGAAGATCCAGAGAATGAATTACTTATTAAAGAAGTTTATGCAATTTTAAATGAATTAGTGAAAGAAGAAGTTCGACGTTTAATTGCAGATGAAAAAATTAGACCAGACGGCCGTAAACCTGATGAAATCCGTCCATTAGATTCTGAAGTTGGTATTTTACCTAGAACGCATGGTTCAGGTCTATTTACACGTGGTCAGACTCAAGCACTTTCAGTTTTAACGTTAGGTGCTTTAGGCGATTATCAATTAATTGATGGTTTAGGACCTGAAGAAGAAAAAAGATTCATGCATCATTATAACTTCCCGAATTTTTCAGTAGGTGAAACTGGTCCAGTACGTGCGCCAGGTCGTCGTGAAATTGGACATGGTGCGTTAGGTGAAAGAGCATTAAAATATATTATTCCTGATACTGCTGATTTCCCATATACAATTCGTATTGTAAGTGAGGTACTTGAATCAAACGGTTCATCATCTCAAGCGTCAATTTGTGGATCAACATTAGCATTAATGGATGCGGGAGTACCGATTAAAGCACCAGTTGCTGGTATTGCTATGGGCCTTGTTACACGTGAAGATAGCTATACGATTTTAACTGATATCCAAGGTATGGAAGATGCATTAGGTGATATGGACTTTAAAGTCGCTGGTACTAAAGAAGGTATTACAGCAATCCAAATGGATATTAAAATTGACGGTTTAACGCGTGAAATTATCGAAGAGGCTCTAGAACAAGCGAGACGTGGTCGTTTAGAAATAATGAATCATATGTTACAAACAATTGATCAACCACGTACTGAATTAAGTGCTTACGCGCCAAAAGTTGTAACTATGACAATTAAACCAGATAAGATTAGAGATGTTATCGGACCTGGTGGTAAAAAAATCAACGAAATTATTGATGAAACAGGCGTTAAATTAGATATTGAACAAGATGGTACTATCTTTATTGGTGCCGTTGATCAAGCTATGATAAATCGTGCTCGTGAAATCATTGAGGAAATTACACGTGAAGCGGAAGTAGGTCAAACTTATCAAGCCACTGTTAAACGTATTGAAAAATACGGTGCGTTTGTAGGCCTATTCCCGGGTAAAGATGCGTTGCTTCACATTTCACAAATTTCAAAAAATAGAATTGAAAAAGTGGAAGATGTTTTAAAAATCGGTGACACAATTGAAGTTAAGATTACTGAAATTGATAAACAAGGTCGAGTAAATGCTTCACACAGAGCATTAGAAGAATAATATTTAAAGTCATATGACGACAATGTATCGTCATGTGATTTTTTTATGCCATTTTTTACGAAGTGATCCATTTTGAATTTGTTGTATTGAACATTTTAAAACGCTTTATTATTTTGTGTGCAACTGTTAATTATCCTGTATGTATAGTGATTAATAGTGTACATCAAGTGTTTTTTAACTTATAATGAATAGTGAGTTTATATATGGACGGGTAACAAATTTAGGAGGTAAGATTTTGAGTTTAATAAAGAAAAAGAATAAAGATATTCGCATTATACCATTAGGCGGTGTTGGCGAAATTGCTAAAAATATGTATATCGTTGAAGTAGACGATGAAATGTTTATGTTAGATGCTGGACTTATGTTTCCAGAAGACGAAATGCTAGGTATTGATATTGTTATACCAGACATTTCATACGTACTTGAAAATAAAGATAAATTGAAGGGGATATTCCTTACACACGGACATGAGCACGCGATTGGTGCAGTGAGTTATGTTTTAGAACAATTAGATGCACCAGTATATGGATCTAAATTGACAATAGCGTTAATTAAAGAAAATATGAAAGCCCGTAATATTGATAAAAAAGTTCGCTACTACACAGTTAATAATGATTCAATTATGAGATTCAAAAACGTGAATATTAGTTTCTTTAATACGACACACAGTATTCCTGATAGTTTAGGTGTTTGTATTCACACTTCATATGGTGCCATTGTGTATACTGGTGAATTTAAGTTTGACCAAAGTTTACATGGACATTATGCACCAGATATTAAACGTATGGCAGAGATTGGTGAAGAAGGCGTATTTGTCTTAATCAGTGATTCTACTGAGGCAGAGAAACCTGGATATAATACTCCGGAAAATGTGATTGAACATCATATGTATGATGCTTTTGCAAAAGTGCGAGGTCGCTTGATAGTTTCATGTTATGCTTCGAACTTTATACGTATTCAGCAAGTTTTAAATATTGCTAGCAAGCTAAATCGTAAAGTGTCATTTTTAGGAAGATCACTTGAAAGTTCATTTAATATTGCTCGTAAAATGGGGTATTTCGACATTCCTAAAGATTTGCTAATTCCTATAACAGAAGTTGATAATTATCCTAAAAATGAAGTAATAATTATAGCTACTGGTATGCAAGGAGAACCTGTAGAAGCCTTAAGTCAAATGGCGCAACATAAGCATAAAATTATGAATATCGAAGAAGGTGATTCTGTATTTTTAGCAATTACGGCTTCTGCTAATATGGAAGTTATCATTGCGAATACATTAAATGAGCTTGTACGTGCTGGCGCACATATTATTCCAAATAACAAGAAGATTCATGCTTCAAGTCATGGTTGCATGGAAGAATTAAAAATGATGATTAATATTATGAAACCTGAATACTTTATTCCTGTACAAGGTGAATTTAAAATGCAGATAGCACATGCGAAGCTAGCAGCTGAAGCAGGTGTTGCACCAGAAAAGATTTTCCTTGTGGAAAAAGGAGATGTCATTAATTACAACGGTAAAGATATGATATTAAATGAAAAGGTAAATTCAGGAAATATTTTAATAGATGGTATTGGTATTGGGGATGTAGGAAATATCGTGTTGAGAGACCGCCATCTTTTAGCAGAAGATGGTATCTTTATTGCTGTAGTAACGTTAGATCCTAAAAATAGACGTATAGCTGCGGGACCTGAAATTCAATCTCGTGGATTTGTATATGTACGTGAAAGTGAAGACTTATTACGTGAAGCAGAAGAGAAAGTACGTGAAATAGTAGAAGCTGGTTTACAAGAAAAACGCATAGAATGGTCTGAAATTAAGCAAAATATGCGTGATCAAATTAGTAAACTATTATTCGAAAGTACAAAACGTCGTCCTATGATTATTCCAGTAATTTCTGAAATTTAATCAAAAAGTCATTAACATAAAAGAGGTCAGAACAAGTCACCGAAATATAATGGTTGTCATTGACAATTTACTTATATTTTATGATGGTCAATTGAAAGGGGTAACGATTAATCTGTTATCTTAAGTAAATTGATACATAGATGATATTGTTCTAACCTCTTTCATCGTCTGTTTGGACTACATATTCTAAACATCAAATAGGAAATTATATATAATAACGTCGTTTTAACTAAGGTAACATAAGGAGGTGCGTCAATTGGCACAAGCAAAAAAGAAATCGACAGCTAAGAAAAAAACAACATCAAAAAAAAGAACAAATTCGAGGAAAAAGAAGAATGATAATCCGATACGTTATGTCATAGCTATTTTAGTAATTGTATTAATGGTGTTGGGTGTTTTCCAATTAGGAATAATAGGTCGTCTAATTGACAGCTTCTTTAATTATTTATTTGGGTACAGTAGATATTTAACATATATTTTAGTACTCTTAGCAACTGGTTTTATTACATACTCTAAACGTATTCCTAAAACTAGACGAACGGCTGGTTCGATTGTATTGCAAATTGCATTGCTATTTGTATCACAGTTAGTTTTTCATTTTAATAGTGGTATCAAAGCTGAAAGAGAACCTGTACTTTCTTATGTGTATCAGTCATACCAACACAGTCATTTTCCAAATTTTGGTGGCGGTGTATTAGGCTTTTATTTATTAGAGTTAAGCGTACCTTTAATTTCATTATTTGGTGTATGTATTATTACTATTTTATTATTATGCTCAAGTGTTATTTTATTAACAAACCATCAACATCGTGATGTTGCAAAAGTTGCACTGGAAAATATAAAAGCTTGGTTTGGTTCATTTAATGAAAAAATGTCCGAAAGAAACCAAGAAAAACAATTGAAGCGTGAAGAAAAAGCGAGACTTAAAGAAGAACAAAAGGCACGTCAAAATGAACAGCCACAAATAAAAGATGTGAGTGATTTTACGGAAGTGCCTCAAGAAAGAGATATTCCAATTTATGGGCATACTGAAAATGAAAGTAAAAGCCAGAGTCAACCAAGTCGAAAAAAACGAGTGTTTGATGCAGAGAATAGTTCGAATAACATCGTAAATCATCATCAAGCAGATCAGCAAGAACAATTAACAGAACAAACTCATAACAGTGTTGAAAGTGAAAACACTATTGAAGAAGCTGGTGAAGTTACGAATGTGTCGTATGTAGTTCCACCGTTAACTTTACTTAATCAACCTGCAAAACAAAAAGCAACATCTAAAGCTGAAGTGCAACGTAAAGGACAAGTACTAGAGAATACATTAAAAGATTTTGGGGTAAATGCAAAAGTGACACAAATTAAAATTGGTCCTGCAGTAACTCAATATGAAATTCAACCAGCTCAAGGGGTTAAAGTGAGTAAAATTGTAAACTTGCATAATGATATTGCATTAGCTTTAGCAGCAAAAGATGTTAGAATTGAAGCGCCAATACCTGGTCGCTCTGCAGTAGGTATTGAAGTGCCAAATGAGAAAATTTCATTAGTTTCACTAAAAGAAGTTTTAGATGAAAAATTCCCGTCTAATAATAAACTAGAAGTTGGATTAGGAAGAGATATATCAGGTGATCCAATTACTGTTCCACTTAATGAAATGCCCCACTTATTGGTGGCAGGATCGACGGGTAGTGGTAAATCTGTTTGTATAAATGGTATTATTACAAGTATTTTATTAAATGCTAAGCCGCATGAAGTTAAACTTATGTTAATCGATCCGAAAATGGTTGAACTAAATGTTTATAACGGAATTCCACATTTATTAATTCCGGTTGTTACAAATCCTCATAAAGCTGCTCAAGCTTTAGAAAAAATTGTAGCTGAGATGGAAAGACGTTATGATTTATTCCAACATTCATCAACTAGAAATATTAAAGGTTATAACGAATTAATCCGTAAGCAAAATCAAGAATTAGATGAGAAGCAACCAGAATTACCTTATATCGTTGTTATTGTAGATGAGCTTGCAGATTTAATGATGGTAGCTGGTAAAGAAGTTGAAAATGCGATTCAACGTATCACACAAATGGCACGTGCAGCAGGTATACATTTGATTGTAGCGACACAAAGACCTTCTGTGGATGTAATTACAGGTATCATTAAAAATAATATTCCATCTAGAATTGCTTTTGCTGTGAGTTCTCAAACAGATTCAAGAACTATTATTGGTACTGGTGGCGCAGAAAAGTTACTTGGTAAAGGTGACATGTTATACGTTGGAAATGGTGATTCATCACAAACACGTATTCAGGGGGCGTTTTTAAGTGACCAAGAGGTGCAAGATGTTGTAAATTATGTAGTAGAACAACAACAGGCAAATTATGTAAAAGAAATGGAACCAGATGCACCAGTGGATAAATCGGAAATGAAAAGTGAAGATGCTTTATATGATGAAGCGTATTTGTTTGTTGTTGAACAACAAAAGGCAAGTACATCATTGTTACAACGCCAATTTAGAATTGGTTATAATAGAGCATCTAGGTTGATGGATGATTTAGAACGCAATCAGGTAATCGGTCCACAAAAAGGAAGCAAGCCTAGACAAGTTTTAATAGATCTTAATAATGACGAGGTGTAAAAAAATGTCAGAAATGAATGCGGTATATAACGTTAAACAATACATTTTAAATTTGATTAAGCAAAATAAATTGGAATATGGTGACCAACTTCCAAGTAATTTATCAATTGCCAGAGAATTAAATGTAAAAACCGACGATGTTTATGAAGCAATTCAGGCATTGATTACTGAACAAGTCATTAAAGATAATTTTGAAGAGGGCACAAGTGTTAAGTCACTGCCCCCTTTCTTTTATCCATTGAATGAACTTATAAGTATTGGGCAAATGATTAAAAATGCAGGATTTGAATGCGGAACTGAATACTTAAATTTTGATGAGCAACCAGCAACTATGTTAGATACAAATTTGTTGAGCGTTGAAGAAGGATATCCAGTAACCATTATAGAACGATTACGAACTGCCGATGGAGAACCGGTCGTCTATTGTTTAGATAAAATTGCTAAAAAAGAATTAACATGTACAGAGTATCAAATGAGTAATGGATCGATTCTAAGTGCGATAAAAGAACAAAGTAATCATAATATTTGTTATGCTGATACAGAAATTGAAGCGGTAAATTATGAACCTCGAATATCCGAAGTACTGAATGCTTCGCCACACGAAGGTTTGATTTTATTAAAAATTACGCACTACAATGAATCAGATGAACCTATTTTGTATTCATTAAATTATATGAAAAATAGCTTAGTTCAATTTAAAATCACTAGAAAAATATAGATGTAAGAAGATATAGAGGAGGCTATATATTTGAGTAGACAATCTCAACCAAATATACATATCAAAGTTTCACCAACAACTAAATTTAAAACAACTACTATAGTTTTTAAATTTATGGCACCTTTAGAATATGACACAATAACAGCTAGATCATTATTAAGCAAATTATTAGTTCGAGCAACTAAGAAATGGCCAACTGATAAGTCGTTTAATAATCACTTAGCCAATTTATATGGTGCGTATGTGAATAGTACAATTTCAAAATTCAAAGATCAGCATGTCATTACATTTTCATTAGAAATTGTTAATGAACGTTATTTAAGAAACGGTGAATCATTATTTAATCAAGGATTAGATTTATTACAAGAAATCATTTGGAATCCATTAATTGAAAATAAAGCATTCAATGATAATTTTGTTAACCAAGAGAAAACATTATTAGCCAAAAAAATAGAAGCAATGGTAGATAACAAAGCACAATATTCGTTTTTAAAATTACTCGACCATATGTTTGAAAATGAAGCATATAAATACTTATCTACAGGACAACTAGAACAAATCCCACATATTACTGCTGAAACACTATATCATACATATCAATCAATGATTAATAATGATCAATGTTCTGTTTATGTTGTCGGCAATGTAGAACCTGAAAGTGTTGAGAAACAAATACTTGAAAAATTTGCACTTAAACCATTCGATAAACATCAATTCCAACATTCTACTCATCATTTACACGATGAAGAAGTTGATTATATTGTTGAATATGATGACGTGGATCAAGCTAAATTAAATATGGGATACCGTTTTCCAACACAATATGGACAAAGTGGATATGCTGCCTTTGTTGTATTTAACATGATGTTTGGAGGAGATCCTTCATCTGTTTTATTTAATGAAGTGCGAGAAAAGCAAAGTTTAGCGTACTCTATACATTCACAAATTGATGGCAAAAATGGCTATTTATTTGTTTTGAGTGGGGTTTCAAGTGATAAGTACGAAACTGCAAAAGACACTATTATAAGTGAATTTGAAAAAATAAAAGCAGGAGATTTCACTGAAGAAAAATTAGAGTTAGCTAAAAAAGTAATCATTTCTCATCGATATGAATCTGAAGATCGTCCGAAAAGTATTATAGAGATTATGCATAACCAAATATTATTAGAGCAACCACAAAGCAAAGAAACATTTATAAATGATATACAGAAGGTAAGTCGCGAAGATATTGTTTCTGTTGCTGAAAAAGCATTTTTAGATACAATCTATGTGTTGACAAAAGGAGGGGATAAATAATGAAAGAGCGTTATTATGAATTAATAGACGAAAGAGTATTCGAACAAGAATTAGAAAATGGTTTACGATTATTTGTTATCCCCAAACCAGGTTTTCAAAAGACATTTGTCACTTACACTACACAATTTGGTTCATTAGATAATCAATTCAAACCACTTGGACAAGACCAATTTGTTACTGTACCTGATGGAGTTGCTCACTTTTTAGAACATAAATTATTTGAAAAAGAAGAAGAAGACTTATTTACTGCGTTTGCTGAAGATAATGCACAAGCAAATGCGTTTACAAGCTTTGATCGTACAAGCTACTTGTTCAGTGCAACTGATAATATTGAAAACAACATTAAACGTTTACTTACAATGGTTGAAACGCCTTATTTTACAAAAGAAACTGTTGATAAAGAAAAAGGTATTATTGCAGAAGAAATAAAAATGTATCAAGAACAACCTGGATATAAATTAATGTTTAATACATTGCGTGCAATGTATCAACAACATCCAATACGTGTTGATATTGCCGGTAGTGTAGAAAGTATATACGATATTACAAAAGATGATTTGTATCTATGTTATGAAACGTTTTATCATCCATCAAATATGGTTTTATTTGTTGTTGGTGATGTGAATCCAGAAGAAATATGTCGAATAGTAAAACAACACGAGGATGCTCGTAATAAAGTTAACCAACCCAAAATCGAACGAGGACTTGTTGATGAACCGGAGGATGTTAAAGAAGCATTTGTTACTGAATCTATGAAAATTCAATCACCAAGACTAATGCTTGGTTTTAAAAATAAACCATTACAAGAAGCGCCTCAAAAATATGTACAACGTGATTTAGAAATGTCATTATTCTTTGAGTTAATTTTTGGGGAAGAAACAGATTTTTATCAGAATTTATTAAACGAAGGACTTATCGATGATACATTTGGTTATCAATTTGTACTAGAGCCGACGTATAGTTTTTCAATCGTGACAAGCGCTACTGAAGAACCAGATAAATTAAAAAAATTATTATTAGATGAGTTGCGTGATAAAAAAGGCAATTTCCAAGATGCAGAAGCATTTGAACTTTTGAAAAAGCAATTTATAGGTGAGTTCATATCAAGTTTAAACTCACCTGAATATATTGCTAATCAATATACTAAATTGTATTTTGAAGGTGTTAGTGTGTTTGACATGTTAGACATTGTTGAAAACATCACGTTAGATAGTATTAACGAAACGTCATCGTTATATTTAAATTTAGATCAGCAAGTCGATAGTCGTTTGGAGATTAAAAAGTAATGAAAGCATTAGTATTAGGTGGTTCTGGTTCAATTGGTTCTGAGATAGTCAAACAATTATTAACTGATGGATTTGAAGTTTATGTGCAATATTATCGTACTGATATAAATGAATTAACTAGCAAATTTAACGATGATAAAGTTCATTTTATACAAGCGGATTTATCTCAAACAATTGATATTGACAAAACATTTGGTGACATTAAATCATTAGACTGTTTAATATATGCAAGTGGTCAGTCTTTATATGGTGTTTTACAAGATATGAAAGACCATGATATTGATGCATGTTATCAGTTAAATGTCTTGCAATTAATTCGATTATGTAGATATTTCGTTGATGTTTTACGTCAAAGTGACAATGGAAGAATTATTGTAATTTCATCAATTTGGGGTGAGACAGGAGCTAGTATGGAAACTATTTATTCGACGATGAAAAGTGCACAATTAGGTTTCGTTAAGGCGCTTAGTCAAGAGCTTGCACTAACATCAGTGACAGTAAATGCTATCTCACCTGGATTTGTAGCTGGTAATATGGCAAGCGAGTGGCAAGAAGATGAACTTCAAGCAATGATAACTGAATTACCACAACAGCGATTGGTTTTACCGAGTGAGGTTGCTCATACATGCGCCTATTTATATCACCCAAATGCTAGAAGTGTTACTGGAACTATACAGAAAGTTAATGGTGCTTGGTATATTTAAAATATAGAACTATTTTTATGAGCAAATGTTTTTATGATTGATGTTATAATATGAATATTACAATGAATCATAATTTGTTAATTAAACAAGGGGTGAGGTTCACCATGACAGTTGCAGAGAAAAAAGAATGGTACTTAGAATACGAAATTGAAATTAATAGACCGGGTCTTTTAGGTGATGTATCTAGTTTATTAGGTATGTTAGGTATAAGTATTGTTACAATTAATGGTGTTGATCAAGGTAAACGAGGCCTTTTAATTAAAACAGACAATCTTGAAAAAGTTGAACGTTTTGAGCAAATAGCTCGTGGTATAAATGAAATTGAAATAACAAAGCTTAAAAAACCAGAATTAAGAGACCGTCTTGCAGTTAGACATGGTAGATATATTGAGCAAGATGCAAAAGATAAGAAAACCTTTCGATTTGAGCGTGAAGATTTAGGCTTGTTAGTAGACTTTTTAGCTGAATTGTTCAAAGAAGAAGGTCATAAGTTGATTGGCATTAGAGGTATGCCACGGGTTGGTAAAACTGAATCAATTGTTGCGGGAAGTGTTTGTGCACATAAGAGATGGTTATTTATTAGTTCTACTTTAATAAAACAAACTGTACGTAGCTCTCTAATCAAAGGGGAATATGATGCCAATCATGTATATATTATTGATGGTGCAGTTACTGCCAGAGAATCTAATCCAAAACATCAAGAGCTTGTTAACGAAGTTATGACGTTACCATCAATCAAAGTCGTTGAACATCCAGATTTATTTGTTGAAACAAGTACTTGTACAATGGAAGATTTTGACTATATTATCGAATTGAGAGAAAATGAAAATCAAGAAATACAATACGAAGAAATGAAGAAACAGACAGTCCAAAGTAAGAATAATTTAGATTTTGGAGATCCATTTGGTGGTGGTTTTGGTTTCTTCGAGTAAGTGTAAGGAGGCTATGAATTGAAAACGGTCGGTGAAGCGCTAAAAGGTAGACGTGAAAGGTTAGGAATGACTTTAACAGAATTAGAGCAACGTACTGGAATTAAACGTGAAATGCTAGTGCATATTGAAAATAATGAATTCGATCAACTACCGAATAAAAATTACAGCGAAGGATTTATTAGAAAATATGCAAGCGTAGTAAATATTGAACCTAACCAATTAATTCAAGCTCATCAAGATGAAATTCCATCGAACCAAGCCGAATGGGACGAAGTAATTACAGTTTTCAATAATAATAAAGACTTAGATTATAAGAGTAAATCAAAAGAGCCAATACAATTATTAGTAATCATGGGTATTACAGTTTTAATAACTTTATTGTTATGGATCATGTTAGTTTTAATATTTTAACAGAAATAAATTAGTGAGAAATGAGGATGTATAATGAATATTCCGAACCAGATTACGGTTTTTAGAGTAGTGTTAATACCAGTTTTTATATTGTTTGCGTTAGTTGATTTTGGATTTGGCAATGTGTCATTTCTAGGAGGATATGAAATAAGAATTGAGTTATTAATCAGTGGTTTTATTTTTATATTGGCTTCCCTTAGCGATTTTGTTGATGGTTATTTAGCTAGAAAATGGAATTTAGTTACAAATATGGGGAAATTTTTGGATCCATTAGCGGATAAATTATTAGTTGCAAGTGCTTTAATTGTACTTGTGCAACTAGGACTAACAAATTCTGTAGTAGCAATCATTATTATTGCCAGAGAATTTGCCGTAACTGGTTTACGTTTACTACAAATTGAACAAGGATTCGTAAGTGCAGCTGGTCAATTAGGTAAAATTAAAACAGCAGTTACTATGGTAGCAATTACTTGGTTGTTATTAGGTGATCCATTGGCAACATTGATTGGTTTGTCATTAGGACAAATTTTATTATACATTGGCGTTATTTTTACTATCTTATCTGGTATTGAATACTTTTATAAAGGTAGAGATGTTTTTAAACAAAAATAAATATTTGTTTATACTAGATTTCATTTTCATATGGAATCTAGTTTTTTAATCCCAATTTTAGAAATTAGCCACGCAATTGTTTATAATGATGGGAGTGGGACAGAAATGATAAAGAGCCACTAATGATTTATTATGTAGTGGTTCTTACACATTAGCCACAGCTAATGTGTACTTAAAAATAGGAATACATGAGTAAAACTCATGCATAAGAAATACTAATTTCTATAGAAAAAGTATTTCTTTATCGTCGTCCCACCCCAACTTGCATTGTCTGTAGAAATTGGGAATCCAATTTCTCTTTGTTGGGGCCCCGCCAACTTGCACATTATTGTAAGTTGACTTTCCGCCAGCTTCTATGTTGGGGCCCCGCCCCAACTCGCATTGCCTGTAGAATTTCTTTTCGAAATTCTCTGTGTTGGGGCCCACACCCCAACTTGCATTGCCTGTAGAATTTCTTTTCGAAATTCTCTGTGTTGGGGCCCACACCCCAACTTGCATTGCCTGTAGAATTTCTTTTCGAAATTCTCTGTGTTGGGGCCCACACCCCAACTTGCATTGCCTGTAGAATTTCTTTTCGAAATTCTCTGTGTTGGGGCCCCTGACTAGAATTGAAAAAAGCTTGTTACAAGCGTATTTTCGTTCAGTCAACTTCTGCCAATATAACTTTGTAGAGCATTGAACATTGATTTATGTCTCAGGCTCTTGTTCATTTTATTAGGAAAATGTGTTGTAGCATCTGATACATTGAATCTAAAATTGATGTGAATTTTTAAATGGAATACATGAAAAAAAGAATTAAACGATACAAGGGGGATACAAATGTCAATTGCCATTATTGCTGTAGGCTCAGAACTATTGCTAGGTCAAATCGCTAATACCAACGGACAATTTCTATCTAAAGTATTTAATGAAATTGGACAAAATGTATTAGAACATAAAGTTATTGGAGATAATAAAAAACGTTTAGAATCAAGTGTACGTCATGCGTTAGAAAAATATGATACTGTTATTTTAACAGGTGGATTAGGTCCTACGAAAGATGATTTAACGAAGCATACAGTGGCCCAGATTGTTAGTAAAGATTTAGTTATTGATGAGCCTTCTTTAAAATATATTGAAAGCTATTTTGAGGAACAAGGACAAGAAATGACACCTAATAATAAACAACAGGCTTTAGTAATTGAAGGTTCAACTGTATTAGCAAATCATCATGGCATGGCTCCAGGAATGATGGTGAATTTTGAAAACAAACAAATTATTTTATTACCAGGTCCACCGAAAGAAATGCAACCAATGGTAAAAAATGAATTGTTGTCACATTTTATAAACCATAAACGAATTATACACTCTGAACTATTAAGATTTGCTGGAATAGGTGAATCTAAAGTAGAAACAGTATTAATAGATCTTATCGATAAACAGACTAATCCTACGATTGCGCCTTTGGCAGGAAGTCATGAAGTATATATTAGATTGACTGCAAATGCCGACTCAAAAGAACAAGCACAATCATTGATTCAACCTGTTAAGCAAGAAATTCTTGATCGTATTGGAGAATATTATTATGGTTCAGATGACACATTAATTGAGCAAGCTGTAATAAAGAAAATTCATGAACCTTTTGTAATATATGATGGTATTACTAATGGTGCTTTATATCATCGATTGAAAGAAGTGGATTTAAACGATGTTCTAAAGGGTATGATTAATCACAATGAAAACTTTGTTGATATTAATAAACCTATTGAGCAGCAATTAAAAGATGCAGTGCAATTTGTTAATAAATTATTTAATGTGCCATCAGCAATTATTCTATTAGAGTATGATGGTGTAGTCTATATAGGCTATGATAATAACTTAGAATTTAAAACTGAGCAATTTAAAATGTCTAAATCTAGAAATTTATTAAAGAACAGAAGTCAAAATTATGCGCTTATAAGATTATTAAATTGGCTTAGAACAACAAATTAATTGTATTATCGATAAAAATATAAGTACGTTTGTTCGTTTTTGTGTTTTGATTTCAAGATTTTATACGAACAAATATTCGCAAAACACTTGTATTTTATTTTGAATCCTTGTATAGTATTGGTAAGATAATTAAAAGATAGCAATTTCAATTAGGAGGTCTCGCTTTGGATAACGATCGTCAAAAAGCTTTAGATACAGTAATTAAAAATATGGAGAAATCTTTCGGTAAAGGTGCCGTAATGAAGTTGGGTGACAATATAGGTCGCCGAGTTTCAACTACATCAACTGGTTCAGTTACATTAGATAATGCGCTAGGTGTAGGTGGCTATCCTAAAGGACGAATTATTGAAATTTATGGTCCTGAAAGTTCTGGTAAGACAACAGTAGCGCTTCACGCTATTGCTGAAGTACAAAGTAATGGCGGGGTGGCAGCATTTATCGATGCTGAACATGCTTTAGATCCAGAATATGCTCAAGCATTAGGCGTAGATATCGATAATTTATATTTATCGCAACCGGATCATGGTGAACAAGGTCTTGAAATCGCCGAAGCATTTGTTAGAAGTGGTGCAGTTGATATTGTAGTTGTAGACTCAGTTGCTGCTTTAACACCTAAAGCTGAAATTGAAGGAGAAATGGGAGACACTCACGTTGGTTTACAAGCTCGTTTAATGTCACAAGCGTTACGTAAACTTTCAGGTGCTATTTCTAAATCAAATACAACTGCTATTTTCATCAACCAAATTCGTGAAAAAGTTGGTGTTATGTTCGGTAATCCAGAGACTACACCAGGTGGACGTGCTTTAAAATTCTATAGTTCAGTAAGACTAGAAGTACGTCGTGCAGAACAGCTTAAACAAGGACAAGAAATTGTAGGTAATAGAACTAAAATTAAAGTCGTTAAAAATAAAGTGGCACCACCATTTAGAGTAGCTGAAGTTGATATTATGTATGGACAAGGTATTTCTAAAGAGGGTGAACTTATTGATTTAGGTGTTGAAAACGACATCGTTGATAAATCAGGAGCATGGTATTCTTACAATGGCGAACGAATGGGTCAAGGTAAGGAAAATGTTAAAATGTACTTGAAAGAAAACCCACAAATTAAAGAAGAAATTGATCGTAAATTGAGAGAAAAATTAGGTATATCTGATGGTGATGTTGAAGAAACAGAAGATGCACCAAAGTCATTATTTGACGAAGAATAGTACACAAATTTATATCTATAGTTAAACTTAGCAAATATCCTTATAGGATTGATTGAAAGTGATATTCATCTCATAAAGCTGGAATAATATCTAACTTTATGGGATGCACTTCAAATCGAGACTATAAGGTTTTTTATTTTATTTATTATTACATTATCAATAGTTTTATAATCGAGCTTCAAAACTTTAGAAAATAGTAGAAATAGCATTCAATATAGTGCAAAAGTGCAAATTGATAACTTGACACTTATCTCCTATAAACCGTACAATTAATTTGTATGATTTATATATAATTTCATAAAGTCATATTGAATTTCATATAAAGAGCAAACCCTAGAAAAGGAGGTGTTTGTGTGAATTTATTAAGCCTCCTACTCATTTTGCTGGGGATCATTCTAGGAGTTGTTGGAGGGTATGTTGTTGCCCGAAATTTGTTGCTTCAAAAGCAATCACAAGCTAGACAAACTGCCGAAGATATTGTAAATCAAGCACATAAAGAAGCTGACAATATCAAAAAAGAGAAATTACTTGAGGCAAAAGAAGAAAACCAAATCCTAAGAGAACAAACTGAAGCAGAACTACGTGAAAGACGTAGCGAACTTCAAAGACAAGAAACCCGACTTCTTCAAAAAGAAGAAAACTTAGAGCGTAAATCTGATCTATTAGATAAAAAAGATGAGATTTTAGAGCAAAAAGAATCAAAAATTGAAGAAAAACAACAACAAGTAGATGCAAAAGAGAGTAGTGTTCAAACGTTAATAATGAAGCATGAACAAGAATTAGAACGCATCTCCGGTCTCACTCAAGAAGAAGCTATTAATGAGCAACTTCAAAGAGTAGAGGAAGAACTGTCACAAGATATTGCAGTACTTGTTAAAGAAAAAGAAAAAGAAGCTAAAGAAAAAGTTGATAAAACAGCAAAAGAATTATTAGCTACAGCAGTACAAAGATTAGCAGCAGATCACACAAGTGAATCAACGGTATCAGTAGTTAACTTACCTAATGATGAGATGAAAGGTCGAATCATTGGACGAGAAGGACGAAACATCCGCACACTTGAAACTTTAACTGGCATTGATTTAATTATTGATGACACACCAGAAGCAGTTATATTATCTGGTTTTGATCCAATAAGAAGAGAAATTGCTAGAACAGCACTTGTTAACTTAGTATCTGATGGACGTATTCATCCAGGTAGAATTGAAGATATGGTCGAAAAAGCTAGAAAAGAAGTAGACGATATTATTAGAGAAGCAGGTGAACAAGCTACATTTGAAGTGAACGCACATAATATGCATCCTGACTTAGTAAAAATTGTAGGGCGTTTAAACTATCGTACAAGTTACGGTCAAAATGTACTTAAACATTCAATTGAAGTTGCGCATCTTGCTAGTATGTTAGCTGCTGAGCTAGGCGAAGATGAGACATTAGCGAAACGAGCTGGACTTTTACATGATGTTGGTAAAGCAATTGATCATGAAGTAGAAGGTAGTCATGTTGAAATCGGTGTAGAATTAGCGAAAAAATATGGTGAAAATGAAACAGTTATTAATGCAATCCATTCTCACCATGGTGATGTTGAACCTACATCTATTATATCTATCCTTGTTGCTGCGGCAGATGCATTGTCTGCGGCTCGTCCAGGTGCAAGAAAAGAAACATTAGAGAATTATATTCGTCGATTAGAACGTTTAGAAACGTTATCAGAAAGTTATGATGGTGTAGAAAAAGCATTTGCGATTCAGGCAGGTAGAGAAATCCGAGTGATTGTATCTCCTGAAGAAATTGATGATTTAAAATCTTATCGATTGGCTAGAGATATTAAAAATCAGATTGAAGATGAATTACAATATCCTGGTCATATCAAGGTGACAGTTGTTCGAGAGACTAGAGCAGTAGAATATGCGAAATAATTTTTGTCTCCCTCACAAATTAGTGAGGGAGCTTTTTTCAGTTGTAGTCTCAATCTAGTTAGACAGCACTTTATTGGTAATAACTATATAAAACAGTAGTTATTTGAAAGTAAGACGGACCTTATATTAAATAAGAAGTTATTGCTTTTAATAAAAATGCTTTAGGCTTCATAATTACTATATTTATATTATGTAAACCTATAAAGATGATTGCTTTTCTATCCAATAAAAAAGAAGAGAAGATGTAACACATCTTCTCTTCTGTAATATTAATTAGGATTTATTTCTAAGTTGAGTTATTTTAATTGTAAATCTGTTTTCTTTAATTCTTTTATAACTTCTGCAGTATCATAACAATTTGTTGCAATTGTTGAATATCTCTCTGCTAAACGATATGCATTAATGTAAAGCTTTAAACTTTCTTTAGCTATATCCTCTGCATCTTCGAATTTTGATGGGTTAGACATAACCACTAATTCTGCAAATTTTTCTGGATCAATATTAATAGACATGTATTTATTTACAACTCCTATTTATTTTGATGTCTTAATACTAACATATTGAAGTTTTCAGACAAAGTAATGTCTCTTTATAATTGAAGAAAAATAATTCAAAGAATTTAATATTTACTTTAAATATTAGAACGTATGAATTAAACTAGTATTTATGAGAGGATGAACAAAACATGAGAATAATGTTTATAGGGGATATCGTAGGTAAAATTGGACGAGACGCAATTGAAACGTACATACCTCAACTGAAGCAAAAGTATAAACCAACAGTTACAATTGTAAATGCTGAAAATGCAGCACATGGTAAAGGTTTGACTGAAAAAATATATAAACAATTACTAAGAAATGGTGTAGATTTCATGACTATGGGTAATCACACATATGGTCAACGTGAAATTTATGATTTTATAGATGAAGCAAAACGACTAGTAAGACCAGCGAATTTTCCGGATGAAGCGCCGGGAATTGGTATGAGATTTATACAAATTAATGATATTAAACTTGCAGTTATTAATCTGCAAGGAAGAGCGTTTATGCCAGATATTGATGATCCTTTTAAAAAGGCAGATCAATTAGTCAAGGAAGCACAAGAACAAACTCCGTTTATATTTGTTGATTTTCATGCAGAAACAACTTCTGAAAAGTATGCAATGGGATGGCATTTAGATGGTAGAGCTAGCGCTGTTGTTGGAACGCATACACACATTCAAACTGCAGATGAACGTATTTTACCAAAGGGGACAGGGTATATAACGGATGTTGGTATGACAGGCTTTTATGACGGCATTTTAGGAATAAATAAAACAGAGGTAATTGAGCGTTTTATCACTAGTTTGCCACAAAGACATGTTGTTCCAAATGAAGGTAGAAGTGTATTATCTGGTGTTGTTATTGATTTGGACAAAGAAGGTAAAACAAAGCACATCGAACGTATATTGATAAATGATGACCATCCATTTTCAACATTTTAAAATTACGTAAGTAAACATTCGAATCGGACCCTATCGTCCATTAGTATGAATTTAATATAGTACCACTGTTTACATAGTAAATCGGTGGTTCTTTTTGTTATCATTTAATATGAAATATATCCATAGGAGGCATATAACTATGAAACCACAATTATCGTGGAAAGTTGGCGGTCAACAAGGCGAAGGTATTGAATCAACTGGGGAAATCTTCGCTACGGCTATGAATAGAAAAGGATATTATTTATATGGATATAGACATTTTTCAAGTCGTATCAAAGGTGGACATACGAATAATAAAATTAGAGTTTCTACGACGCCTGTTCATGCAATTAGTGATGATTTAGATATTTTGATTGCATTTGACCAAGAAACAATTGATGTTAACCATCATGAAATGAGAGAAGACAGTATCATTTTAGCTGATGCCAAGGCTAAACCTGTGAAACCAGAAGGATGTCATGCACAGCTTATTGAATTATCTTTTACAGCAACCGCTAAAGAATTAGGTACAGCATTAATGAAAAACATGGTTGCAATAGGTGCTACTAGCGCATTGATGAATTTGAATACAAATACATTTGAAGAACTTATTACTAATATGTTTTCTAAAAAAGGTGACAAGGTAGTTGAAGTCAATATCCAAGCATTAAACGAAGGTTATCAATTAATGCAATCCCGCTTACCTGAAATCGACGGGGACTTTGAATTAGAGTCAACAGATGCACTACCACATCTATATATGATTGGTAACGATGCCATTGGATTAGGTGCAATTGCTGCAGGTTCACAATTTATGGCGGCATATCCTATTACACCTGCGTCTGAAGTTATGGAATATATGATTGCCAATATATCTAAAGTAAACGGAGCGGTTATTCAAACAGAAGATGAAATTGCTGCTGTAACTATGGCTATTGGTGCAAATTATGGTGGAGTCAGAGCGTTTACGGCTAGTGCTGGCCCAGGTTTATCTTTAATGATGGAAGCAATTGGATTATCTGGTATGACTGAAACGCCATTAGTCATTATTAATACCCAACGAGGTGGACCTTCTACTGGATTACCTACGAAACAAGAACAGTCAGATTTAATGCAAATGATTTATGGTACACATGGTGATATTCCAAAAATTGTTGTAGCACCAACTGATGCAGAAGATGCATTTTATTTAACTATGGAATCCTTTAATTTAGCAGAACAATATCAATGCCCTGTTATAGTTTTAAGTGATTTGCAATTATCTTTAGGTAAACAAACTGTTGAAAAATTAGATTATAATCGCATTGAAATTAAACGTGGTGAAATCATTCAATCTGATATTGAACGTGAAGAAGATGATAAAGGTTATTTCAAGCGTTATGCGTTAACATCCAATGGTGTTTCTCCTAGACCTATCCCCGGTGTTAAAGGAGGTATTCATCATATAACTGGTGTGGAACACAATGAAGAAGGTAAACCTAGTGAATCTGCGTCAAATAGACAACAACAAATGGAAAAACGAATGCGTAAAATTGAGCAGTTACTAATTGAATCGCCAGTAGAAGCTAACTTACAACATGAGGATGCAGATATTCTTTATATCGGTTTTATTTCTACAAAAGGTGCAATTCAAGAAGGTAGTAACCGTTTGAATCAACAAGGCATAAAAGTTAACACTATACAAATTAGACAATTGCATCCATTCCCAACAAGCGTTATTCAAGATGCAGTTAATAAAGCGAAGAAAGTCGTTGTAGTGGAACACAATTATCAAGGACAATTGGCTAGTATTATAAAAATGAATGTCAATATTCATGATAAGATTGAAAATTATACAAAGTATGATGGGACACCTTTCCTACCACATGAAATCGAAGAAAAAGGTAAAATAATTGCTACTGAAATAAAGGAGATGGTATAGATGGCGACATTTAAAGATTTTAGAAATAATGTTAAGCCTAACTGGTGCCCTGGATGTGGCGATTTCTCAGTACAAGCTGCAATTCAAAAAGCAGCCGCAAATATAGGGTTAGAACCTGAAGAAGTAGCTATCATCACCGGTATAGGATGTTCTGGCCGTCTTTCAGGATATATTAATTCTTATGGCGTTCATTCTATTCACGGACGTGCATTACCTTTAGCTCAAGGTGTAAAAATGGCGAATAAAGATTTAACTGTTATTGCATCTGGAGGAGATGGTGATGGTTATGCTATAGGTATGGGGCATACAATCCATGCTTTAAGAAGAAATATGAACATGACGTATATAGTCATGGATAATCAAATTTATGGTTTGACAAAGGGACAAACATCGCCGTCATCAGCAGTAGGATTTGTTACTAAAACAACGCCAAAAGGTAATATAGAAAAAAATGTTGCGCCTTTAGAATTAGCATTATCATCTGGTGCCACATTTGTAGCCCAAGGTTTTTCAAGTGATATTAAAGGATTAACAAAACTAATTGAAGATGCAATTAATCATGATGGGTTTTCATTTGTTAATGTCTTTTCACCATGTGTGACTTATAATAAAATTAACACATACGATTGGTTTAAAGAACATTTAACAAGTGTTGATGACATTGAAAACTATGATTCTACAGATAAACAATTAGCGACTAAAACTATTATTGAACATGAATCTTTAGTAACTGGTATTGTTTATCAAGATAAAGAAACACCATCATATGAATCTCAAATTAAAGAATTAGATGATACACCACTTGCTAAAAGAGATATCAAAATTACTGAAGACACGTTCAATGCATTAACTGAACAATTTATTTAATAATTAAAACTGAGTCGTATAAATGTATTTATAACAGATCCATTTATGCTACTCAGTTTTTTTACTATTACAAAAAATAAAGGAGTTTTTAAAAATGAAAGACACATTAATGAGTATACAAATAATTCCTAAAACACCAAACAATGACAATGTTATACCTTACGTAGACGAGGCGATTAAAATAATTGACGAATCTGGTTTGCATTTTAGAGTAGGTCCGTTAGAAACGACAGTACAAGGAAATATGAATGAATGTTTAATTTTAATACAATCATTAAATGAACGAATGGTGGAACTTGAATGTCCAAGTATTATTAGCCAAGTTAAGTTTTATCATGTGCCAGATGGCATCACTATTGAAACTTTAACTGAAAAATATGATGAATAACATTAAAAGTGAAGTAAACTGGATTTGAATTGGCTTGTTAGAGATGACGTATAACTTTAACTGCTTTTGCACTTTATAGTTAAATTTAATATAATTATTAAATGATACGGGCAAATAGAAAGGATTTTGTAAAGTGAACGAAGAACAAAGAAAAGCAAGTTCTGTAGATGTTTTAGCTGAGAGAGATAAGAAAGCAGAAAAAGATTATAGTAAATATTTTGAACATGTTTATCAACCGCCTAATTTAAAAGAAGCGAAAAAAAGAGGTAAACAAGAAGTTCGTTATAATAGAGATTTCCAAATTGATGAAAAATATCGCGGTATGGGGAACGAGCGTACATTTTTAATTAAAACATATGGATGTCAAATGAATGCACATGACACTGAGGTCATTGCTGGTATACTTGAAGCATTAGGCTATCAAGCAACGACTGATATTAACACTGCAGATGTTATTTTAATTAATACATGTGCGATTAGAGAAAATGCCGAGAACAAAGTGTTTAGTGAAATAGGTAATTTGAAGCATTTGAAGAAAGAACGACCTGATATTTTAATCGGAGTTTGTGGTTGTATGTCACAAGAAGAGTCAGTAGTGAATAAAATTTTAAAATCGTATCAAAATGTAGATATGATATTTGGTACACATAATATTCATCATTTACCAGAAATTTTAGAAGAAGCATACTTATCTAAAGCAATGGTTGTTGAAGTATGGTCTAAAGAAGGAGACGTTATTGAAAATCTTCCAAAAGTCCGTGAAGGCAACATTAAAGCATGGGTCAATATTATGTATGGTTGTGATAAGTTTTGTACATATTGTATTGTTCCATTTACAAGAGGTAAAGAACGAAGCCGTAGACCTGAAGACATTATAGATGAAGTACGTGAACTTGCTCGTGAAGGTTACAAAGAAATAACGCTTTTAGGTCAAAATGTAAATTCATACGGTAAAGATTTACAGGATATAGAATATGACTTAGGAGATCTTTTACAAGCAATTTCTAAAATAGCGATTCCAAGAGTTCGTTTCACAACAAGTCATCCTTGGGACTTCACAGATCACATGATTGATGTTATTTCAGAGGGCGGTAATATCGTTCCTCATATCCACTTGCCAGTTCAATCTGGAAATAATGCAGTATTAAAAATAATGGGTAGAAAATATACACGAGAAAGTTATTTGGATTTAGTAAAACGAATCAAAGATAGAATTCCAAATGTAGCATTAACTACAGATATTATTGTAGGTTATCCAAATGAATCAGAGGAACAATTTGAAGAAACTTTAACTTTATATGATGAAGTTGGTTTTGAACATGCATATACGTATTTGTATTCACAACGTGATGGTACGCCTGCTGCTAAAATGAAAGATAATGTACCTTTAGATGTCAAAAAGGAACGATTGCAACGTTTGAATAAAAAAGTTGGTCATTATTCACAAATAGCTATGAGTAAGTACGAAGGACAAACTGTAACAGTACTTTGTGAAGGTAGTAGTAAAAAAGATGATCAGGTTCTTGCTGGCTACACCGATAAAAATAAGTTAGTTAATTTTAAAGCGCCTAAAGAAATGATTGGTAAACTAGTGGAAGTACGAATAGATGAAGCTAAACAGTATTCATTAAATGGCAGTTTTGTAAAGCAAGTAGAGCCGGAAATGGTGATTCAATAAATGTATAATAAAGATGACGTGTTGAAACAAGCGGATAATATTGCAAATAAAATTAAAAATTTGGATACTATCAAAACATATCAACAAATTGAAGCACAGATTCATCAGAACCAAACGATAAAGACTAAAATGGATATGTTAAAAAAGCATCAAAAACAAGCAGTAAACTTTCAAAATTACGGGAAACAAAATGCGCTAGAACAGTCGGAACATACCATTCAAAGTATAGAAGCAGAAATAAATACATTGCCCATAGTTGAACAGTTTCAAACTTCACAATATGAAGCGAATCAATTATTGAAAATGTTTGTATCAACAATGGAAACACGTTTAAATGACCATAATAAAGCCAAACATAGTGATTAATTACAAACAAAAAGGAGAACAATCATATGAAATCAAGAAAACTGGCTATAACTGCACTTTTAATTGCAATAAATGTTGTATTAAGCAGTATTATCATCATTCCTCTAGGACCAGTTAAGGCAGCACCAGTACAGCATTTTGTAAATGTATTAAGTGCGGTCATAGTAGGTCCTTGGTATGGATTAGCTCAAGCGCTTATATCATCAATTTTAAGAGTTCTTTTTGGAACTGGTACAGCTTTTGCATTTCCGGGTAGTATGATTGGAGTTTTATTGGCTAGTATGTTTTACATATATCGTAAACATATATTCATGGCCGCGGTCGGTGAAGTACTTGGAACTGGTGTCATCGGAAGTTTAATTTGTATACCATTAGCATATTTCCTTGGGCTTCAAGACTTCTTCATTAAACCGTTAATGATTACGTTCATAGTCTCAAGTGCTATCGGATCTATTATAAGTTATTTCTTATTAATTACTCTAAAAAAACGTGGTATTCTTAAAAGGTTTATAAAATAATTTTATGATATATGATTTCAAACAAAGTCATTGTTCATTTTAATATTGAACGCCCTTACTTAATTAAATGTCTTGAATGTTAGAATTTTAATATAATTCTAAACATGCTATTAACACATTTTATTAGGTTTGAGGCGTTTTCTAATACATTTAAGATACTTCGTTATTATATGGTATGAATAGGTTTGTAAAAGTAAGTATGTTAAAATGTATAAGTTAAATAATTAATAATTAGAAAGCTTACAAACGAATATATTGTAAAGACAAATTTTAAAAAGAGACAAGGGTTGTGAAGAAATAATATGTCTAATGTTACACCAATGATGCAGCAATATTTAAAAATAAAATCAGAATACCAAGATTGCTTATTATTTTTTAGACTAGGTGATTTCTATGAAATGTTTTATGAAGATGCCAAGGAGGCATCACGTGTACTTGAAATTACTTTAACTAAAAGAGATGCTAAAAAAGAAAATCCAATTCCGATGTGTGGTGTTCCGTATCATTCTGCAGATAGTTATATAGATACACTTGTTAATAATGGATATAAAGTAGCTATTTGTGAACAGATGGAAGATCCGAAACAAACGAAAGGTATGGTTAGACGTGAGGTAGTAAGAATTGTGACTCCAGGAACTGTGATGGAGCAAGGAGGTGTAGATGATAAACAAAATAACTATATTTTAAGTTTTGTTATGAATCAACCTGAAATTGCGCTTAGTTACTGTGATGTTTCTACTGGCGAATTAAAGGTTACACATTTTAATGATGAAGCGACTTTATTAAATGAAATTACGACGATAAACCCTAACGAAGTTGTTATCAATGACAATATTTCCGATCATTTAAAAAGACAAATTAATATGGTGACAGAAACAATAACAGTCAGGGAAACGTTATCATCTGAAATTTATAGTGTGAATCAAACTGAACATAAATTAATGTATCAAGCGACACAATTATTGCTAGATTATATTCATCATACACAAAAACGTGATTTATCGCATATCGAGGATGTTGTTCAATATGCAGCTATAGATTATATGAAAATGGATTTTTATGCTAAGAGAAACCTTGAGTTAACGGAAAGCATTCGATTAAAATCCAAAAAAGGAACGCTACTTTGGTTGATGGACGAAACGAAAACACCAATGGGAGCACGCCGATTAAAACAATGGATAGATAGACCACTAATAAGTAAAGAACAAATTGAAGCACGATTAGATATCGTTGATGAATTTAGTGCTCATTTCATAGAAAGAGACACCTTAAGAACATATCTTAATCAAGTGTATGATATTGAACGTCTTGTTGGGCGTGTTAGTTACGGAAATGTTAATGCGAGAGATTTAATTCAACTTAAACATTCCATTTCTGAAATACCGAACATTAAAGCATTACTAAATTCTATGAATCAGGATACTCTTGTACATGTTAATCAACTAGAGCCACTTGATGATTTACTTGATATATTAGAACAGAGTTTAGTAGAAGAACCACCAATTTCAGTTAAAGATGGTGGACTATTCAAAGTTGGTTTTAATATGCAATTAGATGAATATCTTGAAGCTTCAAAAAACGGAAAAACATGGTTAGCAGAACTACAAGCAAAAGAAAGACAACGTACAGGAATAAAATCATTGAAAATAAGCTTTAATAAAGTGTTTGGTTATTT
Organism: Staphylococcus sp. SA22; assembly: GCF_054165785.1. Lineage (NCBI taxonomy): Bacteria > Bacillati > Bacillota > Bacilli > Caryophanales > Staphylococcaceae > Staphylococcus > Staphylococcus sp. SA22. The sequence goes on along the minus strand of NZ_JBSZQY010000001.1, from coordinate 335,978 downwards.
TATAGAAATAACACGTGCCAACTTGCAAAATTTTGAACCAAGTGAATTTGGTTATATGAGGAAGCAAACGCTATCGAATGCGGAACGATTTATAACTGATGAACTTAAAGAAAAAGAAGATATCATTTTAGCTGCGGAAGACAAAGCCATTGAATTAGAATATCTATTATTTGTTCAGCTACGTGAAGAAGTTAAAAAATATACTGAACGTTTACAACAACAAGCTAAAATTATTTCAGAGTTAGATTGTTTACAGAGCTTTGCAGAAATTGCTCAAAAATATAATTATACTAGGCCTTCATTTAGTGAAAATAAAACATTAGAATTAGTGGAATCTAGGCACCCAGTAGTGGAAAGAGTAATGGATTATAATGACTATGTGCCTAATAATTGTCGATTAGATAATGAAACATTTATATATTTAATTACAGGTCCGAATATGTCTGGTAAATCGACGTATATGAGACAAGTTGCCATAATTAGCATAATGGCCCAAATGGGAGCTTATGTCCCTTGTAAAGAGGCTGTGTTACCTATATTTGATCAAATATTTACTAGAATAGGTGCGGCAGATGATTTGGTTTCAGGTAAGAGTACGTTTATGGTAGAAATGCTAGAAGCACAAAAGGCATTAACTTATGCAACAGAGGATAGTTTGATTATTTTCGATGAAATTGGACGTGGTACTTCAACGTATGACGGTTTAGCTTTAGCGCAGGCAATGATAGAGTATGTAGCTGAAACATCACATGCTAAAACGTTATTTTCAACACATTATCATGAATTGACAACATTAGATCGAGCATTACCAAGTCTAAAAAATGTTCACGTCGCTGCTAATGAATATAAAGGTGAACTTATATTCTTGCATAAAGTCAAAGATGGTGCAGTTGACGATAGTTATGGTATTCAAGTTGCGAAATTAGCTGATTTACCTGAAAAAGTTATTAGCAGAGCACAAGTGATCCTAAGCGAGTTTGAAGCGTCTGCTGATAAAAAATCATCGATATCAAATTTAAAAATGATCGAAAATGAACCTGAAATTAATCAAGAAAATTCAAACTTAAGTGTTGAAGAAACAACTGATACTTTATCTCAAAAAGACTTTGAACAAGCATCATTTGATTTGTTTGAAAATGATCAAGAAAGCGAGATTGAACTACAAATTAAAAATTTGAATTTATCTAATATGACACCAATTGAGGCATTGGTGAAGTTAAGTGAATTACAAAATCAATTAAAATAGAGGTGTTGCAAAATGGGGAAAATTAAAGAACTCCAAACCTCATTAGCAAATAAAATCGCAGCAGGTGAAGTAGTTGAAAGACCGAGTTCTGTTGTGAAAGAACTGTTGGAAAATGCTATAGATGCAGGCGCTACAGAAATAAGCATTGAAGTAGAGGAATCTGGCGTCCAATCTATTCGCGTAGTCGATAATGGAAGCGGAATTGAAGCGGAAGACTTAGGATTAGTATTTCATAGACATGCGACTAGTAAATTAGATCAAGACGAAGATTTATTTCATATTAGGACATTAGGATTCCGTGGTGAAGCACTAGCCAGTATTTCATCAGTTGCTAAAGTAACATTGAAGACTTGCACGGATAATGCTAATGGAAATGAAATATATGTAGAAAATGGTGAAATATTAAATCATAAGCCTGCAAAAGCGAAAAAAGGAACAGATATACTTGTAGAATCATTGTTTTATAATACACCAGCACGTTTAAAATATATTAAAAGTTTATACACTGAACTAGGTAAAATAACAGATATTGTCAACAGAATGGCAATGAGTCATCCGGACATTCGAATAGCACTCATTTCAGATGGCAAAACAATGTTAAGTACAAATGGTTCAGGACGAACTAATGAAGTGATGGCAGAGATTTATGGGATGAAAGTTGCACGAGATTTAGTACATATATCTGGAGATACAAGTGATTATCACATTGAAGGTTTTGTTGCAAAGCCTGAACATTCTAGAAGTAATAAGCACTATATTTCTATTTTTATTAATGGACGATACATTAAAAACTTTATGCTAAATAAAGCGATTTTAGAAGGCTATCATACACTCTTAACAATAGGTAGGTTCCCGATTTGTTATATTAATATTGAAATGGATCCAATCTTAGTAGACGTAAATGTTCATCCAACAAAACTAGAAGTGCGTTTATCAAAAGAAGAGCAACTATATCAATTGATAGTGAGCAAAATACAAGAAGCATTTAAAGACCGTATATTAATTCCTAAAAATAACTTGGATTATGTGCCGAAAAAAAATAAAGTGTTACATTCATTCGAACAACAAAAAATCGAATTTGAACAAAGACAAAACACAGAGAATAACCAAGAGAAGACGTTTTCATCTGAAGAAAGTAACAGTAAGCCATTTATGGCAGAAAATCAAAACGATGAGATAGTTATAAAAGAAGATTCATATAATCCGTTCGTAACGAAAACATCTGAAAGTTTAATAGCTGATGATGAATCTTCTGGTTATAATAATACACGTGAAAAAGATGAAGACTACTTCAAAAAACAACAAGAAATTTTACAAGAAATGGATCAAACATTTGATTCAAATGACGATGCATCTGTGCAAAATTATGAGAATAAAGCGTCTGATGATTATTATGATGTGAACGATATTAAAGGAACAAAAAGTAAAGACCCAAAACGAAGAATTCCATATATGGAAATTGTTGGCCAAGTACATGGAACGTATATTATTGCTCAAAATGAATTTGGCATGTACATGATTGACCAGCATGCAGCTCAAGAAAGAATAAAATATGAATATTTTCGAGATAAAATAGGTGAAGTTACCAATGAAGTACAAGATTTATTAATCCCGTTAACATTTCATTTTTCAAAAGATGAACAATTAGTCATTGATCAATATAAAAATGAGCTTCAACAAGTAGGTATCATGTTAGAACATTTTGGTGGTCATGATTATATTGTAAGTAGCTATCCAGTTTGGTTCCCTAAAGATGAAGTAGAAGAAATTATTAAAGATATGATTGAGCTAATTTTGGAAGAGAAAAAAGTAGATATCAAAAAATTACGTGAAGATGTAGCAATCATGATGTCATGTAAAAAATCTATTAAAGCGAATCATTATTTACAAAAACATGAAATGTCTGATTTAATTGATCAATTAAGAGAAGCGGAAGATCCATTTACATGTCCACATGGTCGTCCAATTATCATTAATTTTTCAAAATACGAATTAGAAAAATTATTTAAGCGTGTGATGTAGAGAGGATGAATCAAGTGAATAACAACATATTGCCTGCCATAAGAAACATTAAAGATTTAGAGAAACTGATTAAAACAGATTATAAAATGTGTGTGCTTCTAGATATGCATATAGGACATATTAAAAGTATTATGGAATTGCTGAAGCAAAATCATATAGAGTGTTTTATTCATATAGATTTGATAAAAGGTTTAAGTCACGATGAATTTGCAAGTGAATTTATTATTCAGCAATACAAGCCAAAAGGTATTGTATCGACTAAATCTAAAGTAATAAAAAAAGCGAAATCATTAAATACTTTAACGATTTTTAGAGTGTTTATTATTGATAGTCAAGCATTGAAACGCAGTATAGATTTGATAAAAAAAGTTGAACCTGATTTTGTAGAAGTACTTCCAGGTGTTGCGAGTAAAGCGATTCATCATATTCAGAAAGAAACAAACACACAAGTCATTGCAGGTGGCCTAATTAATACAATAGATGAAGTCAATGAAGCTGTTAAAAATGGAGCGAAATATGTAACAACTAGTTATGATAAACTCTGGTGAATCATAAGTCTGCAAAAATTAGATTTTTCACTAGATTTAGTCATATAACATATTAAAAAAGCCGTGTTCATATGGGATATGTAATAAGGAATTTAAGGTATCATACAAAGAATAATTAAATAAAATAATTAGCACCTCTAAAACGATTAAAATCATTAAAGTTATAGAGGTGTTTATTTGTAAAAATGCAAATAGTCATAAAAAATATGGCTGAAGAATGTCATTTAAGCAACTGAACGTCATAGACTATTTAGTGCGTATTGATATTTCTAGTTTTCAAATTAAACTACTTTTATAAAGACTTGAAAAATTAAATTTGACAAAATTTTTACAAAAACCATTGACAACGCTTTCATCTCGATAGTATCATAACAAATATAATAAAAGTTAATACATAGAATAGAGACGGGAGATTTCTACGAGCCAAACTGCTAGTGTAGGAATCTCTTTGTCTTTTTGGGAGGACATTTAATATGAATGTATATTTAGCAGAATTCCTAGGAACTGCAATCTTAATCCTTTTTGGTGGTGGCGTTTGTGCCAATGTCAATTTAAAGAGAAGTGCTGCGAATGGTGCTGATTGGATTGTCATCACAGCTGGATGGGGATTAGCGGTTACAATGGGTGTGTATGCTGTCGGTCAATTCTCAGGTGCACATTTAAACCCAGCGGTGTCTTTAGCTCTTGCATTAGACGGAAGTTTTGATTGGTCATTAGTTCCTGGTTATATTGTTGCTCAAATGTTAGGTGCAATTGTCGGAGCAACGATTGTATGGTTAATGTACTTGCCACATTGGAAAGCGACAGAAGAAGCTGGCGCGAAATTAGGTGTTTTTTCTACAGCACCGGCTATTAAGAATTACTTTGCCAACTTTTTAAGTGAGATTATCGGAACAATGGCATTAACTTTAGGTATTTTATTTATCGGTGTAAACAAAATTGCCGATGGTTTAAATCCTTTAATTGTCGGAGCATTAATTGTTGCAATCGGATTAAGTTTAGGCGGTGCTACTGGTTATGCAATCAACCCAGCACGTGATTTAGGTCCGAGAATTGCACATGCGATTTTACCAATAGCTGGTAAAGGTGGTTCAAATTGGTCATATGCAATCGTTCCTATCTTAGGACCAATTGCCGGTGGTTTATTAGGTGCGGTAGTATACGCTGTATTTTATAAACATACATTTAATATTGGTTGTGCAATTGCAATTGTTGTAGTTATTATTACTTTGATTTTAGGTTACATTTTAAATAAATCATCAAAAAAAGGTGATATCGAATCAATTTACTAAAATAAAAAGAAACGTAAATAGCATAATTTAACATGTTTGATTCATGGATTATGCTATTTTTTCGCCAAAATTTAACAGATTTTGTACAATGGGTTAGCGATTATTTTTTAATAAAGGAGATACTACAAATGGAAAAATATATTTTATCTATAGACCAAGGAACAACAAGCTCAAGAGCGATTTTATTCAATCAAAAAGGGGAAATTGCAGGGGTAGCACAACGTGAGTTTAAGCAATATTTTCCACAATCAGGTTGGGTTGAACATGATGCAAATGAAATTTGGACATCTGTGTTAGCTGTAATGACGGAAGTAATTAATGAAAATGATGTTAGAGCTGATCAAATTGCAGGTATCGGTATTACAAACCAACGCGAAACAACGGTTGTTTGGGACAAACATACTGGCCGCCCAATTTATCACGCAATTGTTTGGCAATCACGTCAAACACAATCAATTTGTTCAGAATTAAAACAACAAGGATATGAACAAACATTTAGAGATAAGACAGGATTGCTTTTAGATCCGTATTTTGCAGGTACAAAAGTTAAATGGATTCTAGACAATGTTGAAGGTGCACGAGAAAAAGCAGAAAATGGCGATCTATTATTTGGAACGATTGATACTTGGTTAGTATGGAAATTATCAGGAAAAGCTGCGCATATTACTGATTATTCAAATGCGAGTCGTACTTTAATGTTTAATATCCATGATTTAGAATGGGACGATGAGTTATTAGAACTACTTACAGTACCTAAAAATATGTTGCCAGAAGTTAAACCTTCAAGTGAAGTATATGGTAAGACAATTGATTACCACTTCTATGGTCAAGAAGTACCAATCGCTGGTGTAGCTGGTGATCAACAAGCAGCATTATTTGGACAAGCTTGCTTCGAACGTGGTGACGTGAAAAACACATATGGAACTGGTGGCTTCATGTTAATGAATACAGGTGACAAAGCGGTTAAATCTGAAAGTGGTTTATTAACAACAATTGCTTATGGTATTGATGGAAAAGTAAATTATGCGCTTGAAGGCTCAATCTTTGTTTCGGGTTCAGCAATCCAATGGTTACGTGATGGATTAAGAATGATTAATTCAGCACCACAATCAGAAAGTTATGCGACACGAGTTGACTCTACTGAGGGTGTTTATGTTGTTCCAGCTTTTGTAGGTTTAGGAACACCATATTGGGATTCTGAAGCACGTGGTGCGATTTTCGGTTTAACACGTGGAACTGAAAAAGAGCACTTTATCCGTGCAACTTTAGAATCATTATGTTACCAAACTCGTGACGTTATGGAAGCAATGTCAAAAGACTCTGGTATTGATGTCCAAAGTTTACGTGTCGATGGTGGTGCAGTTAAAAATAACTTTATTATGCAGTTCCAAGCAGACATTGTTAATACTTCTGTTGAAAGACCTGAAATTCAAGAAACTACAGCTTTAGGTGCTGCATATTTAGCAGGTTTAGCAGTTGGATTCTGGGAGAGTAAAGATGATATCGCTAAAAACTGGAAATTAGAAGAAAAATTCGATCCGAAAATGGATGAATGCGAAAGAGAAAAATTATATAGAGGTTGGAAAAAAGCTGTTGAAGCAACACAAGTTTTTAAAACAGAATAAACATGTAGATTAGACTTTTGTATAAACATTGTGATACAATCAATTTAAGTTAATATTTGAATCGAGAAACGAGAGATTTGTTCGAACATGTACAATTGAAGGATTGTTTATGTGGGACAAGTCTCTCGTTTTTACATTTTTTTAGGAGGCGTTTTGGAATGGCATTGTCTACTTTTAAGAGAGAATATATTAAAAAGAATTTAAGAAATGATGAATATGATTTAGTAATTATTGGTGGCGGTATTACAGGTGCAGGTATTGCACTAGACGCGAGTGAAAGAGGAATGAAAGTTGCATTAGTTGAAATGCAAGACTTTGCACAAGGAACAAGCTCAAGATCTACAAAATTAGTCCATGGTGGTTTACGTTACTTAAAACAATTCCAAATTGGAGTAGTTGCCGAAACTGGTAAAGAACGTGCGATTGTTTATGAAAATGGGCCTCATGTTACGACTCCAGAGTGGATGCTTTTACCAATGCATAAAGGTGGAACATTTGGTAAATTCTCAACATCAATTGGTTTAGGAATGTATGATCGTTTAGCAGGTGTTAAAAAGTCTGAACGTAAAAAAATGTTATCTAAAAAAGAAACTTTAGCTAAAGAACCATTAGTTAAAAAAGAAGGTCTAAAAGGCGGCGGTTACTATGTTGAATATCGTACTGACGATGCGCGTTTAACTATTGAAGTTATGAAGCGTGCTGCTGAAAAAGGCGCAGAAATTATCAACTATACTAAGTCAGAACACTTCACTTATGATAAAAATCAACAAGTAAATGGTGTTACAGTTATAGATAAATTAACTAATGAAAATTATACAATTAAGGCTAAAAAAGTGGTTAATGCAGCAGGTCCATGGGTTGATGATGTTAGAAGTGGTGATTATGCACGCAATAATAAAAAATTACGTTTAACTAAAGGTGTACATGTTGTTATTGATCAATCAAAATTCCCATTAGGTCAAGCAGTATACTTTGATACTGAAAAAGATGGAAGAATGATTTTTGCAATCCCGCGTGAAGGAAAAGCGTATGTAGGTACTACAGATACATTCTATGACAATATCAAATCTTCACCATTAACTACACAAGAAGACAGAGACTATTTAATCGATGCTATTAATTACATGTTCCCTAGTGTTAATGTTACAGATGAAGATATTGAATCAACATGGGCAGGAATTAGACCATTAATTTACGAAGAAGGCAAAGACCCTTCTGAAATCTCTCGTAAGGATGAAATTTGGGAAGGTAAATCAGGTTTATTAACTATTGCAGGTGGTAAATTAACAGGCTATCGTCACATGGCTCAAGACATTGTTGATTTAGTATCTAAACGCTTGAAAAAAGACTACGGTTTAACATTTAGTCCATGTAATACAAAAGGTCTGGCAATTTCAGGTGGCGATGTAGGTGGTAGTAAGAACTTTGATGCGTTTGTAGAGCAAAAAGTAGATGTAGCTAAAGGATTCGGCATTGATGAAGATGTTGCAAGACGTTTAGCATCTAAATATGGTTCAAATGTTGATGAATTGTTCAACATTGCGCAAACATCTCAATACCATGATAGCAAGTTACCATTAGAAATTTATGTAGAACTTGTTTATAGTATTCAACAAGAAATGGTATACAAACCTAACGATTTCTTAGTTCGTCGTTCTGGTAAAATGTACTTCAATATTAAAGATGTATTAGATTATAAAGATAGTATCATAGATATTATGGCTGATATGTTAGACTACTCTCCAGCTCAAATTGAGGCTTATACTGAAGAAGTTGAGCAAGCAATTAAAGAAGCGCAACATGGAAATAATCAACCAGCAGTTAAAGAATAATTAATTTGTACAATCATAAACTGGTGTCCTGTTTTAAGGGCATCAGTTTTTTATATGAGATACATTAGTCAATTGAAACTAGGCATCACTAAATGTATGATAATAATAAAAGCGAATATAAAAACGTTGTTATTAAAGGTGTGAGATGATGACTGAAAAACAATTTAAATTAACTGTACAAGATAATACGAATATTGAAGTTAAAGTGAATTTTACAGACGTAGATTCAAAAGGAATTATTCATATATTTCATGGTATGGCTGAACATATGGAACGTTACGATAAATTAGCACATGCACTTTCAAAGCATGGCTTCGATGTGATACGTCATAATCATCGAGGACATGGTATTAATATTGATGAATCAACAAGAGGGCATTACGATGATATGAAACGAGTTATCGGTGATGCCTTTGAAGTAGCGCAAACAGTGAGAGGCAATGTTGATAAACCTTACATTATAATCGGACATTCAATGGGGTCTGTTATAGCTAGATTGTTTGTAGAAACATATCCGCAATATGTTGATGGTCTAATTTTAAGTGGTACTGGTATGTATCCGTTATGGAAAGGGTTACCAACCGTTAAGGTGTTACAACTGATTGCAAAAATTTATGGTGCTGAGAAACGGGTTGAATGGGTTAACCAGTTAGTATCAAATAGTTTTAATAAAAAAATACGTCCTTTACGTACACAAAGTGATTGGATTTCTAGTAATCCAACTGAAGTAGACAACTTTATTAAAGATCCATATAGTGGATTTAATGTGTCAAATCAATTATTATATCAAACAGCCTATTATATGCTACATACATCACAATTAAAAAATATAAAAGTGTTAAATCATGCCATGCCTATATTATTAGTTTCAGGATATGACGATCCTTTAGGTGATTATGGTAAAGGGATTTTAAAATTGGCGAATATATATAGAAAAGCCGGCATTAAAAATGTTAAAGTTAATCTTTATCATCATAAACGTCATGAAGTGTTATTTGAAAAAGATCATGACAAAATTTGGGAAGACTTGTTTAAATGGTTGAATCAATTTTATAAAAAATAAAGAAAGTGGAATTAAATATGAATAAAAATAAGCCTTTTATTGTAGTAATTGTGGGGCCAACTGCTTCAGGTAAAACAGAGCTTAGCATCGAACTCGCGAAGCGTATCAATGGTGAAATCATAAGCGGTGACTCTATGCAAGTCTACAAGCATATGAATATTGGAACTGCAAAAGTAACACCTGAAGAAATGGATGGTATTCCACATCATTTAATTGATATCTTGAATCCTGATGATACATTTTCAGCATATGAATTCAAGCGATTAGCAGAAGATTTAATTACTGATATAACGAATAGAGGTAAAGTTCCAATCATAGCAGGTGGAACAGGCTTATACATTCAATCATTAATATATAATTATGAATTAGAAGATGAAACAGTTACACCTGCACAATTATCCGTAGTTAAACAAAAGTTATCTGCATTAGAACATTTAGATAATCAGCAACTACACGAATATTTAGCTCAATTTGACGAGGTTTCTGCAAAAAATATTCACCCTAATAACCGTCAAAGAGTATTGCGCGCTATTGAATATTATTTAAAAACAAAAAAACTTTTGAGTAATCGTAAGAAAGTGCAACAATTTACTGAAAATTATGATACATTATTAATAGGGATTGAAATGTCGCGTAAAACATTATATTCAAGAATAAATAAACGTGTTGATATTATGTTGGATCACGGATTATTTAGAGAAGTGCAACAACTTGTTGAACAAGGCTATGAATCTTGCCAAAGTATGCAAGCTATTGGATATAAAGAATTAATACCTGTGATTAACGGACAAATGATTTATGAAGATGCTGTCAATGATTTAAAGCAACATTCACGCCAATATGCAAAACGACAAATGACATGGTTCAAGAATAAAATGAGTGTTCATTGGTTAGATAAAGAAAATATGTCACTTCAAATGATGTTAGATGAGATTACAACCCAGATTAAGTAAAAGGAGTCCGACAGATGATTGCAAACGAAAACATCCAAGACAAAGCACTAGAGAATTTTAAAGCAAACCAAACTGAAGTAACTGTATTCTTTCTAAACGGTTTCCAAATGAAAGGTGTTATTGAAGAATACGACAAGTATGTCGTAAGCTTAAATTCTCAAGGCAAACAACACTTGATTTACAAACATGCGATCAGCACTTATACAGTAGAAACTGAAGGTCAAGAATCTACTGAAAGTGAAGAATAAGTTGTAATCATATGGGCACGATTTAATGACTCGTGTACATAACGTTTGAAGTATGATAAATAGATATAGAAATAAAGTCATATGTGACATCAATTAAATGATGTTCAAATGACAAGATACAATAGAGGAATGTTTGTAATAAAAACGCTTCATATAAAGGCCGAGTCAATATATGATACGACTTTATATGAAGCGTTTTATTTGCTATGAGCTAGTATATTTTATAATAACTTTTCTATTTCTCTTTCGATTTGAACAGGCTTTTTTTGAGGTGCAAATCGTTTAACAACGTTGCCTTCACGATCCACTAAAAACTTAGTGAAATTCCATTTGATTTTCTCATTAAAGAATCCGTGTTGTGCCGCAGTCAAATATCTAAATAATGGTAATTGATGTTCCCCTTTTACGTCTATTTTTTGATGCATAGGGAAGGTAACACCATAGTTTAATTTACAGTTTTGAGCTGCTTCTTCGCCTGATCCAGGTTCTTGGCCACCAAATTGATTACAAGGGAAACCTAGAATTACAAACCCTTGATCTTTGTATTTCTCGTATAATGATTGCAAACCTTCAAATTGTGAAGTAAAGCCACATTCGCTAGCTGTATTGACAATTAGCATAACGTCACCCTTATATGCATCTAATTTGTAAGTAACACCTTTATTTGTTTCTACTACAAAATCATAAATTGTCTCCATTGAATCATCCTTTCGATTTACTTAAAATGTACCATAAAATCGTGTAATAGTCTTTACTAAAACTCTATGATAGAATACTTTGAGTAGGATTTTATTAAGGAGATGTATAACATGGCTCAGCAACAAATTCATGATACTAAAAATAAACTAGAAAAAGCTGTCTTAGTCGGTGTACATGCTCAAGATGATAAGCAATTTAATTTTGAGTCTACAATGGAGGAATTATCATCTTTATCAGAGACTTGCCAACTTGAAGTGTTGGGTCAAATTACTCAAAACAGAGATCGTGTAGATCGCAAATATTATGTTGGTAAAGGTAAAATTGAAGAAATTCAAGCATTTATTGAGTTCAAAGATATTGATGTAGTCATCACAAATGATGAATTAACGACTGCACAATCCAAATCACTAAATGAAGCTTTAGGTGTAAAAATTATTGATAGAACTCAGTTGATTCTTGAAATATTTGCATTAAGAGCAAGAAGTAAAGAAGGTAAATTGCAAGTAGAGCTAGCACAACTTGATTATTTATTACCTAGATTGCAAGGCCATGGTAAAAGTCTTTCTCGTTTAGGTGGCGGTATTGGAACTAGAGGCCCTGGTGAAACGAAGTTAGAGATGGATCGCAGACATATTCGAACTCGTATGAATGAAATTAAACATCAATTGCGAACGGTAGAAGAACATCGCGAAAGATATCGAAATAAAAGAAATCAAAATCAGGTGTTTCAAGTAGCTTTAGTTGGTTATACAAATGCTGGTAAATCATCATGGTTTAATGTTTTAGCAAATGAAGAGACATATGAAAAAGATCAATTATTTGCAACGTTAGATCCTAAAACACGACAAATTCAAATAAATGATGGATTTAATTTAATTATTTCAGATACTGTTGGTTTTATACAGAAACTACCTACGACGTTAATTGCAGCTTTTAAATCAACTTTAGAAGAGGCTAAAGGTGCAGATTTATTAGTACATGTCGTAGATAGTAGCCATCCTGAATACCGTACGCAGTATGACACAGTTAATGATTTAATCAAACAATTAGATATGAACCATATTTCTCAAATAGTTATTTTTAATAAAAAGGATTTATGTGATCATGCATCAAATCGTCCAGCAAGTGATTTGCCTAATGTTTTTGTTTCTTCTAAAAATGATGGTGATAAATTACTTGTTAAGACGTTATTTATTGATGAAATCAAAAGGCAATTAACTTATTATGATGAGGCAATTGCGACGAATAATGCAGATCGATTATATTTTCTAAAACAACATACTTTAGTGACTGAACTTAAATATGATGAAATTGAAAATGTTTATCGTATAAAAGGATTTAAAAAATAATAAAAGGACGAAATTCAAATGAAAGATATAAGTAAGATAGTAGCTGACGTCGAATCAACATTAGCACCATATTTTAAAGAAATTGAAGAAACTGCATATATTAATCAAGAAAAAGTATTAAATGCGTTTCATCATGTCAAAGCAACCGAAAGTGATCTACAAGGATCAACAGGATACGGGTATGATGATTTTGGACGTGATCATTTAGAAGAAATATATGCGCAGGCATTTAAAGCAGAAGATGCAATTGTTCGTCCGCAAATTATTTCAGGTACGCATGCGATTACTATTGCATTACAAAGTTTATTAAAACATGGTGATGAATTAATTTATATAACGGGAAGTCCATATGACACTTTACTTGAAGTCATTGGTGTAAACGGAAATGGTATTGAAAGTTTAATGGAGCACGGCGTATCGTATAAAGATATTGCACTTAAAGAAGGTAAGATCGATATTGAAAGTGTGTTAGATGGGGTTTCCGAGCGCACCAAAGTAATAGCGATTCAACGTTCGAAAGGCTATGATCAAAGACCTTCAATTCCTCTAGATGAAATTGAAGAGGTGATTACTAGGTTGAAAGAAGTTCATCCTAATATTTTAATATTTGTGGATAACTGTTATGGGGAATTTGTTGAAAGACGTGAACCTATAGAATGTGGTGCCGATTTAATAGCAGGATCATTAATTAAAAACCCTGGCGGTGGTTTAGCTAAGATTGGTGGATACATTGCTGGTAGAAAAGATTTAATTGAACGATGTGGTTATAGATTGACAGCACCTGGTATTGGTAAAGAAGCGGGTGCTTCATTAAATGCATTGCTTGAAATGTATCAAGGTTTCTTTTTAGCACCACACGTTGTCAGTCAGAGTCTTAAAGGGGCATTGTTTACTAGTTTATTTTTAGAAAAAATGAATATGAACACAACGCCGAAGTACTATGAAAAACGAACTGATTTAATTCAAACAGTTAAATTTAAAACGAAAGAACAAATGATTTCATTTTGTCAAAGTATTCAACACGCATCCCCAATTAATGCACATTTTAGTCCAGAACCGAGTTATATGCCTGGTTACGAAGATGATGTTATTATGGCAGCTGGTACGTTTATTCAAGGTTCATCGATTGAATTATCTGCAGATGGACCTATTCGTCCTCCTTATGAAGCATATGTTCAAGGAGGATTAACATATGAACACGTTAAAATTGCTGTGACAAGAGCTGTTAAGCAGTTGAAAGAACAAGGACTTATAGAATAGATTAAATTTCACCCTAAATGATAAAGTGTTTTGGGTGAAATTTTTTTGCGAAGATTTATCAGATTATTTTTAAAAATTGAAAAAATATTTTAGCTGTAGGTCGTTTTATAGCGTTTTAGAGGTCGAAATTGCAGTTATATCAATGTTTTGAGCTTTATGTTAGAAAACCTAACATATTTTTGAAATCCTAAAAAAATTATGATAAGTTATTAACAAGTTCAAAAGTAGAGGAGAGGAACAATGATATCGAATGATGCAATCAGACGAAATATGGCTGTCTTCTCTATGAGTGTAGTAAGTAAGTTAACGGATTTAACGCCAAGGCAAATACGTTACTATGAAACACATGAACTCATCAAACCTGAAAGAACAGAAGGTCAAAAACGTCTGTTCTCACTCAATGATTTGGAAAGATTACTAGAAATTAAATCATTATTAGAAAAAGGATTTAATATCAAAGGGATTAAGCAAATCATTTATGACTCACAAGAGCATTTAACAACTGATGAACAAGAGATAAGAAAAAAGATGATTGTAGATGCCACGCAAAAGCCTATTGGAGAAACTTTGCCAATAAATCGTGGTGATTTATCCCGATTTATTAAATAAAATTTGGAGGATTTTAAAATGCCAAAACGTACTTTCACTAAAGACGACATTCGTAAATTTGCAGAAGAGGAAAATGTAAGATATTTAAGATTACAATTCACTGATATTTTAGGAACAATTAAAAACGTTGAAGTACCTGTAAGCCAATTAGAAAAAGTACTTGATAACGAAATGATGTTTGACGGTTCTTCTATCGAAGGTTTCGTACGTATCGAAGAATCTGACATGTACTTACATCCAGATTTAGATACTTGGGTAATCTTCCCATGGACTGCTGGTCAAGGTAAAGTAGCACGTTTAATTTGTGATGTATATAAAACAGATGGTACACCATTTGAAGGGGACCCTCGTGCAAACTTAAAACGTGTATTAAAAGAAATGGAAGATTTAGGCTTCACAGACTTTAACCTAGGGCCTGAACCAGAATTCTTCTTGTTTAAGTTGGATGAAAAAGGGGAACCAACTTTAGAACTTAATGATGATGGTGGATATTTCGATTTGGCACCTACAGATTTAGGTGAAAACTGTCGTCGTGATATTGTTTTAGAATTAGAGGATATGGGCTTCGATATTGAAGCTAGTCACCATGAAGTTGCACCTGGTCAACATGAAATTGACTTTAAATATGCAGATGCTGTTACAGCATGTGATAACATCCAAACATTTAAATTGGTTGTTAAAACAATCGCACGTAAACATAATTTACACGCAACATTTATGCCTAAACCATTATTTGGTGTGAATGGTAGCGGTATGCACTTTAACGTTTCATTATTCAAAGGTAAAGAAAATGCATTCTTTGATCCAAATACTGAAATGGGCTTAACGGAAACTGCATATCAATTTACAGCAGGTGTACTTAAAAATGCACGCGGATTTACTGCTGTATGTAACCCGTTAGTAAACTCATATAAACGTTTAGTACCTGGTTATGAAGCACCATGTTATATTGCATGGAGTGGTAAAAACCGTTCACCGTTAATCCGTGTACCATCTTCAAGAGGATTATCAACTCGTATCGAAGTACGTTCAGTAGATCCAGCTGCAAACCCATACATGGCGTTAGCTGCAATCTTAGAAGCTGGACTAGATGGTATTAAAAATAAATTAAAAGTTCCAGAACCAGTTAACCAAAATATTTACGAAATGAACCGTGAAGAACGTGAAGCAGTAGGCATTCAAGACTTACCTTCAACACTTTATACTGCATTAAAAGCAATGCGTGAAAATGAAGTTATTAAAAAAGCTTTAGGAAATCATATCTATAATCAATTTATTAATTCAAAATCAATTGAATGGGATTACTACAGAACTCAAGTATCTGAATGGGAAAGAGATCAGTACATGAAGCAATATTAATACGCTAAACAATGATGGGAAATCAGTAATATCAAGGGCTAGAGCGTTTTGCTTTAGCTCTTTTTTGATTTAACTGGGCAACTTTTTAAGGTGTAAAATGTGTCTTTTGTTACGATTGGGCAACTTTTGGTCAAGTAAATGTTTTGTGTATTTATTTTTTTAAAGCTGGGGAAGACCATTTTATATTTTAGTTCACATGAATTTTAATATATTTGGAGGTGATGAGATGAGGCGATAAAAGAACGTCGCGAAAACGTTGAGTATTACTTGAAAATAGCCACATTCATATTACTTCTCATGGAATTCATTTGCAGAACGTTCTAAGGTAAGACCCCGAAAAGAGGGGCCTTACTACTCATTATTAAGGGGGTAATACTATATGAAAAGAGAAACAAAACAAAAAATATCTTTTTGTTTATCGATCGGTATTTTCATTTTAGTTATACTACTATTGATTTTCTAAAAAATTAAAAATTTCGCCTCATCTAATTTATGAATTGCTATGATGAAATATACAATACAATCAAAAAATTGATAGAAAACAAAGAGATAACGAGTTATCAAATTAATAAAGATACAGGAATAAGTTACGGTAATATTAATGCTATGCGCCGTGGAGAAAGAAGAATAGAAAATTTAAGCTTAAAGAATGCAAAGATCTTATATGAATATGCGAAAAAGGTATTATAATATAAGCATTGAGTTCAATAGGCATACAATAACTGCCCAAACTAGTGACTGAGTGGGAGTTTTTATAGTATTAAAAGTTTTCTAAAAGCGAAAGAAATCATGTTTACTGATTTACTTATGTTTTTAGAAATAGTATAATAATTTTATATAATATATAGAACTTCAGTATACCTTTTGAGTATATATGGAGTTCTTTCTTTTTTACAAGATGTATATGTATAAATGGAAATGTTTATTACATTACATAAAAACCTTTAGGTGCTCTTAGATGGATGTTAATCATAAAACAAAGAGATTTTGAAAAATATAGGCTATTATAATTTAGAATTACAAATTATTAATCTTGCCATTGGATATGGGAATTCAAACATATCACTTACTCCAATTTGTGGAATGTTAAATAACTATAAAGAGGAAAGGAGAAAAAATGATAAGAATGGTTAAAGAAAAAGAACGAATAGCAAAATTAAATTTCGAATAGCTGTGACGAGCTTAATAATTCAAGTACTTAATTTTATCAAATCGTTCTTTTAAAAAGGCAAAGGGCAAAAGACCTTTACCACATTAAATAGGGAGGTGGTATTTATGACAAGAGAATTAAGGAAAAAATTAACTCTCTACCTTAACATTGCAACTTTAATATTATTTATTATTAATTTAACTAGAAAAAAATAAACTATTCTTTCATTTTGACAAAAATAATGAACCAGTTTAAAGAAATTTATAATACAATAGAAAAATTACTAAATGATAAATCAATATCTAATTATAGAATTAATCAAGACACTGGTGTTTCTTATGGTGGTATAAGTGAATCAAGAAGCGGGAAAAGAAAAGTGAATAATTTAACTTTAGAAACAGCGGAAAAACTCTATAATTACCAAAAACAATTAGAAATAATGATTGAAGATTAAAATAAGGCCATATCTTTTGAAATATCATGGAGTGAGCCTTTTAAATCATATAATTTTAAAGTATATTAAAGATGGATAGCTTAATGTGAATATAAATAAAAAATTATCGAATAATATAATATAGAATATATGAAGACAAGAAATTTTATCAATATATAATAAAAAAAGCCAATACTATTAGGTATTAGTTTTTGAATTAACTAGTTTGGCAACTACAAAGAAACAATGTATTGCTAAACGTAGTTACTGCATTAGGATTATTATAATTATAAATAGAAAGAGAGCGTGATTAAAAATGAATGAGATTGAAACTATTATAAGTGAAATAGAAAAGTTATTAACTAACAATACACCATATAGTATTTCAAAAAACTCAGGTGTACCACGTCAAACAGTTACTGATTTAAAGGTAGGTAATACTAAAATAAAGGATGCCAAATTTAAAACAATAATCAAGTTATACGAGTATCAAAAGTCGTCAGAAAATAATTCAGAGTGCTAATAAATATACCTTGTTTGATTAGGTGGACAAGAAATTAAATTTCTAATGATTTCATGGTTGTCTGTCCACGCTTTGTCCACCTCAATAAAATTATCTCTAGGTTTTTAAAATTGTACATGTTTAAACAATCAAAAGTATGCATTATTATATTATCATTTCCATAAAAATTTAAATGATCTTTAAGTGATGATATAAAAGGCTGAACATAGTAAATAAGTTAACTTTAATGCAGCATACTATACATATTTTATAATAATGTTTATGCACATAATTTTTTATTGACAATTTTTTATATTAAATTGTGTAATTGGCATATATGATGATTTGTGATAATTATATTGTAATATAGCATTTGGTTTTATGATTCTAAAATTAATAGATTTGAAAAGTATACTTTATTTCATGAAAGTTTTTGGTACATTTATTTGAAAATGTTTTTATTACAAAGTTACATGGCTAAATGTTTCTTAACAAAATTAATTCATCGAGTGTAAAGAATCGTGTGGTAAACATAATTTATATAGATTATAAGGAGGTGAAAATGGTCGAGGAAGTAAAAACGATAAAATAGTTTGAATGTTTTGATTTCAATTCTGATAGGACTATTGAATTTGCAAACTAATAAGAATGTGAGGTTTGATTTAATTCGAAGTCATATTCTTTGAATAAAATATTACTTTCTTACCATTAGTAAAATGAAGATGACTATTAAAGTGCGAAAAACAAATAAAAAAGAGAAAATAGAATTTTTAATAGGGACGTTTATAATTATTCTAGTAATATTAGGCTTCAAAATTATGAAATAAATGTATAGTATTTGAGAAGTCTATATGACTCCGGAAAAATTAAAGTCTAAAGATATTTCAATATCTCAAATTTAATAGACTACTGGAATTAGTAGTTTGAATATTGAAAGACTCTAATCTAATAAAAATACATAAAAGGTTAAACTTTAGAAGTGGTTGTAAACTTCAATGAATACTAAACATTGAAGTTTAGTAAAAGGCGTAAGGTATACAAGACAAATCGTTTGTCTTTGACAAAGTAATTGATGATGTAAAGTCGTTAATATGTAGAAACAAAAATTGAAAATATGAAATTTAACTATTATGAAGTGATGATAGCCATTAATGAATAGAAAAATAATAAAATCATTTATAAATAAAAAATACGTTAAGTTCACAGAATTTCGAAAAAAAGCAGTAAACATTGTACAGATATGGAGATGAAAAAAATGTCAGAATACAAGAAAAAGATAATTGAATTAATTGAAAGTAATTTAACAGGATATGAAATTTCTAAAAAAACTGGAGTTTCTCAATACGTACTTTCACAATTAAGACAGGGCAAACGCGAAGTAGATAATCTAACCCTGAATACAACAGAAAAATTATATGAATATGCCAATAAAGTTTTGTAATATAACTACTGTATAAATTAATCAAGCTATGTTTATTTGATTTAACTATTAATAAAAATCATATGGTGAATGGATATTATAATAATTAAAATACAAAAATAGTAGATTCCAATTTGTGAAAAAGGAGTATGTTGTTTCATTTAGAATTTATTGCACGAAATTAGCATCGAATAAGGGAAAATAAGTGTTAAGTTTTAAATGATAAAAAAGATTGGAATGGATCGTCTTGAAATGCTCCCTTCAAAGTTTTCATTTTTTCAATGTCTACTTCGAAGGGGGCATTTCCATTAAATTGTTATAGCTTTTTATATTTGTATAATGAACATATAAGTTTAAGAAGATGCGAGTGAAGGAAATAAAAAAGCTCAAATGTACCAAATTGTTAATCTTAATAAATCTCTACTTTATAAAGATTGAATGGACATTCGAGCGTTAATCAGTCAGGAGGGAATTTCACTCCTACAATTTAATAATAATACTTGCTTCACCACTGTACAAGGAGTGATTTGTTATGTTCAAAGTGAATTATTCGATTTTAAGTTATTATCCAGAATATAATATCGCAGTAAGTTGGCAACGTTTAAGAGAAGGAAAAATAATAAAAAACAAGATTTAATACTGCTGCGTCATGAGGCGCTTGAACATTATTTGATGAATAAGTATAATTACAACTATGATTATGCACATAAAATTGTATCAAAAAATACGATTATTCAATTTTTATAAAAATAAGGTGGATTAAATGCTTACATTAATAAAATTGAAAGAAGATGAACAGGTTATAATATATGAATATATACCTGAAGATGATATAAGTAACGGTAAAGGTTCAGTAACTTTTAATAAAAAAGATGCAGAGGTTATAGATTTTTCATTATCTGAAATAGAAAATGAAGAATATTTTATGTTATATCGTAATAAGTCTTTTTCTGTAGTAAGAGACTTTATCGAGAAGCAAGAATTTCCCGAAAATTATAAAATAGCTTGGTATTAAAGCATCCTTTCTACACAGATAAAGAGAAAGTGGTGCTATTTTTATACACTTTTTTAACTATTTACTGAAATAGCAGAATCACAAAAGTTAACATATTTAAAAGAACTTGGTGAAGATGGTGAATATAAATATGTTGCCAAAATAGATAGTGAAACATCTAAATTATGTCATTCACTCAACGGAAAAATATTTAAAGTTAAAGATATGATACCAGGTGTGAATGCGCCACCTATGCATCCTTGGTGTAGAAGTACCGCAGTGCCATATGTCGGCAAATGGCGAGACAAGTTCTTTAAAGAGCGTGAAGGTAAATATCAGGTAGAAGTAAAAGAAGCAAAATTACAGGAAAAAGCTAAAAACCAGATGAAAGAAATGATTGAAAGTGGTAAAATAAAAATAGAAATAAATCCTGAAAAACAGAATAGACATTCTTTAGGTCATAGACTATACGAAGAATATAAAAAAAGAATTTGTTGAAAGGAAAACAAACACCGAGTTATACACTACTAAAAAATGATGAATTAAATAAAATGCTAAATCAAAAATTTGGCACTGGACGGTTGATTATTGAAAATGAAAGAAAATGGAAAAATAAAGAAATAATTAATTTTGGTCAAATTATAGGAAAATATTACATAGATGGAAAATTTATAGAAACTAAATGGGGTACTGTTCATTATTCCAAAACTGGTAGTCATATTATTCCAAATGGAAAGGAAGGTAAGTAATGAAGTTATGGACTTACATTGGTAAAAAAGTAATGATCGAGTTAACTAATGGGCAAAAATTTATTGGAGAAGTTACAAATTATGACGATGAAATAGATAACGAAAGTGGAGAAGATTCTATACATTTAGATGACGGAATAGATTTATATGATTTTGATGAAAGCCAAATCAAATATATTGAAGTTTTAAAATAAGTATACTTTTGTAAGAAACGAATGTGTTACTATTTTTATACATTTTTTTAACCTTTCAATGTGAAGGTTATTTTTTATTGTCCAAAATGTGCTGATGACATTTTAAAAGCAAGTATGGAATATCAGTCGACAGACTATAAACGGAGGTATATCTCATGGAAAGAAATGAAAGTAATATTACTGATGTAACTCAGAACGAAGAGCAACTAGACAACAGTGATGAACAATCACAACAGAATGAGAAAACATTTTCTCAAGAAGAAGTATCACAATTGATTAAAGAGCGTATAGCTAGAGAGCGCAAAAAATCAGATGAACGTATTAAAGATGCCAAAGAAAACAATGATAGCAATGAAGTAGCTTATTTATTAAAAGGTGGTAAAGTTACAAAAGTATAAGGCGATCAAAATAGTGTATCTTTTGTGCCAGGGGAAAAAGCAAACGAATTGTTATTTGACAGTAAACCGAATTCAATTGTTATGTTACATAACCATCCTGGACAGTCAGGATTTTCATTGAATAATTTAGAGATGTTTATTGAAAATAAATCTATCCGAACATTGACTATTGTTACTAACTACATTGTAGTAAAATATATAAGTAAAACTCCATTATATAATCAGTCTCAAGTTTATAAAATAATGAAAGATATAAAACAATCTATAACTATAAGAAATAATGAAGCGATAGTTGATAATATTCTAAAGCAACTTTATAATAAAAGATATATAAAACGAAAGTACAAATAGGAGTAATACATTATGTCAATTCAACATTTAGATGGTTACATTTCTATAGAAGATTTTTTTAAGCATATGGAAGAATTATCGAAGAAAGAAGAATTAGAAAAAGAAATTAATCAATCAAAGTCTAAATATCAATAGCATCCTTTCTACACAGATAAAGAGAAAGCGGTGCTATTTTTATACACTTTTTTAACTATTTACTGAAATATCAAAATCACAAAAATTAACATATTTAAAAGAACTTGGTGAAGATGGCGAATATAAATATGTTGCAAAAATAGATAGTAAAACATCTAAATTATGTCATTCACTTAACGGAAAAATATTTAAAGTTAAAGATATGATACCAGGTGTGAATGCGCCACCTATGCATCCTTGGTGTAGAAGTACCGCAGTGCCATATGTCGGCAAATGGCGAGACAAGTTCTTTAAAGAGCGTGAAGGTAAATATCAGGTAGAAGTAAAAGAAGCAAAATTACAGGAAAAAGCTAAAAACCAGATGAAAGAAATGATTGAAAGTGGTAAAATAAAAATAGAAATAAATTGCGAAAAACAAAATAGACATATGTTAGGTCATCACCTATATAATGAAAATAAAAAAAGAGCCATTTTAAATAATAAGAAATTGCCTAGCTATACAATACTTTCTATAGATTTATTGAATGAATTGTTAAGAGAAAAAATGTCAACAGGCAATCTAATATTAAGTGATGAGCTATTTGATATGAAAGAGATTATTAATTTTAATCAAATTATTGGAAAAGTACATATCGATAATGTGTATATTGAAACCAGAAAAGGAAAAGTGCATTATTCGAAGACAGGTGCTCATATAGTACCTTATATTGATAAGTAGGTGAAAAGTATTGAGAATTGAAGATGCATATCGTAAAGATGTTATTATCACGCTTTTGAATAATGAAGAATACGAAGGGTTTGTAACTGACTATGAAAATGAATTCGAGAGCGAAACAGGAAATCTAGTTGTAGATATACAGACTGATTTTGCTGTTTATTCGTTTGATGAAACTGAGATAAAAAGTATTAGATTATTAAAATAATTACAAAATAGCATCCTTTCTACACAGATAAAGAGAAGGTGGTGCTATTTTTATACACTTTTTTAACTATTTACTGAAATAGCAGAATCACAAAAGTTAACATATTTAAAAGAACTTGGTGAAGATGGCGAATATAAATATGTTGCCAAAATAGATAGTAAAACATCTAAATTATGTCATTCACTCAACGGAAAAATATTTAAAGTTAAAGATATGATACCAGGTGTGAATGCGCCCCCTATGCATCCTTGGTGTAGAAGTACCACAGTGTCACATGTCGGCAATTGGCGAGACAAGTTCTTTAAAGAGCGTGAAGGTAAATATCAGGTAGAAGGTTCTTTTATTGAATCGGGTGCACTTAATAATAAAAGTGATGAATACGGTATCAAAAGGAACAGACATGCCCAAATTTATTATAATTCAGTTAGAAATCGAGATAAACAGATAGAGATTTCTAAAATTGCTAAAAATACTAATATAAATAAAAATACAATTCAAAGAGTTTATGAACATATATTTGAAAATAAGTATTTATTGGAAAGTGGATTTAAACAATTTGATCCTGACTTTTATATGGCTCAAAGTTGGCAACGTTTAAGAGAAGGGAAAAATATTAAAAAAATGGATATAATAATGTTGAAACATGAAGCTCTTGAACACTATCTAATGAATAAGTATAATTTGAACTATATAGAGGCACATAAACTTACAGAAATAAAATATAATTATAGTATTTTAATTAATTAGAGGTGGAAATGATTGCTAATATTAAAAATAAAAGAAATTAATGATAAAAGTGTTACATATAAATATTTTCCTAATAATGATGAAAATATTAAGCCTGGTATTATTCAAATGGATATAGATAGTCTTGAAGTTATCAATGCTGAAAAATCTAGTTTAGAAAAAAATATAAGAGATAATTATTTTATTCATGCCATAGACAGAATATACATAAATACTAGTAAAGGGCTATTTCCTGAATCTGAACTCGTAGCATGGGGATAAAGAAAGTTTACTTAAAAAAATTTCATATTTAATTTTAAAAATTTTAACCTTCTAACGTGAAGGTTATTTTTTATTGTCCAAAACGTGCTGATGACATTTTAAAAGCAAGTATGGAATATCAGTCGACAGACTATAAACGGAGGTATATCTCATGGAAAAAAATGAAAGTAATATTACCGGTGTAACTCAGAACAAAGAGCAACTAGACAACAGTGATGAACAATCACAACAGAATGAGAAAACATTATCTCAAGAGGAAGTATCACAATTGATTAAAGAGCGTATAGCTAGAGAACGCAAAAAATCAGATGAACGTATTAAAGATGCCAAAGAAAACAATGATAGCAATGAAGTAGCTTATTTATTAAAAGGTGGTAAAGTTACAAAAGTATAAGGCGATCAAAATAGTGTATCTTTTGTGCCAGGGGAAAAAGCAAACGAATTGTTATTTGACAGTAAACATAATTCAATTATTATGTTACATAACCATCCTGGACAGTCAGGATTTTCTCTTACAGACTTGTATTTATTTATATTTAATAATTCTATTAAAACACTGACAATTGTTACAAATAAAGGTCAAACAAAGTACTTAACTAAGACAAAAGAATATTGCAAATCAACTTGTATTGATTGTATAAAAAAATATAATAAAAATAAGAATATAAAAAAATTCAATCATAAGGATATTGATATGATTCTAAAGAGATTATATAATAGTGGTAACATAATATATAAAGTTAGGTGATTAAAATGTATTTTGCACAGTTAGATGGTGAAATAACTAATAAACAGTCACAAGAATTATTGGATAAAGAATACAAGAAAGCAATAGAATTAGAAAATAAGAATTCAAATTCAAAAGATAAATAGCATCCTTTCTACACAGATAAAGAGAAAGCGGTGCTATTTTTTGCGCTTTTATAACAACTAAGGATACAAGACACATACCTTCAACAATATCCTCATCTAAACCTATTGATTTCCTAAGCTCAATTTTAAACACAAAGTTTATTTGAAAAGATGCACACCTATAAAAATCTTAATCATCGAAAAGTCACAAACATCTCCATATTAAAAACTTAAATAGTGCATTTCATTTAAACTAAACATCGATATTCCTACCAATATATACTTAGTAATTCGATTGTTAATACATCACTTTCATAAAATAACTATAACCATCATAATACTTCTCAAATCTCGTCAAATTAAAGTAAATACAGCACAAATTAACATTTTTAAATATATAAAATAAAACAAGATACTCAATAATCTGTAGTATCTTGTTTTGGATAATGTAATTTTACATCATCAACGGCTTCAAATGAGCAGTTTCATATATAAATAAACACAACTACTCAACTGATCTTAATTGATTAATTAATAAATGATTTGCCAGATGACATATTGCAGCATTATTAGATTAATTCTAATAGTTTATTTAAAATTTCTTCGGTTGTCGCCCAGCTGGTTGCGAATCTAACAACACGATGTTGATCATCGTATTTTTCCCAAACAGCAAATTTAACTTTTTGTTCTAACTCTGCTATTTTCTCGTTACTTAAAATAAAAAATTGTTGATTGGTTGGAGAATCAAAGTAAAGACGATAGCCTTTATTTATAAACCCGTCTTTCATCTTATTTGCCATTTCGATAGCATGTCTGCTTATATTAAAATATAAATTATCCGTAAATAATTCTAAAAATTGTATGCCTGTTAACCGTCCTTTTGCTAAAAGGGCACCGTGATGTTTGATTCGAGTGGTAAATTGTTTCGGTTCATTATTTTTTGTGAAAACAATAGCTTCTCCGCAAAGTGCACCAATCTTCGTACCACCTATATAAAATACATCACAATATTTAGCGATATCTTTAATAGTCATGTCTGATTGGTCACTCATCAATCCATACCCTAATCGTGCACCATCCATAAATAATGGAAGCTGATATTGCTTACATACTTTACATAACTCTTCCAATTCTGATTTAGAGTATAATGTGCCATATTCTGTAGGATGAGAAATATATACCATTCCTGGGAATACCATATGGTCCTTTTTAAAATCACTTTTAAATGTCTCCATGTAAGTTTCAACATCTGAAGCACTAACTTTTCCTTCCTTAGATGGTATAGTAATTACTTTATGTCCACTATATTCAATTGCACCACCTTCATGTACAGCAACATGACCAGTGTCTGCTGAAATGACCCCTTCGTAACTTTCTAACATTGAATTAATAACAACCTGATTGGTTTGTGTTCCACCTACTAAAAAACGAATAGTAGCATTTGGACAGTCAATTGTATCTTTAATCTTTTCAATTGCCTGAGCTGTGAATTGATCAAAGCCATATCCCGAAGCTTGTACAAGATTTGTATCTACTAATCGTTTTAATACTTTTTCATGAGCACCTTCTAAATAATCATTTTCGAATGAAATCACTACATTTCCCCCTAAAACTAATATCAACATTTTAATAAGATAAACCAATTTCAAAACTAGTTCGATATTTAAAATGTATTATGAATGGTTAAAGTTTGTATCGCATTATCGCGAAGTTGAATAAATATATTATACATCAAACAATACATTATGAAAATTATTTAATTTTTTATCGCAATTACTTTGCGTGCCGAAACACATATATTAATGATTGAATTTTACTGTTAAAAGTTCTATGATTTAGGAAATAGAGAAAAGAGGGGATTTAAATGGAACAAATTAAACTTAAAACTTTTACAGCTGAGACTTTAGAATTATTAGAATCAAATATCAATGAATTTTTAGCTTCTGAAGAAGCTGCAAATTTGAAATTAGTAAATATTACAATAAAAGAAATTGAAGAAAGAACATTTCCAAATAATGAAGAAGAGTTTAATGCAATATTAACTCTATCTGTAAATAAATAATCTGGAACGAAAGGTGCAAAAGTTTTTTGTGCCTTTCTTTATAGGAGAAATAAACTATGCAATTTTCATTTTCAAATGATTTAGGAACACTTTTTACCATCATTTTAGCAATTGCCTTTATCATTAATTTGGTTCTAGCTTTTATTATTATTTTTTTAGAAAGAAATAGACATACAGCCAGTTCAACATGGGCGTGGTTATTTGTACTTTTTGTATTACCATTAATTGGTTTTATCCTTTATCTATTTTTTGGAAGAACGGTTTCTGCGCGTAAACTAAATAAAAATAATGGGAACGTGTTAACAGATTTTGATGCGCTTTTAAAGCAGCAAATTGAAAGCTTTGATAAAGGTAATTATGGTACAGATAATAAACAAGTTCAAAAGCACCATGATTTGGTACGTATGTTGTTAATGGATCAAGATGGCTTTTTAACTGAAAATAATAAAATTGACCATTTTATTGATGGAAATGATTTATATGATCAAGTTTTAAAAGATATTAAAAATGCTAAAGAATACATCCATTTAGAGTATTATACATTCGCTCTAGATGGCTTAGGCCAAAGAATTTTAAAAGCGTTAGAAGAGAAATTGAAACAAGGTCTAGAAGTGAAAATTTTATATGATGACGTTGGTTCAAAGAAAGTTAAGATGGCTAACTTTGATCATTTTAAATCGTTAGGTGGAGAAGTTGAAGCATTTTTTGCTTCTAAATTACCGTTATTGAATTTCAGAATGAATAATAGAAATCATAGAAAAATCATCGTAATCGATGGTCAACTAGGTTATGTCGGAGGATTTAACATTGGTGATGAATATTTAGGTTTAGGAAAATTAGGATATTGGAGAGATACGCATTTACGTATACAAGGGGATGCGGTTGATGCACTGCAGTTGCGATTTATTTTAGACTGGAATTCGCAAGCACATCGACCTCAATTTGAATATGATGAAAAATATTTTCCTAAAAAGAATAAATCATTCGGTAATGCGCCAATCCAGATTGCTGCAAGTGGTCCCGCCAGTGACTGGCATCAAATTGAATATGGTTATACAAAAATGATTATGAGCGCTAAGAAGTCGGTATATTTGCAATCGCCCTATTTCATTCCGGATAACTCATATATAAATGCCATTAAAATTGCAGCTAAATCAGGGGTAGATGTTCATCTAATGATTCCATGTAAGCCAGATCATCCTTTAGTTTATTGGGCGACATTTTCAAATGCATCTGACTTATTATCCAGTGGTGTTAAAATTTATATGTATGAAAATGGATTTATACATTCTAAAATGTGCTTAATTGATGATGAAATCGTATCAGTGGGCACAGCAAATATGGACTTTAGAAGTTTTGAATTAAATTTTGAAGTAAATGCCTTTGTATATGATGAAAATCTTGCTAAAGATTTAAGAGCGGCTTATGAACATGATATTACAAAATCAAAACAACTTACTGAAGAATCTTATGCTAATAGACCATTGTCTGTTAAGTTTAAAGAATCGTTAGCTAAATTAGTTTCGCCAATTTTATAAAGAATAATTTCAAGTCTCATTTTAATGAGGCTTTTTTTATTTCTGTAATTAATTACTATAATTATATTATGTAAACAATTGAAGTGACAAATGTCATTTTGAACCAATGACAAAGTATCCTATTTTAAATCGAATAAATTTATTAATCTTAAATTAATAAAATATTAAGAGGTGGTTCATTTGATTCAAATATCTAATATTAATAAATCATTTAAGAAAAAGCGTGTTTTAAAAAACATTTCAGTTGGCATTGAAAAAGGCTGGATCTAAATACAAACAAAAAAGTATTGAGTGTTTTGATTTAAGAGACTTTGAAAGTGAGTCCATAATCAAAATCTTACTCAATACTTTTATTTTGGTACTCTCAAGTTAGATTTGTTAACTAATTGTTTCGTTTATTATAAAACGAAACAATCAGGTAAACGATAAAGCCTACAAAGATACCCAATAAAATAGATAGTACTGCCGTCACTATTAATGGTAATTTGAAAAATATTTGTAGGAAAATACCAATGATAATTGCGATAATTACTGCAATTAATGTGACTGTATTTTCATTTGAAATGTTCATTCATTTTCACTCCTTAACAATAACATTATATCATGCTATAGCTTTCCAAAATATTGAAATATGTAGATATGGCTATTGACGATGTTTCTTAACTTTTATATGATTAATCGGAATGAAAAAAGAGAAGTAGGTGGCAAAATGAAGTCAAATAAATCGCTTGCTATGATTGTGGTAGCCATCATTATTGTAGGTGTATTAGCATTTCAATTTATGAATCATACGGGGCCTTTTAAAAAGGGAACAAATCATGAAACTGTACAAGATTTAAATGGTAAAGATAAAGTACATGTTCAAAGAGTTGTGGATGGTGATACATTTATTGCAAATCAAAATGGTAAAGAAATTAAAGTTAGGCTTATAGGGGTTGATACGCCAGAAACGGTGAAACCGAATACGCCTGTACAACCATTTGGCAAAGAAGCATCAAATTATAGTAAGAAGACATTAACAAATCAAGATGTTTATTTAGAATATGATAAAGAAAAGCAAGACCGCTATGGTAGAACATTGGCGTATGTATGGATAAGTAAAGATCGTATGTACAATAAGGAATTAGTGGAAAAGGGACTTGCTAGAGAGAAGTATTTTTCACCAAATGGCAAATATAGAAATGTATTTATAGAAGCACAAAATAAAGCTAAACAACAGAAATTAAATATTTGGAGTAAATAATTAAATAGGTGATTATATATATTAAAGTAAAATATACTTGAAGCATCGATTTATTATTACCATAAATTTATATATAGAAATAATTTAAAGGCATAATAACCATAGTGCGTATCGAGCGTAATGGATTATTATGCCTTTGATTTTACTTGAATATAGCTGTAATTTGATCAACCTGTTCTTTATTTAAAGGGTGTTTAGATAGCTCTATGGCTTCGCTAATAATACGTCGTAACGAAGATTTTGTTGAAACTGTATCAACATATTTATCTCTTTCTTCAGAACCTTGAATGATATTAACTGTACCATCACTAAAGTAAATAACACCGGTACTTTGGACTTTAAAGTTAAAGTTTTGTTCAATATGATCCTTTAATGCTTTAGCATTATTTGCTGCTAATTGATACGGATCATAATCATAAAAATCATAAATAACACGATTTGGTTGAACTGTTTCTGTAAAAGTATAGATAGACTTTCTTGATGAATTAAACTGATCATGATATTGCTGGCTAATGTAATGACCGACAACTTTTTCAATATTACTATTGCTCATTTCTGTATCATGCTCATCAGGTACATCAAAGTGATAAAATGTTTTTTCACCCCAGCTTTTTACATCAACGTTTATTAAACCGATATCTGAAACAATGATAAAATCAAATGAACGTGCATACTCGAAAAACGGATGTTTAGTAGCTAAATTGCTTGTAACGATAATATCGTAATATTTTAATTTACCATTTTCGAGGTAGCTATCTAAAATCTTGCGTAATTCTCTTTTAGCATTTTTGTATGCATGGTGGCCAACATCATTATTAGAACTCAGCATTTGACTTCTTAATTCAGCATTTTCTGCACTTAATGCTTTGTTCTTTTTAATAAGTTGCTTTCTTGCATAAACTTCGGTATCTATTTTACTATTACTATACCTTTGATTTAAAACTAATATACCAATTAATGCTACAATGATAATGATAAGTACAACATAAAAAGACATTTTTTCACCAATCCTTTTTGACTTCTTTAACTTTGTATACAATAATAATTAATAAAGATTAATTGTTATTCAATTTCCCACATTTTTATTAGTTGATTTTAGTTCATCATTGTTATAATCAAATTATAAACTGACAGATATTGATGTTCAATGAATATGACGTGAAAGATTCGTGAATTCAAGTTTATGTCGAATTTATGTTATAACGGTCATTTAAATGACAGAATTAGGTCACTCATAGTATTTTGAAGATTGAATTCATTAATTTTAAAATGTATAATGATATTTGTGAAAGCGCTTGCTTAGGAGGTGTATTTGAGAGTGAATGAAATGAATGCTAAAGAACAATTAGTGGACAATTTAATGAAAACATCATCGCAATTATTTAAATTTCACGGTGAAGTTGCCATGCAGCTTTTCTTAAATGATGAATTAAAATTACCTTCTATTGTTGAAATATGCGTGGAACGTAAGCGTTTAAGTGATATTGTGAAAGTTATTCCGCAATCATATGCGTTACTATACATAGATAAGCAAGATCAAGCAATAGCTAAAGAAGATTTATCACTTTCAAAAATTGCAAAAGTTTATGTGCAATATGATGATACAACAATAATGAGTATTTTCGTTTATGATGTAGTAAACGATGAATGGATTTTTAGATTGGATCCGAATATACGTATACCTAAGAGTAACATATACTTCCATAGTTTAAATTGGGATGTGGATTATATTAAACCGGAGATCGTTCTAATGTATGATCTAATGCAACACCATCAGTATCATCATTATTCCAATTATAAACGAGTCATAGATGCATTAAGCTACTATCAATTTTTTATTTTAAAATTTGTAGTAGGTGAGAAACGTATTAAGGATGCAATCCAGAGGACAATAAATAATTAAGAAAAAGCAATTCATAACGCAGTTGAATACATGTGTTACGAATTGCTTTTATTTTAGTTTTTATCACACAAGTTTTTTAATGCAACCCCGTGATAGCAAAACTCATATGTAGATAATACAGCTTTTTCAGCATCATCTACATGAATTCCAAACATCATCGAGATTTCCGAAGCACCTTGGTTAATCATTTTTAAGTTAATTTTTGATTCAGCTAAGGCATGTGTAATTTTATTTGCAGTACCAATGACTTTATTCATACCTTCGCCGACAATCATTAAAATTGCTAAATCATGCTCAATACTTAGCTCATCAACATCACATTTTTGACGAATTTCATTTAATACTTTTGTTTCTTTATTTTGAATTTGTTTTGAACGCATAACGATACTGATAGTATCAATACCTGAAGGCATATGATCAAATGAAATATTATTATCCTCTAAGACACCTAATATCTTTCTAGTAAAGCCGACTTGTCTATTCATTAAATACTTTTTGATATTAATAACGGTAAAATCTTTATCACAACTTATACCGCTAATCACATTTTTCGCATTTATTTCTCTATCATGCACTATAAATGTACCTTTATCTTGAGGGCGGTTCGTATTTTTAATCACCACAGGGATGCGATCTTTATAAAGTGGTTGTAAGGCTTCATCATGGAAAACACTAAAACCAGCATAAGATAATTCACGCATTTCTCGATAAGTGATTTCTTCGATTAATTCAGGATCTTTGATGATATTTGGATTAGCTTTATAAATACCAGACACATCGGTGAAATTTTCATAAATTGTAGCTCTAACACCACTTGATATGATGGCGCCAGTTATATCTGATCCGCCACGTGGAAATGTAACTATATATCCATCATGAGATACGCCAAAAAATCCTGGGATAATTAGTTTCTCATCATAATCTCTTAATTTTTTAATTTCAGAGTAAGCACTATCTAATATTTGTGCTTCTTGTGGGACGTCAGTAACAAAAATACCCGCTTCCTTCGGTGATATATATTTTGTTGGTATACCTTGACTATTATTATATAAAGCTATCAATTGCGCATTAAAATCTTCACCACAAGAAAGTAATGCATCTAATAGTCTCTTCGGTTCATTTTTTAATTGATTAATATAATGTTCCAAAGTCACATCTATCGTCCGTAAAATACTTTCATCCATTTGCAATTCTTTTACAATATCATCATAACGCTGAATAATTTCTCTTTTTTTATCATGATAATCAAGATGATTAATGACCTTTTCATATAATCTGATTAACAAATCAGTTGTTTTAATATCATTATCATGTCTTTTACCTGGAGCAGAAACGATAACAATCTTTCGCTCTGGATCAGAATTAATAATATTTAAAACCTTTTTAATTTGAGTAGCATTGGAGACGGAGCTACCACCGAATTTGGAAACTTTCATAGTGCATGCCAACCTTTCTAAAAAATCAGAAAATTGTATTCAGTTTTGTAAGTAAGAATGATATTATGTATTTATATTTTGAATATTACGAACTTTACAAAAATAAAGAATAATTCTATACTATACTATCATCTAGTGTTTTTCAATAATACATTTGTTTTTCTCAAAAGCACAAACGGAGGTACATAAAATGAAAAAATTAAATATAGCATTATTAGGATTAGGTACTGTCGGATCTGGTGTTGTTAAAATCATCGAAGAGAACCGACAGCAAATTCAAGATACATTAAATAAAGATATTGTCATAAAGCATATTCTTGTTCGAGATAAATCTAAAAAGAGACCGCTAAATATTAGCCAATATCATTTAACTGAAGATGTTAATGAAATTTTAAATGATGATTCATTAGATATTATCGTTGAAGTCATGGGAGGAATTGAACCAACTGTAGATTGGTTAAGAACAGCACTTAAAAATAAAAAACATGTTATTACCGCAAATAAAGATTTATTAGCAGTACATCTTAAACTTTTAGAAGATTTAGCAGAAGAAAATGGTGTAGCTTTAAAGTTTGAAGCGAGTGTAGCAGGTGGTATTCCGATCGTAAATGCCATAAATAATGGTTTGAATGCGAATAATATTTCAAAATTTATGGGAATTTTAAATGGTACCTCTAATTTTATTTTATCTAAAATGACTAAAGAGCAAACGACATTTGAGGAAGCACTTGATGAAGCGAAAAGACTTGGTTTTGCTGAAGCGGATCCAACTGATGATGTAGAAGGGGTGGATGCAGCGCGTAAAGTTGTCATTACATCATATTTATCATTTAACCAAGTCATTAAATTAAACGACGTTAAACGAAGAGGAATTAGTGGTGTAACTTTAACTGATATTAATGTAGCCAATCAACTGGGGTATAAAATTAAATTGATTGGTAAGGGAATATATGAAAATGGCAAAGTTAATGCATCAGTAGAACCAACGTTAATTGATAAAAAGCATCAATTAGCAGCTGTAGAGGATGAATATAACGCGATTTATGTCATTGGTGATGCCGTTGGTGACACGATGTTTTATGGAAAAGGAGCAGGCAGTTTAGCAACAGGTAGTGCCGTTGTCAGTGATTTATTGAATGTAGCATTATTCTTTGAATCAGATTTACACACATTGCCACCACATTTTGAATTAAAGACAGATAAAACAAGGGAAATGATGGATTCTGATGCAGAAATTAATATTAAAGAAAAATCCAATTTCTTTGTGGTAGTGAATCATGTCAAAGGTTCAATTGAAAATTTTGAAAATGAGTTAAAGGCAATATTACCATTCCACCGATCATTAAGAGTTGCAAATTACGATAATCAATCATATGCCGCTGTTATAGTTGGATTGGAATCATCACCGGAAGAATTAATCACTAAGCATGGATACGAAGTTGACAAAGTATACCCAGTAGAAGGAGTTTAATTATAATGAGAAGATGGCAAGGATTAGTAGAAGAGTTTAAAGCACATTTACCAGTAAATGAAAATACACCAAAATTAACATTGAACGAGGGAAATACACCACTCATTCATTGTGAAAATATGTCTAAAATACTAGGTATAGATTTATATGTGAAGTATGAAGGTGCCAATCCGACAGGTTCATTTAAAGATCGCGGTATGGTAATGGCTGTGACAAAAGCAAAAGAGCAAGGTAAGAAAATTGTAATATGCGCTTCGACTGGAAATACATCAGCGTCTGCAGCAGCATATGCAGCGAGAGCAGGTTTAAAAGCTATCGTCGTAATACCAGAAGGTAAAATTGCATTAGGTAAATTGTCGCAAGCAGTAATGTATGGTGCAGAAATCGTTTCTATTGAAGGAAACTTTGATGAAGCTTTAGAAATTGTAAAAGAAATTGCAAAAAGTGGCGAAATCGAGCTTGTAAACTCTGTCAATCCATTTAGAATCGAAGGGCAAAAGACAGGCTCATTTGAAATTGTGCAACAATTAGACGGTGAAGCACCTGATATTTTAGCGATTTCTGTAGGTAATGCAGGTAATATTACTGCATATTGGAAAGGCTTTAAAGAATATCAAGAAGCTAAAGGATCACAATTGCCGAAAATGTTTGGCTTCCAAGCTGAAGGCGCATCACCAATTGTCCAAAATAAAGTCATTAAAAATCCTGAAACGATTGCAACTGCTATTCGAATTGGTAATCCTGCTAGTTGGGATAAAGCGACTAATGCTCTTAAAGAATCAAATGGATTAATAGATAGTGTTACTGATGATGAAATTCTAGAAGCATATCAGTTAATGACAACTAAAGAAGGTGTCTTTAGTGAACCAGCAAGTAATGCTTCTATTGCAGGTTTAATTAAATTGCATAGACAAGGTAAATTACCTCAAGGTAAAAAAGTAGTTGCGATTTTAACTGGTAATGGATTAAAAGATCCTGATACTGCTATTTCACTACTAGATAATCCGATAAAGCCATTGCCAAATGATAAAGATAGCATTATCGATTATATTAAAGGAGCTTTATAACATGTCGAATGTTTTGGAGTTAACAATTCCTGCATCAACAGCCAACCTTGGAGTTGGCTTTGATTCTATAGGTATGGCTTTAGATAAATTTTTACATCTGTCTGTAAAGGAAACATCAGGGACAAAATGGGAATATATATTCCATGATGATGCATCGAAGCAATTACCTACTGACGAAACAAACTTTATTTATCATGTGGCACAACAAGTTGCTGCTAAATATAGTGTTGACTTGCCTAATTTATGTATCGAAATGAGAAGTGATATTCCATTGGCAAGAGGGTTAGGTTCGTCAGCTTCTGCTTTAGTAGGAGCTATATATATCGCAAATTATTTTGGTGATATCCAACTATCTAAACATGAGGTATTACAATTAGCGACTGAAATCGAAGGACATCCTGATAATGTTGCGCCGACCATTTATGGTGGTTTAATCGCTGGGTATTATAATGATGTCTCGAAAGAAACGTCAGTTGCACATATCGACATACCAGACGTGGATGTGATTGTAACGATACCAACTTATGAACTAAAAACAGAAGCATCAAGACGTGCTTTACCACAAAAATTAACACATAGTGAAGCGGTTAAAAGTAGTGCAATTAGTAATACAATGATTTGTGCATTAGCACAGCACAATTATGAATTAGCAGGTAAACTCATGCAACAAGATGGCTTTCATGAACCGTATCGTCAGCATTTAATTGCTGAATTTGATGAAGTGAAAACAATTGCTAGTCAACATAATGCATATGCAACAGTGATTAGTGGTGCTGGACCAACTATTTTAATATTTAGTCGCAAAGAAAATAGTGGCGAATTAGTTCGCGCTTTAAATAGAAATGTAGTTACATGTCATTCTGAATTAGTAGATATTAATGTTAGTGGTGTTAAAGAACGAATTGTATACCAATAGACGCTTTATATTGTAAAATAGTATTGAATGTGAAATAGAGAGGAGATTTAATGCGATATGACAAATTATAAAGTTGTCGTTTTAGATATGGATGACACATTGCTAAATTCAGATAATGTGATATCAGAAGAAACTGCAAATTATTTAACAGCAATTCAAGATGAAGGTTATTATGTTGTTTTAGCATCTGGTAGACCTACTGAAGGTATGATTCCAACTGCTAGAGATTTAAAATTACCTGAACATCATAGCTATATTATTAGTTATAACGGCAGTAAAACGATTAACATGACTAATGAAGAAGTAGAAGTAAGTAAATCGATTGGTAAGCAGGATTTCGATGAAATTGTAGATTATTGTCGAGATAGAGGCTTTTTCGTTCTTACATATCATGATGGTCAAATTATTTACGACAGCGAACATGAATATATGAATATTGAAGCGGAATTAACTGGTTTACCGATGAAACGTGTTGATGATATCAAAGCATATATTCAAGGCGATGTACCCAAGGTCATGGGAGTTGATTATGTAGCGAATATTACTGAAGCTAGAATTGATTTGAATGGTGTGTTCAATGATAATGTAGATGCTACGACAAGTAAGCCATTCTTCTTAGAATTTATGGCCAAAGATGTTTCAAAAGGTAATGCAATTAAAGCGTTATGTCACAAATTGGGATATTCGGTGGATCAAGTCATTGCTTTTGGTGATAGTATGAATGATAAATCAATGTTTGAAGTCGCAGGTCTAGCTATTGCTATGGGGAATGCATCAGATGAACTTAAGCAATATGCAGATGATGTTACGTTGGATCATAATGAAAATGGTATTCCACATGCGCTCAAAAAATTGTTATAAATTTTAAAATAAGCCTAAGCACAGGATATTTGAATAAGATTGAAATGCTCCCTTCAAAGTAGACATTGAAAAAATGAAAGCTTTGAAGGGAGCTTTATTTATGTGAAAATGACTTCAGTTATACTATGGAGGATTTGAAATACATATTATAGATTAGTAATGATATCTAGCGAATAGAGTAGATGTATATTTTAAAAATAAATCAAGTATTAATTAGTCACGGAGGTAGATAAATAAATTTGAATCATTCTGAATAATTACGAATGTATTAAAAAATGCAGTGACAATCTAACATTAATTGTTAAAATCACTGCAAGCATCTTGATTTTATTTAGCTGTTTGTGTCCAGTCATGCTTCCCTCTGAAGCGTTTTACATGAGCATATATTTGGTCAGCAGTATAATCTAAATTTGTATAAACTGTAATACTGAACGCTGATTGGTTTTCAGCAAATGATTCTTCGGAAAATAATTCCTTTAAGTGCGTAAATAAATCATTCATTTGTTTATGGTTTAAACCGGGATATTCCCTTAAAGTTCGCTTTAATAATTGTCCGTTCTTTTCTTCTAATGCTTGAACTACAATAACAAATCTCTCATCTTGCTTTAGTACATCATCAAATAAATTTGTTTGTCCAATCATTGAATTTCACCCCTGAAAAGTTATTGTTATCTACATTATACACGATATGCAAAATATCTAAAATAAAGAATGGTAACATGGTCATAATAAAATATAAACAGAATACTAGTTAATACACTTTATACTAGAAAAAGATATTAAAGTATATCTACTTTACACCATTAAAAAGCGGCAAATGCTATAGATAATCTAAAGCATCTGCCGTGTGAGAATTTATTTATTTTTGATTGTCATAATCGTGTGGTTTTAAATTAATTGTTTCTAGCTTTACAAATTTTGTTTTGTGAATGATTTTATGAATAAAGTAAATCAACGCTAGAATGATTAAAGGTAAAAAGTTTTTAAAAGCATTTAACCATTGATCTTTTAAAATATATTCAACTGAACCACCAAATAGCAAGAATAATAGCGTAGTGATGACAATGATTGGTCCTAATGGATAAAAAGGTGCTTTATATGGTAGGACCTTATTAGGATCTTGACCTTGTTTTTTAATAGCTTGTCGCAATCGTATTTGTGACCAAATGCTTGATCCCCAAACAACTATAATCATTGAACCAATAATTTCAAGTAAATTAAATACGGCATTTGAATTAAAGTTTGCATAAATAATAACAATAACAACGACTGCATAAGTAGTTAATAGTGCTCTTAAAGGTAACTTTGTTGTCTTGTTTAATTTACTTAAAAATTGGGGTGCTTTTTTGTCTGAACTTAAGGAATACAACATTCTTCCTGTTGTATAAACACCTGAATTTGCAGCGGATAATAATGAAGTTAAAATAACCGCGTTGATTACTGATGCTGCAAAGGCTATGCCTACTCTATCGAATACAATTGTAAATGGGCTTTGACTTATTGAACTACTTGCTCTTAATAATGATGGATCTGTGTACGGAATAATTGCACCAATTACTGCAATTGATAAGACATAGAATAAAAGAATACGCCAAAATACTTGTTTAATTGCCTTAGGCATAGACTTTTTAGGGTCATCTGATTCACCAGCAGTTACTGCTACTACTTCTGTACCACCAACCGAAAATCCGGCGACTAATAATACGCCTAAGAAACCAGAGATACCACCAACAAACGGTGCTTGGCCTTTTGTATAGTTTTCAAATCCATATGCATGACCACCTAAGATACCGAAAATCATTAAAAAGCCAAAAATAACGAATACGATAATTGTTAACAC
The DNA here is from genome assembly GCF_054165785.1 of Staphylococcus sp. SA22. NCBI lineage: Bacteria > Bacillati > Bacillota > Bacilli > Caryophanales > Staphylococcaceae > Staphylococcus > Staphylococcus sp. SA22. Next base: position 296,427 of record NZ_JBSZQY010000001.1, on the reverse strand, counting down.
TTTAATCAATGATAACCAAAACTCAGTTTCTCCAAATGATTTTACAGAAAAAATGTTTAATAATAGTAAAATTGTAATAAAGATTAAGCTCCAAGTAATGGGGTGGAAAAATTTAAATGTGTCCCAGAAATAAAGCACATTTGACGCTACTATGACATCAACACTTGTAACTAATGACCACAATGCCCAATACAACCATCCCATGGTAAAGCCTAGAGATGAGTCAATAAAGCGTGTTGAATAAGAGCTGAATGAACCTGATACTGGATAAAATGTTGCCAACTCTCCAATTGATGACATTAAGAAATATAGCATGACACCAATAACAAGATAAGCGAGTATAGCGCCTCCAGGACCAGCTTGAGAAATGATATTACCAGTAGCTACAAATAGACCAGTCCCAATTGCACCACCTATAGCAATCATGGAAATGTGTCTTGAGTTAAGACTACGGTTCATTTTATTATCTTCCATATTTAGTCTCCCATCTATTTAAATATACCCATTATTGTAAGCTTTTTAAGTGTACTATTCAATAACTATTTAGCACTGTAAAGCGAAAAAATTAAAATTTTCTGATTTTTTAATCATCTTGAGCATGTTTAATTGTAATTCTGATGGGGTTAAATTATAATATGTATTAAATTATAATTATTATAAATTGTGGAGGGATGACTATGTCACAAAAAGACAAAAAGTTAACTGGTGTTTTTGGGCATCCAGTATCAGATCGAGAAAATAGTATGACAGCAGGGCCTAGGGGACCTCTTTTAATGCAAGATATTTACTTTTTAGAGCAAATGTCTCAATTTGATAGAGAAGTAATACCAGAACGTCGAATGCATGCCAAAGGTTCTGGTGCATTTGGGACATTTACTGTAACTAAAGATATAACAAAATATACGAATGCTAAAATATTCTCTGAAATAGGTAAGCAAACCGAAATGTTTGCCCGTTTTTCTACTGTAGCAGGAGAACGTGGTGCTGCTGATGCGGAGCGTGACATTCGAGGATTTGCGTTAAAGTTCTACACTGAAGAAGGAAACTGGGATTTAGTAGGGAATAACACACCAGTATTCTTCTTTAGAGATCCAAAGTTATTTGTTAGTTTAAATCGTGCGGTGAAACGAGATCCTAGAACAAATATGAGAGATGCACAAAATAACTGGGATTTCTGGACGGGACTTCCAGAAGCATTGCACCAAGTAACGATCTTAATGTCAGATAGAGGGATTCCTAAAGATTTACGTCATATGCATGGGTTCGGTTCACACACATACTCTATGTATAATGATTCTGGTGAACGTGTTTGGGTTAAATTCCATTTTAGAACTCAACAAGGTATTGAGAACTTAACTGATGAAGAAGCTGCTGAAATTATAGCTACAGATCGCGATTCATCTCAACGCGATTTATTCGAAGCCATTGAAAAAGGTGATTATCCAAAATGGACAATGTATATTCAAGTAATGACTGAGGAACAAGCTAAAAATCATAAAGATAATCCATTTGATTTAACAAAAGTATGGTATCACGATGAGTATCCTCTAATTGAAGTTGGAGAGTTTGAATTAAATAGAAATCCAGATAATTACTTTATGGATGTTGAACAAGCTGCGTTTGCACCAACTAATATTATTCCAGGATTAGATTTTTCTCCAGACAAAATGCTGCAAGGGCGTTTATTCTCATATGGCGATGCGCAAAGATATCGATTAGGAGTTAATCATTGGCAGATTCCTGTAAACCAACCTAAAGGTGTTGGTATTGAAAATATTTGTCCTTTTAGTAGAGATGGTCAAATGCGCGTAGTTGACAATAACCAAGGTGGAGGAACACATTATTATCCAAATAACCATGGTAAATTTGATTCTCAACCTGAATATAAAAAGCCGCCATTCCCAACTGATGGATACGGCTATGAATATAATCAACGTCAAGATGATGATAATTATTTTGAACAACCAGGTAAATTGTTTAGATTACAATCAGAGGACGCTAAAGAAAGAATTTTTACAAATACAGCAAATGCAATGGAAGGCGTAACGGATGATGTTAAACGACGTCATATTCGTCATTGTTACAAAGCTGACCCAGAATATGGTAAAGGTGTTGCAAAAGCATTAGGTATTGATATAAATTCTATTGATCTTGAAACTGAAAATGATGAAACATACGAAAACTTTGAAAAATAAATTTGATATGTAGTTTCTATATTGCGTAGTTGAGCAGTTTATGATATCATAATAAATCGTAAAGATTCCTAACAAGAGAGGGTGTTTAACGTGCGCGTAAACGTAACATTAGCATGCACAGAATGTGGCGATCGTAACTATATCACTACTAAAAATAAACGTAATAATCCTGAGCGTATTGAAATGAAAAAATATTGCCCAAGATTAAACAAATATACGTTACATCGTGAAACTAAGTAATTCTTATCATTCAAATACGACGATTTGAAAATAAAGCGGGCTTACCTATTATATTGGGGAGCTCGCTTTTTTATGAAATTTTTGTGAAGAGTGATTAATGAATTGAGTTTCATCGATAGAACAATTTATGATTGTATTAGTTGTTACTTTATTAAAATTTGAGAATATTTATAGAAGGAAATAGATTACTGATTTTATAAAGTCATTTTGTTAGCGAATGCTTGAAAGAGTATTTAATATAGTAGAATTTAAAATTTCAAAGCGGAATTTAATAAGTACGAAGTAATTGTGGATATGTTTTATAAATGTTCGACAATACATTTTAATGTTAAATATGATGGTTTAGAAAATAATTTAACAAAGAAATGAAACTTTACTGTTGAATTATGTGAGGATTGTGTTATTATATAAATCGTAATAATTACGATTTGATAAAAAGTGAGGTAACTATATATGGCTAAGAAATCTAAAATAGCAAAAGAGAGAAAAAGAGAAGAGTTAGTAAATAAATATTACGAATTACGTAAAGAGTTAAAAGCAAAAGGTGATTACGAAGCGTTAAGAAAATTACCAAGAGATTCATCACCTACACGTTTAACTAGAAGATGTAAAGTAACTGGAAGACCTAGAGGTGTATTACGTAAATTTGAAATGTCTCGTATTGCGTTTAGAGAACATGCGCACAAAGGACAAATTCCAGGTGTTAAAAAATCAAGTTGGTAAAATCAAATTTCGTACTTTAGCCCATTTACAATATCAATAAAACAATGTACAGTATATACGAATGCTATAAACTGAATGTTTTCTCATATTAATAAGGAAACATTCGGTTTTTAATTTGCATTTAAAAATAATTAGTTTTTAAAGGGGCTATTTAAAGTGAAAATATTTGATTACGAAGATATTCAATTAATACCTAATAAATGCATAGTTGAAAGTAGGTCTGAATGTGATACAACTATCCAATTTGGTCCGAAAAAATTCAAGCTACCTGTAGTTCCTGCAAATATGCAAACAGTTATGAATGAGAAATTAGCGAAATGGTTTGCTGAAAATGATTACTTTTATATCATGCATCGTTTTGATGAAGAAGCAAGAATACCTTTTATAAAACATATGCAAAATTCAGGCTTATTTGCATCTATTTCAGTTGGTGTAAAGAAAGCGGAATTTGATTTTATTGAAAAGTTAGCTCAAGAAAAATTAATCCCCGAATATATTACAATAGATATTGCGCATGGTCACTCAGATTCAGTGATAAACATGATTAAACATATAAAAACCCATATACCTGATAGTTTTGTTATTGCTGGTAATGTTGGTACGCCAGAAGGTGTTAGAGAATTAGAAAATGCTGGTGCTGATGCTACCAAAGTCGGTATAGGTCCTGGTAGAGTTTGTATTACAAAGATTAAAACAGGTTTTGGTACTGGTGGTTGGCAGTTAGCGGCATTAAACATATGTAGTAAAGCAGCTCGTAAACCTTTGATTGCCGATGGTGGTATAAGAACGCATGGCGACATCGCTAAGTCAATTAGATTTGGTGCATCAATGGTCATGATTGGTTCATTATTTGCGGCACACGAAGAATCACCTGGTGAAACTGTAGAACTTGATGGTAAACAGTATAAAGAATATTTTGGTAGTGCATCTGAATTTCAAAAAGGCGAACATAAAAATGTAGAAGGTAAAAAAATGTTTGTAGAACATAAGGGGTCATTAATGGATACCTTAAAAGAAATGCAACAAGATTTACAAAGCTCAATTTCATATGCCGGTGGAAAAGACTTGAAATCATTACGTACTGTAGATTATGTTATTGTTAGAAACTCTATTTTCAACGGTGATAGAGATTAATATTTATAGTAGGTGATGTAAATTAAAAAATTCATAGTAACTGTTGTTGCGTTTTTATCAATTATTATCATTGCGCCAATAACAGAATTTAAACCATTCATTCATTTACAAAATGAAGTAAGACAATATATTGACATTCACATCAATAAAGAAACAATTTCTGCGGAAAATAAATTGGATACGCCGAAGAAACAACAATTTGCCTTTAACAATATACAAATGAACATGTCGAAATCAGATGTTGAGAAAACATTAAATAAACCAAAAAGAGTGACATTTAATGAATATGGTACGAAGTGGTATACGTATTATGATGACGATTACAATAATTTTATAATGATAAGTTACATTAAAGATAAAGTTAATGTGTTATATACAAATCAAAATATCATCACTTCAAAATCAAAAATTAAATACAATACACCGAAATCGGTTGTAAGGCAAAGATTAGGCGAACCAGAAACAGAGATTGTTAAAGGTAGAGTGCGTTACGAACAAAATAATAAAGAATATGATGTTTTCCATAAAAATCACATTTATACGACGGTATTTTATGATAAGCATCGACGTAATAATGTAACAGCTGTTTTACAAGTAAGTGATGCTATGGAAAATAGATTAAAAGAACAATATGGAGCACCTTCGAAATCGCTTGCAGATAGTTTTGAACTACAAAATTTTGATTTAGTTAATGCTGAAAGAAAACAACATCAATTATCTACATTGAAGTATTCTAAACAGAATTCTGAAACTGCTCGTAAGCATAGTAAAGATATGGCCGAAAATCATTATTTTGATCATACAAATTTAAAAGGTCAATCACCATTTGATCGATTGAAAAAAGATGGTATTACATTTAACTCAGCCGGAGAGAATTTAGCATATGGTCAAGTTAGTAGTATCTATGCACATCAAGGATTAATGAATTCTATTGGTCACAGAAAAAATATTTTAAATGATACGTTTAAAATATTAGGTGTTGGTGTTGATTTTAATGATGAAAAACAACCTTTTTGGACAGAAAATTATACTGGTTAATGTTTTTGGTATGAGTTTAAAGGGTAATGTTTGTCTGTAAGGAAGTAGATAAACATGATGACAACAGATAAACCAAAAGATGCGGATATACTTGAACGCGTCAAAGATATACTTAATAAAAAAGAAAGAAAAAAATAATAATGGCTCGCTCCTGTAAATTATTACGGGGGCGAGTTTTAATTTGTGTAACATTTTGCAGGAATCTGTAATTCAAAATTTATATTAAAGAATGAGATTATCTAACAATTCGCAATTTCTGTTTGAACTGAATTTAGATTAGAATAAATAAAACCTCTTGAAAACGAAACTTTTTCAAGAGGTCCAAAATTTATAAAAATGAGGGTTTAACAATTACGATAATATATAACGGTTTAAAATATTACATTTCGCGGTACAAACCAATTACTTTCCCAATTACAGCAACATTGTCGAGGTAAATTGGCTCCATTGTACTATTTTCAGGTTGTAATCGATAACGATTTTTTTCTTTATAGAAGCGTTTGACAGTTGCTTCATCTTCCTCAGTCATAGCAACAATAATGTCTCCATTTTCTGCTATGGTTTGACTGCGAACAATTACTTTGTCTCCGTCTAATATACCAGCCTCAATCATACTGTCGCCTACGACGTTTAATATGAATATGTCGCTATTATGTGTCGATGTTAAGTGTTCAGGTAATGGAAAATACTCTTCAATATTTTCTACTGCGGTAATAGGAACACCTGCTGTGACTTTACCAATAACTGGCACATGAATCGTTTCTTCCATATTAATATTATCATTTGTTTGATCACTTACAATTTCTATAGCACGTGGTTTCGTTGGATCTCTTCTTATATAGCCTTTTTCTTCAAGACGTGAAAGGTGACCATGAACAGTTGAACTGGATGCTAAGCCAACTGCTTCACCAATTTCGCGAACACTAGGCGGATAACCTTTCATTTGAACAACTTGTTTAATATAGTTATATATTTCGCTTTGTCGTTTTGTTAATTCTCTCATATATAGGCACTCCCTAAATTAATTTAAATACAGTATATCATTAATTCACAATCAAAACAAACATTTGTTCGTTAAAATATTGACACAGAACATAAGTTCTGATAAATTACTTGTACAAACAAATGTTCTAGGAGTGAAAATGATGTTTTACAATAAATATAAAAACGTATCAACATATATCATCATATTTTTAGTTTCAAGTGTAGCCTTTGCAATATTCTTGTTAAGTGCGAACGTTAGTGCTCACTCGGAACAAGTGTACGAAATGACTGACCATCAAATTAAGAACAATACGATAAATAAAACATACGAACATAAAGACCCTACAAACAATAGCGAACAAAGAGATGGGAAAGTGTTCGCTTTAATAAATTGATACATTGTCACAACGTTATTTTGCCTATTTTTGCGAAATAGCGTTTTTTATTACTTTTTTGCTGATCTTAAATTTGTTATATTTTGTTAAAGTATTATAATGATTGAATAAACAAATTGAAGGTAGGTTTTTTAATTGAGTAATTCTGATTTGAATATCGAAAGAATTAACGAGTTAGCTAAAAAGAAAAAAGAAGTAGGATTAACTCAAGAAGAAGCAAAGGAGCAAACAGCCTTAAGAAAAGCTTATCTTGAGAGTTTTAGAAAAGGGTTTAAACAACAAATTGAAAATACTAAAGTAATTGATCCAGAAGGTAATGATGTAACACCTGAAAAAATTAAAGAGATACAACAAAAAAGAGATAATAAAAATTAAATCACAAATCTGTAAAGAATTTTCTGACATTATAACTTGAAATAAGTATTTTACTTATCTTTTTATTTTAAAATAAGTTATAATGTATTTGATAAAATTGAAGAAGGGAAGATACACAAGATGTTTAATGAAAAAGATCAATTAGCTGTTGATACGCTACGTGCACTAAGTATCGACACAATCGAAAAAGCGAATTCTGGTCATCCAGGATTACCTATGGGAGCTGCCCCAATGGCTTACACTTTGTGGACACGTCATCTGAATTTTAATCCACAATCTAAAGATTACTTCAATAGAGACCGTTTCGTATTATCGGCAGGGCATGGTTCAGCATTATTGTATAGCTTGTTACATGTTTCTGGTAGTTTAGAATTAGAAGAATTAAAGCAATTTAGACAATGGGGTTCTAAAACACCAGGTCATCCTGAATACAGACATACTGATGGTGTAGAAGTTACTACTGGACCACTTGGACAAGGTTTTGCTATGTCAGTAGGATTAGCTTTAGCAGAAGATCACCTAGCAGGGAAATTTAATAAAGAAGGATATAATGTTGTAGATCATTACACATATGTATTAGCTTCTGACGGTGATTTAATGGAAGGTATTTCGCATGAAGCAGCTTCATTTGCTGGACATAATAAATTAAGTAAATTAGTTGTTTTATACGATTCAAATGATATTTCATTAGATGGCGAATTAAACAAAGCTTTTTCTGAAAACACAAAAGCTCGTTTTGAAGCATATGGTTGGAATTACTTACTAGTTAAAGATGGTAATGATTTAGAAGAAATTGATAATGCGATTACTACTGCTAAATCTCAAGAAGGACCAACGATTATTGAAGTTAAAACAACAATCGGATTTGGTTCACCGAATAAAGCAGGAACTAATGGTGTTCATGGGGCACCTTTAGGTGAAGATGAAAGAAAATTAACATTCGAAAATTATGGTTTAGATCCTGAAAAACGTTTTAATGTTTCAGAAGAAGTATACGAAATTTTCCAAAATACTATGTTAAAACGTGCTAATGAAGATGAATCTCAATGGAATTCATTATTAGAAAAATATGCAGAAACATATCCTGAATTAGCAGAAGAATTTAAATTAGCGATTAGTGGTAAATTGCCTAAAAATTATAAGGATGAATTACCACGTTTTGAACTTGGTCATAATGGTGCATCTCGTGCTGATTCTGGTACTGTTATTCAAGCAATCAGTAAAACTGTCCCTTCATTCTTTGGTGGATCAGCAGACCTTGCTGGTTCAAACAAATCCAATGTAAATGATGCAACTGATTATAGTTCTGAAACACCTGAAGGTAAAAATGTGTGGTTTGGTGTACGTGAATTTGCTATGGGTGCTGCTGTAAATGGTATGGCTGCACATGGAGGTTTACATCCATATGGTGCAACATTCTTCGTATTTAGTGATTATTTAAAACCAGCGTTACGCTTATCATCAATTATGGGATTAAATGCTACGTTCATCTTCACACATGATTCAATTGCAGTAGGTGAAGATGGTCCTACTCATGAACCAATTGAACAATTAGCTGGACTAAGAGCCATTCCAAATATGAATGTTATCCGTCCTGCTGATGGTAATGAAACAAGAGTAGCATGGGAAGTTGCCTTAGAATCTGAATCTACACCTACTTCATTAGTATTGACACGTCAAAACTTACCGGTTTTAGATGTACCAGAAGATGTAGTTGAAGAAGGCGTTCGAAAAGGTGCCTATACAGTTTATGGCTCTGAAGAGACACCAGAATTCCTATTATTAGCTTCAGGTTCAGAAGTTAATCTTGCAGTTGAAGCTGCTAAAGATCTTGAAAAACAAGGTAAATCAGTGCGTGTTGTTTCAATGCCTAACTGGAATGCATTTGAACAACAATCTGAAGAATATAAAGAATCAGTTATTCCATCAAGCGTAACAAAACGTGTTGCGATTGAAATGGCTTCACCGCTAGGATGGCATAAATATGTAGGTACTGCAGGTAAAGTTATTGCTATTGACGGCTTTGGCGCAAGTGCACCTGGCGATCTAGTAGTTGAAAAATATGGCTTTACAAAAGAAAATATCTTAAACCAAGTTATGAGCTTATAAGAATAATTTATAAAGCGAGTATGTTTAGAAGTCTAGGATGCATAATCTTAGGCTTTTTTTAAAGTGTTGAAATTTAGAGTATAGCACTCAAACTACATCATAAGTGATAACTTTTGAAAATATACTATTTCAGATTAATCTTTAAAACCTCTGTTATAACAGCATGATTTTTGATATTATTTTTAGTATCGATATTAAAATACTTGAATAAACTAGTTCTTGAAATAATGTGATGAATTTAGTAAAATTCAGTAGGATAAAGAAAGCGGGTGAAACAATGGCAACTTGGTTAGCAATTATTTTTATAGTAGCTGCATTAATTTTAGGTTTAATTGGAGGTTTCCTTTTAGCTAGAAAATATATGATGGACTACTTGAAGAAAAACCCACCAATCAACGAAGAAATGCTTCGTATGATGATGATGCAAATGGGTCAAAAACCTTCTCAGAAGAAAATTAATCAAATGATGACGATGATGAATAAAAATATGGATCAAAATATGAAGAGTGCGAAAAAGTAAATTCGCAATTGATAGAGGCTATTTTCCAGATATGGAAATGGCCTCTTTTTATAATCAAATTTATAAGAATAAATATGTTTATTAAAATTAAAGTTAACAAAATGACGAATAGACTGAGAAATGCTATAATTCATTTTGTATGATTTACAGAGAGTTTATTTAACGAGAAGGTGTCTGCGTGCTCTATTTATTATTTTCAATCATTGTAGCTTTATTTATGGGAACTATAGTTATAGTTATTCGTATGAAAGCTCAAAATTATCCGGTAAATGAGAAAAAAATAGTTTTGCCACCGTTTTTTATGGCGACTGGTGCATTGATGTACGTCGTTCCATATTTTAGGCTAACTGGATCGGAAATGCTAGAAGCCTTTATAATTGGTTTGCTTTTTTCTACAGTTCTAATTTGGACTTCTCGATTTGAAGTCAAAGGTACAGAAATTTATATGAAACGATCTAAAGCATTTCCAGTTATTTTGATTTCATTACTTATCATTCGTACTGTGATGAAAATATTCATTAGTAATGAAATAGATCCTGGAGAATTAGGCGGCATGTTCTTTTTATTAGCATTCTGTATGATTGTTCCTTGGAGAGCAGCAATGCTATATAAATACAAAAAACTAAAGAAAACATTAATCAATTAATTACTTTTAAAACCACTTGTGATCGACTTTTAAATCAGTCAATGAGTGGTTTTAATTTTACTTGAAAAGGTGAAATGTTTATATTAAAATAAAAAGCGAACAAATGTTCTATATGGAGGCAGTAATGAAAATTATACATACAGCAGACTGGCACTTAGGGAAAATATTAAATGGCAAACAGCTTTTAGAAGATCAAGCGTATATTTTAGATATGTTCGTAGAAAAAATGAAAGAAGAAGAACCTGATATCATTGTGATAGCTGGAGATTTATATGACACAACATATCCAAGTAAAGATGCAATCATGTTATTAGAACAAGCGATTGGAAAGCTAAATTTAGAACTGCGTATACCAATAATTATGATTAGCGGAAATCACGATGGTAAAGAGAGATTAAACTATGGGGCGAGTTGGTTTGAACATAATCAGTTATTTATAAGAACAGATTTTACATCGATTAATTCGCCAATAGAGATAAATGGGGTTAATTTTTATACACTCCCTTATGCTACTGTGAGCGAAATGAAACACTATTTTGAAGATGACACCATTGAAACGCATCAACAGGGAATTACGCGCTGTATTGAAACAATAGCACCGGCAATTGATGAAGATGCCGTCAATATTTTAATTAGTCATCTGACTGTTCAAGGTGGAAAGACATCTGATTCTGAAAGACCATTAACTATTGGAACGGTTGAGTCAGTTCAGAAAGGTGTTTTTGATATATTTGATTATGTCATGCTAGGTCACTTGCATCATCCATTTAGTATAGAAGACGACAAAATTAAATATAGTGGCTCCTTATTGCAGTATTCATTTTCGGAAGCGGGTCAAGCTAAAGGGTATAGACGTGTAACAATTAACGATGGCATTATTAACGATGTATTTATTCCTCTTAAGCCGCTTAGACAATTGGAAATTATCTCGGGCGAATATAATGATGTTATTAATGAAAAAGTTCATGTGAAAAATAAAGATAATTATTTACATTTTAAACTTAAAAATATGTCCCATATTACTGATCCAATGATGAGTTTAAAACAAATTTATCCTAATACTTTAGCGCTGACGAATGAAACTTTTAATTACAATGAAGAAAATAACGCTATAGAAATAAGAGAAAAAGATGACATGTCAATCATCGAAATGTTTTATAAACATATAACTGATAAAGAATTATCGGATATCCAATCTAAAAAGATAAAAAATATTTTAGAAAACGGATTGAGAAAGGAGGATTAATGAATGAAACCATTACATTTAAAGTTGAATAATTTCGGACCCTTTTTAAAAGAAGAAATTGATTTTTCTAAAATTGATAATAATGAATTGTTTTTAATAAGTGGTAAGACTGGATCGGGTAAAACAATGATTTTTGATGCAATGACTTATGCCTTGTTTGGTAAAGCATCAACTGAACAAAGAGAAGAAAATGATTTGAGAAGTCATTTCGCTGATGGTAAACAGCCGATGTCAGTAACGTTTGAATTTCAATTAAATCATCGAATTTATAAAGTGCATAGACAAGGCCCTTATATCAAAGAAGGTAATACAACAAAAACGAACGCTAAATTTGATGTATTTGAGATGGTGGATGGCAAGTATGAAATTAGAGAAAGTAAAGTAATTTCAGGTACCCAATTCATTATTGAATTATTAGGAGTAAATGCAGATCAATTCCGACAATTGTTTATTTTGCCTCAAGGTGAATTCAAACGCTTTTTAATATCAAACAGTCGTGAAAAGCAAGGGATATTAAGAACACTGTTTGACAGTGAAAAATTTGAAGCTATACGAGAAATATTAAAAGAAGAAGTAAAAAAAGAAAAAGCTCAAATCGAGAATAGATATCAACAAATTGACCTTTTATGGCAAGAAATTGAATCATTTGATGATGACAAAATAAAAGGCTTATTAGAGGTTGCCACTCAACAGATAGACAAAGTGATTGAAAATATACCACTTTTACAAGCTAGGTCGAAAGAAATACTAGCATTTGTGAATGAAAGTAAAGAAACTGCTATTAAAGAATATGAAATAATAGAAAAGAAAACACTAGAAAATAATATATTAAAAGATAATATTAATCAACTCAACAAAAATAAAATTGATTTCGTTCAATTGAAAGAGCAACAACCTGAAATAGAGGAAATTGAAGCTAAGTTAAAGTTGTTACAAGATATTACAAACCTATTGAATTATATTGAAAATAGAGAAAAAATTGAAAGCAAAATTGCTAATAGCAAAAAAGATATTTCTAAAACCAATAATAAAATATTGAATCTTGATTGTGATAAACGAAACATAGACAAAGAGAAAAAAATGTTAGAAGAAAACGGAGATTTAATTGAAAGTAAAATCTCTTTTATTGATAAAACTAGAGTATTATTTAACGATATTTATAAGTATCAACAAAGTTATCTCAATATTGAACGCTTGAGAACTGAGGGTGAACAATTAGGTGATGAATTAAATAATCTAATCAAAGGTTTAGAAAAGGTCGAAAATTCAATAGGTAATAATGAAAGTGATTACGAGAAAATTATCGAACTAAATAATGCGATAACTAACATAAATAATGAAATTAATGTAATTAAAGAAAATGAAAAAGCTAAAGCTGAATTAGATAAACTATTAGGTAGTAAGCAAGAGTTAGAGAATCAAATTAATGAAGAAAAAACTATATTGAAGAATCTCGAAATAAAATTAGAACGCTACGATAAATCAAAATTGGACTTAAATGATAAAGAAAGCTTTATAAGTGAAATTAAATCTGCTGTAAAGATTGGAGATCAATGTCCGATATGTGGTAATGAAATTCAGGATTTAGGGCATCATATTGATTTTGACAGTATTGCTAAACGTCAAAATGAAATTAAAGAAATTGAAGCAAATATCCACACTATGAAATCGAATATTGCTGTGCATAATTCTGAAATTAAATTTGTTAATGAAAAAATATCGAATATTAATATTAAAACGCAAAGTGATCTTTCACTCGAAGTATTGAATAAGCGTCTGCTAGAAAATGAAAATGCATTGAATAATCAAAGAGATCTTAATAAATTTATAGAACAAATGAAAGAAGAAAAAGATAATCTAACGTTGCAAATTCATAATAAACAATTGCGTCTAAATAAAAATGAATCTGAGTTGAAATTATGTCGAGATCTCATCACTGAATTTGAAACACTCTCAAAATATAATAATATCACTAATTTTGAAGTGGATTATAAGAAGTATGTTCAAGATGTGAATCAACATCAAGAACACTCAAAGGAGATTGAAGATAAGTTAATACAATTGTCTCAAAGAAAGTTAATTGAGCAAAATAATCTAAATCACTATGAAAATCAACTAGAAACTTACAATAATGACTTAGAATTGAATGAACAGTCTATTGAAATGGAAATGTCGAGGCTGAATTTAACTGATGACAATGATATAAATGAAATAATAGCCTGGAGGGGCGAGCAAGAGGAATTAGAGCAGAAAAGGGATACTTATAAAAAATGTTATCATGAATTTGAAATGGAAATAGCTAGGTTAGAATCATTAACCAAGGATAAAGAGTTATTGGACTCTGATAAATTAATAGATGAATATGAACTGAAAAAAGGAAAGATGAATACACTGATAGATGAATACTCTGCTGTTCATTATCAATGTCAAAATAATATTAAAAAAACACAATCTATAGTTTCGCATATTAATTACTTAAATCAAGAATTAAAGAATCAACAAGAAATATTTCAATTGGCTGAGATTGTCAGTGGTAAGAACAACAAAAATCTTACATTGGAAAACTTTGTCTTAATTTACTATTTAGATCAAATTATTGCTCAAGCAAATCTGAGATTAGCAACAATGTCAGATAATCGATACCAACTAATTAGGCGAGAAGCGGTTTCTCATGGTCTTAGTGGCCTAGAAATTGATGTATTTGATTTGCATTCAAATAAGTCTAGACATATTAGCTCGTTATCAGGTGGAGAAACTTTCCAATCGTCGCTTGCATTAGCTTTAGGGTTAAGCGAAATTGTACAGCAGCAATCAGGAGGTATTTCACTAGAATCAATATTTATTGATGAAGGATTCGGTACATTAGATCAAGAAACACTTGAAACAGCGTTAGACACTTTGTTAAATCTTAAATCAACTGGTAGAATGGTTGGGATTATTTCACATGTGAGCGAATTGAAAAATAGAATACCTTTAGTTTTAGAAGTGAAATCAGATCAATATCAGAGTTCAACAAGATTCAAAAGAAATTAAAACATAAAAAATAGAGATGGTACTTTGGAATGTATAGAACAACCTTAGCCCATCTCTTTTTATTTAAAAATTATTTTTTCTCACGTAATAAATCTCTGATTTCAGTTAATAACACAACATTTTCTTCCACAACTGCTTCTTCTTCGGCTTCTTCTTTCTTCATTAATGTATTTGCAATCTTAACAAAGATGAATAAAGCAAACGCGATGATAATAAAGTCGATAACAGATTGGATAAATAAACCGTATTTAATACCCCAGAATGACCATTCTTTAGCAAAATCAACTGATCCGAAAATTTTACCAATTAATGGCATGATGATATTTTCTACTAATGAAGATATAATCTTGTTGAAAGCTGCACCCATCACAACAGCAATTGCTAAATCTAAGACGTTACCTTTTAAGGCGAACTCTTTGAATTCTTTTAACATTACACTCAACCTCTCTTTTTTAAATGTAACCTCAATTATACAACAAATAAAAAAATTAGAAAATAGATTATTCAAGAAAATTTGATTATCGCAAAGACCTTTGTTATCCTATAAAGGTGCGTGAGTTATTGAATAAAATGTTTAGATAATATTTTTATTCTACTACATAAAATTAAATATAGAATTGAAGGGAGTAATTAATTATGAATTCTTCTTCACCAGAGAATCCAAATGGAAAGAAGTATTCACCAGTCTTCATCTATAGTGCAATTGTTGTTGCTATAGTCGTATTACTTGGTGCATTTTTACCTGAACAATTCAACTATGTTACCAATAATATTAAAATGTGGATTACAGAAAAGTTAGGTTGGTATTATCTTATTCTTACTACGATTATCGTGTTCTTCTGTATATTCCTTATTTTTAGTCCTATTGGAAAACTTAAACTAGGTAAACCAAATGACAAACCTGAGTTTAATACAATTTCATGGTTTGCTATGTTGTTTAGTGCTGGTATGGGGATAGGTTTGGTGTTTTATGGTGCAGCTGAACCGATGGCGCACTTTGCTACGCCACCTACAGCAGATCCCAAAACTACTGAAGCTTATACTGAAGCTCTACGTTCAACATTTTTCCATTGGGGATTCCATGCTTGGGCTGTTTATGGTGTTGTTGCGTTAGCGTTGGCATATTCGCAATTCCGTAAAGGTGAACCAGGTTTATTATCTAGAACTTTACGTCCTCTTTTAGGTGATAAAGTGGAAGGACCTATTGGGATTTTTATTGACGTTTTATCTGTATTTGCGACAATCGTTGGGGTAGCCGTTTCGTTAGGTATGGGTGCTCTACAAATTAATGGTGGTTTACATTACTTGTTCAATGTTCCAAACAATACGTTTGTACAAGCGATTATCATCATTGTTGTTACTATCTTATTTATAGCAAGTGCATGGTCTGGATTAAGTAAAGGTATTCAATACTTAAGTAACTTGAACATTGGTTTAGGTACTATTTTAATGGTAGCTGCTTTAATTGTTGGACCAACTGTTCTTATTTTAAATATGTTAACTAGCTCTACGGGTAGTTTACTAAACACATTCTTGTTTAATAGTTTTGATACAGCTGCTTTAAATCCTCAAAAACGTGAATGGATGTCTTCATGGACACTTTATTACTGGGGTTGGTGGTTAAGTTGGAGCCCATTCGTTGGAGTGTTTATTGCACGAGTTTCAAAAGGACGTTCAATTAGAGAGTTCATTTCTGGTGTCTTGCTAGTTCCAGCAATTGTTAGTTTTGTATGGTTTAGTGTCTTTGGTGTATTAGGCATCGAGACAGGTAAGAAACACAAAGAAATTTTTGATATGACTCCTGAAACACAGCTATTTGGAGTGTTTAATCATGTGCCATTTGGTATTGTTTTATCGTTGATTGCATTATTATTAATTGCATCATTCTTTATTACATCTGCTGACTCAGCAACATTTGTATTAGGAATGCAAACAACATTTGGTTCATTAAATCCATCTAGTATGGTAAAAGTTGTTTGGGGAATTTCACAGGCCTTAATAGCATTTGTACTTTTATTAGCTGGTGGCGGTAACGGCGCTGAAGCTTTAAATGCGATTCAAAGTGCTGCAATTATTAGTGCATTCCCATTCTCCTTTGTCGTCATACTCATGATGGTAAGTTTCTACAAGGATGCGAACCAGGAACGTAAATTCCTAGGTTTAACATTGACTCCGAATAAACGCCGCTTACAAGAATATATCAAGAGTCAACAAGAAGATTATGAATCTGACATTCTTGAAAAGCGTCAGTCACGTAGAAATATAGAGAAAAAAGATAACTAATAAAATTTAGTTAAGTATTTTAATAACAAGTAGTATGTCATTCTAGTAGCTAGAACAGATATACTACTTGTTTGTTTTTGTGGAAAATTGAGTATATTCAAAAGGATAAGAACGAGAATTTCGTTATTAAACTACGAATTCTCGATTTTTTTATATTTTAAGATAGGTTTATTTCTCACAACTTAATAGAAAGGGGTTTGACAAAGCTAAAGTGAGGTACGACGGTATAAACAAAAATTAACTATACTTTTATAGAAAATTAACTCAGGCTGGGACATAAATCAATATTCTATGCTCTACGAAGTTATATTGGCAGTAGTTGACTGAACGAAAATGCGCTTGTAACAAGCTTTTTTCAATTCTAGTCAACCTTGCCGGGCTGGGACGACGAAATAAAATTTGCGAAAATATCATTTCTGTCCCACTCCCATCAAAAGAATGACATTGAAAAGAAATATTAAAGTTTGGCACCATAATTTTCTTTCTGCTCAATGAAATAATACGTTTAAATATTGAATTAAATCATTCGCGAAATTGATAATTATTCTCAATTAATAAAAAATACTTATTACACCTTACCTGAATGATAAGTTTTGCTTATATACTCTGATTAAAAAGTCAAAACCTAAATTAAGCGTTTTCTAAGCATGATGAGTTGTTTATCAATAAATATAATAATACAATTTAATTAAGGCATATAAATATAAAAATGTATCAAGGGGGATCATTAAATGGCTGCAAATTTTAAAGAGCAATCAAAAAAACATTTTGACTTGAATGGCCAAAGTTATACTTACTATGATTTAAAAGCTGTAGAAGAGCAAGGTATTACTAAAGTTTCCAATTTACCTTATTCAATTCGTGTTTTGTTAGAATCTTTACTTCGTCAAGAAGATGATTTTGTAATTACAGACGATCATATTAAAGCTTTAAGTCAGTTTGGAAAAGATGGAAATGAAGGCGAGGTACCATTTAAACCTTCTCGTGTTATTTTACAAGATTTCACAGGTGTACCAGCCGTAGTTGATTTAGCTTCTTTACGTAAAGCAATGGATGACGTTGGGGGAGATATTACTAAAATTAATCCAGAAGTACCGGTGGATTTAGTTATTGACCACTCAGTTCAAGTGGATAGCTATGCAAATCCAGAGGCTCTTGAACGTAATATGAAATTAGAATTTGAACGTAACTATGAACGTTATCAGTTTTTAAATTGGGCAACGAAAGCATTTGATAATTACAATGCAGTTCCTCCTGCAACTGGAATAGTTCACCAAGTTAACTTAGAATATTTAGCAAGTGTTGTACATGTTCGTGATGTAGATGGTGAAAAAACTGCATTTCCAGATACATTAGTTGGTACTGATTCACATACAACAATGATAAATGGTATTGGCGTACTAGGATGGGGTGTTGGTGGTATTGAAGCTGAAGCTGGAATGCTTGGACAACCTTCTTATTTCCCAATTCCAGAGGTTATTGGTGTACGACTAGTAAATTCATTACCACAAGGCGCAACAGCAACTGATTTAGCGTTAAGAGTAACTCAAGAGCTACGTAAAAAAGGTGTTGTTGGTAAATTTGTAGAGTTCTTTGGTCCAGGTGTACAACATTTACCACTAGCAGACCGTGCTACAATCGCAAACATGGCACCAGAGTATGGAGCAACTTGCGGATTCTTCCCAGTTGATGATGAATCTCTTAAATATATGAAGTTAACTGGTAGATCAGACGAACATATCGCGCTAGTAAAAGAATATTTGAAACAAAACCATATGTTCTTTGATGTTGAAAAAGAAGATCCTAATTATACAGATGTTATCGAATTGGATTTATCAACAGTTGAAGCATCGCTTTCAGGACCAAAACGTCCTCAAGATTTAATTTTCTTAAGTGATATGAAATCATCATTTGAAAATTCTGTAACAGCTCCAGCGGGCAACCAAGGACACGGTTTAGATAAAAGTGAATTTGATAAGAAAGCTGAAATTAACTTCAAAGATGGATCAAAAGCTACAATGAAAACAGGTGATATTGCAATAGCAGCAATTACATCATGTACAAATACATCTAACCCTTATGTAATGTTAGGTGCAGGTTTAGTTGCTAAAAAAGCAGTTGAAAAAGGCTTGAAAGTTCCTGAATACGTTAAAACTTCTCTAGCACCAGGTTCAAAAGTTGTTACCGGATATTTAAGAGATGCTGGCTTACAACCTTATTTAGATGATTTAGGCTTCAACTTGGTTGGTTATGGATGTACAACTTGTATCGGTAATTCAGGTCCTTTATTACCAGAAATTGAAAAAGCGATTGCTGATGAGGACCTATTAGTGACATCTGTATTATCTGGTAACCGTAACTTTGAAGGTCGTATCCATCCTCTTGTTAAAGCCAATTACCTAGCTTCACCACAGTTAGTTGTTGCTTATGCATTAGCTGGAACGGTTGATATTGATTTACAAAATGAACCTATTGGTAAAGGTAATGACGGTGAAGATGTATATTTGAAAGATATTTGGCCATCAATTAAAGAAGTTTCAGATACCGTTGATAGTGTTGTAACACCTGAATTATTTATTGAAGAATATAATAATGTATACAATAACAATGAATTATGGAATGAGATTGATGTAACTGATCAACCTCTATATGACTTTGATCCTAATTCAACATACATTCAAAATCCATCATTCTTCCAAGGATTATCTAAAGAACCGGGTACGATTGTTCCATTAAATGGTTTACGTGTTATGGGTAAATTCGGTGATTCTGTGACAACTGACCACATCTCTCCAGCAGGTGCAATTGGTAAAGATACGCCAGCTGGTAAATATTTACAAGATCATCAAGTGCCTATTCGTGAATTTAATTCATATGGTTCAAGACGTGGTAATCACGAAGTAATGGTTCGAGGTACGTTTGCTAATATACGTATTAAAAACCAATTAGCGCCAGGTACTGAAGGTGGTTTTACAACTTATTGGCCAACAAATGAAGTAATGCCTATCTTTGATGCTGCAATGAAATATAAAGAAGATGGTACAGGTTTAGTTGTATTAGCTGGTAACGATTATGGTATGGGTTCATCTCGTGACTGGGCAGCAAAAGGTACAAACTTATTAGGTGTTAAAACGGTTATTGCACAAAGTTATGAACGTATCCATCGTTCAAATTTAGTTATGATGGGTGTATTACCATTAGAGTTTAAAAAAGGTGAATCAGCTGATTCTCTTGGTCTAGATGGTACAGAAGAAATTTCTGTTAATATTGATGAAAATGTTCAACCACATGACTACGTCAGAGTTACTGCTAAGAAGCAAGATGGTGATTTGGTAGAATTTGACGCTATGGTTCGTTTTGACTCACTTGTTGAAATGGATTACTATCGTCACGGTGGAATTTTACAAATGGTTTTAAGAAATAAATTAGCGCAATAAAAATAGATATCACAGTAAAATTTTAATCGGTATTTGAGGCACTTTGATAGTGCTCAAAAATACCTCTATAAACTTTATGATTTAATAGGTCGGTTCAAAACCTTTGTGTTCTTGGCCGGCCTCTTCTTGTATTTTATGTTAGAATGAGATATAAAGTTAAACTGAAAGAAGGCTTAAAATGATATATAGTATTACAGAAATAGAAGCGCGTTATGCTGAAACTGATAAGATGGGTGTAATTTATCACGGGAATTATGCAACTTGGTTTGAAGTTGCGCGGTTGGATTATATATCGAAGTTAGGTTTTAGTTATGCTGATATGGAAAAACAAGGAATCATTTCACCTGTGACTGACCTCAATGTCAATTATAAAAAGTCTATTTTTTATCCAGAAAAAGTTAAAGTTAAAACTTGGGTTGAAAAATATTCGAGATTACGTTCAGTGTATAAATATGAGATTTTTAATGAAAAAGGTGAACTTGCAACTACAGGTTCCACAGAATTGATTTGCATTAAAGAAGATACTTTTAAGCCTATACGGTTGGATCGTTATTTCCCAGATTGGCATGAAGCCTATAGTAAAGTGCAAACGCTCAATAATGAAGGGAGAACAGTAGAGATAATGGATGGTATTGATTCTTTATAAGTTACTATAAATGTTTGGAGAGGCAATATTAACAATTAATCTATAAAAAATAGCCAATATGTTAACATTAATGTAATTAGCGTGAAGATAAGTTAATATATAGCAAAAACGAACTTGTTCATACAACATCAGATGTGTTAAACCAAAGTACAACTTGTGAGGTTCAGTACACATCAGAATGTGTAAACAAGTTCGTTTTATTTTAGTTATTTTGTGGAATAAGAAATTTCATCTTCGTGATCAACTACATTTACAATAATGTGGTCATCTTCAAAGTACCACAAATCTTTTTCCGCTACGACAACATTTAAATCGTCATATTGTTGTTCATAGCCAATATCAACATCTTCCTTTGGTTCAACTGTAAAAGCAGGACTAAATCCTTGCTTGAGTTGGAATTCGCCACCATATCTTACAAAAAACACGAGCACTTTATTATTTTCAGGTAACTCAAGTTCATTTTTAAACCAAGTTACTGCTGCATCAGTAAGTTCTATTTGCATAACAATGACCTCCTAAATTTATTACAGAATGGGAGTGGGCCCCAATTCATATTGTTTGTGGGATTTCTTTTCGAAATTCTCTGTGTTGGAGCCCACCCCAACCTGCACATTATTGTAAGCTGAATTTCCATAAGCTTCTATGTTGGGACCCCCGACCAGAATTGAAAAAACCTAGTTATAAGCGCATTTCATTCTGTCAACTACAGCTAATATAACATTGTGTAGCCTATGACATTGATCTATGTCTCGATCTCAAATGTTCTTGTAAAAAAACTAAGTATAGTTGAATTTTAAGTTAAAAAAATTGTTTTTGCAAAAATAAAATAATCCATCAACTGCAAAAAAATATGCAATGATGGACTAATGTCAAAAAATTGTTACATCCATTTTATTTTAGGTTCTTCGCCTCTAAAAATTCTTGCGATATTAGAGCGATGTCTAATTATCAATATGATTGAAACTAAGAAACTAACGACTAATAAAATATAGTCTTGAATGATAAGCGAGCCAATCACACAGCAAATTGCTGCAACGATACTTGCTAAAGAAACATATTTAAAAATCTTCAATACAATAAAGAAGATAATTGCAAGTATTAGTAAAAGTATCGGGTTGACTCCCAAGACGACACCTGCACTAGTTGCAACCGCTTTGCCACCTTGGAATTTTAAATAAACAGGATAAACGTGTCCAAGTATAGCGAATAAGCCAACAATTAAACCATTTGTAAAAAAAGTACTAATAGGGCCATCTGCGTGAACTGGTAACCATAAAGGGAAGAAAACAGTTATGAACCCTTTGAAAATATCTAGAAATGTTACCAAGAATCCTGCAGGACGACCTAATACTCTAAAGCTATTAGTAGCGCCAGTATTACCACTACCAAATTGTCTAATATCTTTTTTGAAAAATAATTTTCCAATTACGAATCCACTTGGGAAAGCGCCGATAAGATAACTTAGTAGTAACATGACGATTATCATCATAAATATTACACATCCTTTAATATCTTAGGACTATTTTATCATATTCGTTTAAATTACGGCTAAAATTTTTAAAAACAGGGATTAATATATGGAATTAAGCTATGAAAGTTAATTGATACTTGCATTTTACGCTGATTTATATAAGAATAACTATTGTATAGTTTTAAAAACGAACGTACGTTTGCAGGAGGCGAAATCATTGGCAATGAATAAACAAAATAATTATTCAGATGATTCAATACAGGTTTTAGAGGGGTTAGAAGCAGTTCGTAAAAGACCTGGTATGTATATTGGATCAACTGATAAACGGGGATTACATCATCTAGTATATGAAATTGTCGATAACTCCGTCGATGAAGTATTGAATGGTTACGGTAACGAAATAGATGTAACAATTAATAAAGATGGTAGTATTTCTATAGAAGATAATGGACGTGGTATGCCAACAGGTATACATAAATCAGGTAAACCGACAGTAGAAGTTATCTTTACTGTTTTACATGCAGGAGGTAAATTTGGACAAGGCGGCTATAAAACTTCAGGTGGTCTTCACGGCGTTGGTGCTTCAGTTGTAAATGCATTGAGTGAATGGCTTGAAGTTGAAATCCATCGAGATGGTAATATATATCATCAAAGTTTTAAAAACGGTGGTTCGCCATCTTCTGGTTTAGTGAAAAAAGGTAAAACTAAGAAAACAGGTACCAAAGTAACATTTAAACCTGATGATACAATTTTTAAAGCATCTACATCATTTAATTTTGATGTTTTAAGTGAACGACTACAAGAGTCTGCGTTCTTATTGAAAAATTTAAAAATAACGCTTAATGATTTACGCAGTGGTAAAGAGCGTCAAGAGCATTACCATTATGAAGAAGGAATCAAAGAGTTTGTTAGTTATGTCAATGAAGGAAAAGAAGTTTTGCATGACGTGGCTACATTTTCAGGTGAAGCAAATGGTATAGAGGTAGACGTAGCTTTCCAATATAATGATCAATATTCAGAAAGTATTTTAAGTTTCGTAAATAATGTACGTGCTAAAGATGGTGGTACACATGAAGTTGGTTTTAAAACAGCAATGACACGTGTATTTAATGATTATGCACGTCGTATTAATGAACTTAAAACAAAAGATAAAAACTTAGACGGTAATGATATTCGTGAAGGTTTAACAGCTGTTGTGTCTGTACGTATTCCAGAAGAATTACTACAATTTGAAGGACAAACGAAATCTAAATTGGGTACTTCTGAAGCAAGAAGTGCTGTTGATTCAGTTGTTGCAGACAAATTGCCATTCTATTTAGAAGAAAAAGGACAATTGTCTAAATCACTTGTAAAAAAAGCGATTAAAGCACAACAAGCAAGGGAAGCTGCACGTAAAGCTCGTGAAGATGCTCGTTCAGGTAAGAAAAACAAGCGTAAAGACACTTTGCTATCTGGTAAATTAACACCTGCACAAAGTAAAAACACTGATAAAAATGAATTGTATTTAGTCGAAGGTGATTCTGCGGGAGGTTCAGCAAAACTTGGACGAGACCGCAAATTCCAAGCGATATTACCATTACGTGGTAAGGTAATTAATACAGAGAAAGCACGTCTGGAAGATATTTTTAAAAATGAAGAAATTAATACAATTATCCACACAATCGGGGCAGGCGTTGGTACTGACTTTAAAATTGAAGATAGTAACTATAATCGTGTAATTATTATGACTGATGCTGATACTGATGGTGCGCATATTCAAGTGCTATTGTTAACATTCTTCTTCAAATATATGAAACCGCTTGTTCAAGCAGGTCGTGTATTTATTGCTTTACCTCCACTTTATAAATTGGAAAAAGGTAAAGGCAAAACAAAGAGAGTTGAATACGCTTGGACTGACGAAGAGCTTAATAAATTACAAAAAGAACTTGGTAAAGGCTTCACGTTACAACGTTACAAAGGTTTGGGTGAAATGAACCCTGAACAATTATGGGAAACGACGATGAACCCAGAAACACGAACTTTAATTCGTGTACAAGTTGAAGATGAAGTGCGTTCATCTAAACGTGTAACAACATTAATGGGTGACAAAGTACAACCTAGACGTGAATGGATTGAAAAGCATGTTGAGTTTGGTATGCAAGAGGACCAAAGTATTTTAGATAATTCTGAAGTACAAGTGCTTGAAAATGATCAATTTGATGAGGAGGAAATCTAGTGAGTGAAATAATTCAAGATTTATCACTTGAAGATGTTTTAGGTGATCGCTTTGGAAGATATAGTAAATATATTATTCAAGAGCGTGCATTGCCAGATGTTCGTGATGGTTTAAAACCCGTACAACGTCGTATTTTATATGCAATGTATTCAAGTGGTAATACACACGATAAAAATTTCCGTAAAAGTGCGAAAACAGTCGGTGATGTTATTGGTCAATATCATCCACATGGAGACTCCTCAGTGTACGAAGCAATGGTCCGTTTAAGTCAAGACTGGAAGTTACGACATGTCTTAATAGAAATGCATGGTAATAATGGTAGTATCGATAATGATCCGCCAGCGGCAATGCGTTACACTGAAGCTAAGTTAAGCTTACTAGCTGAAGAGTTATTACGTGATATTAATAAAGAGACAGTTTCTTTCATTCCAAACTATGATGATACGACACTCGAACCAATGGTATTGCCATCAAGATTTCCTAACTTACTAGTGAATGGTTCTACAGGTATATCTGCAGGTTACGCGACAGATATACCACCACATAATTTAGCTGAAGTGATTCAAGCAACACTTAAATATATTGATAATCCGGATATTACAGTCAATCAATTAATGAAATATATTAAAGGTCCTGATTTTCCAACTGGTGGTATTATTCAAGGTATTGATGGTATTAAAAAAGCTTATGAATCAGGTAAAGGTAGAATTATAGTTCGTTCTAAAGTTGAAGAAGAAACTTTACGCAATGGACGTAAACAGTTAATTATTACTGAAATTCCATATGAAGTGAACAAAAGTAGCTTAGTAAAACGTATCGATGAATTACGTGCTGACAAAAAAGTCGATGGTATCGTTGAAGTACGTGATGAAACTGATAGAACTGGTTTACGAATAGCAATTGAATTGAAAAAAGATGTGAACAGTGAATCAATCAAAAATTATCTTTATAAAAACTCTGATTTACAGATTTCATATAATTTCAACATGGTCGCTATTAGTGATGGTCGTCCAAAATTGATGGGTATTCGTCAAATTATAGATAGTTATTTGAATCATCAAATTGAGGTTGTTGCAAATAGAACGAAGTTTGAATTAGATAATGCTGAAAAACGTATGCACATCGTCGAAGGTTTGATTAAAGCGTTGTCAATTTTAGATAAAGTAATCGAATTGATTCGTAGCTCTAAAAACAAGCGTGACGCTAAAGAAAACCTTATCGAAGTATACGAGTTCACAGAAGAACAGGCTGAAGCAATTGTAATGTTACAGTTATATCGTTTAACAAACACTGACATAGTTGCGCTTGAAGGTGAACATAAAGAACTTGAAGCATTAATCAAACAATTACGTCATATTCTTGATAACCATGATGCATTATTGAATGTCATAAAAGAAGAATTGAATGAAATTAAAAAGAAATTCAAATCTGAACGACTGTCTTTAGTTGAAGCAGAAATTGAAGAAATTAAAATTGACAAAGAAGTTATGGTGCCTAGTGAAGAAGTTATTTTAAGTATGACACGTCATGGATATATTAAACGTACTTCTATTCGTAGCTTTAATGCTAGCGGTGTTGAAGATATTGGTTTAAAAGATGGTGACAGTTTACTTAAACATCAAGAAGTAAATACGCAAGATACCGTACTAGTATTTACAAATAAAGGTCGTTATCTATTTATACCGGTTCATAAATTAGCAGATATTCGTTGGAAAGAATTGGGGCAACATGTATCACAAATAGTTCCTATCGAAGAAGATGAAGTGGTTATTAATGTCTTTAATGAAAAGGACTTTAATACAGATGCATTTTATGTTTTTGCGACTCAAAATGGCATGATTAAGAAAAGTACAGTGCCTCTATTTAAAACAACGCGTTTTAATAAACCTTTAATTGCTACTAAAGTTAAAGAAAATGATGATTTGATTAGTGTTATGCGCTTTGAAAAAGATCAATTAATTACCATCATTACTAATAAAGGTATGTCATTAACGTATAATACAAGTGAACTATCAGATACCGGATTAAGGGCAGCTGGTGTTAAATCAATAAATCTTAAAGCTGAAGATTTCGTTGTTATGACTGAAGGTGTTTCTGAAAATGATACTATATTGATGGCCACACAACGCGGCTCGTTAAAACGTATTAGTTTTAAAATCTTACAAGTTGCTAAAAGAGCACAACGTGGAATAACTTTATTAAAAGAATTAAAGAAAAATCCACATCGTATAGTAGCTGCACATGTAGTGACAGGTGAACATAGTCAATATACATTATATTCAAAATCAAACGAAGAAGATGGTTTAATTAATGATATTCATAAATCTGAGCAATATACAAATGGCTCATTCATTGTAGATACAGATGATTTTGGTGAAGTAATAGACATGTATATTAGCTAAAAACTATATGCAATCACGAAATTAAATGATAAAATACAGTAATGTTAAATTTTGACTAAATTCAAGGGATTTATATTAAATGCTGACCAAGTACTTATCGTTAAATTAGCGATATACTTTGACCAAACTAATATAAATCTCTTGTATTGTAT
Organism: Staphylococcus sp. SA22; assembly: GCF_054165785.1. Lineage (NCBI taxonomy): Bacteria > Bacillati > Bacillota > Bacilli > Caryophanales > Staphylococcaceae > Staphylococcus > Staphylococcus sp. SA22. The sequence goes on along the minus strand of NZ_JBSZQY010000001.1, from coordinate 269,183 downwards.
AAGAAATGATGACGTATCTCTATATTTACTGAAGTTTCAATTCGGTCTAATTTTATAGAAGATGCATGATTCATGTAGAGGATGCGAGGGGTTTATTTTGAAAGATTTCGATAGTTTAATTCCTGGATGGTTTAAAGAATTTGTCCATGTTGGTACCGATCTAATATGGTCTCAATATTTAATTGGTCTATTATTGACAGCTGGATTCTTCTTTACAATTAGTTCTAAATTCGTCCAATTACGAATGTTACCTGAAATGTTTAGAGCTTTAGTAGAACGTCCAGAAACTTTAGAAGATGGTAAGAAGGGTATTTCGCCATTCCAAGCATTTGCGATTAGTGCTGGTTCGAGAGTTGGTACTGGTAATATTGCTGGTGTTGCGACTGCGATTGTTTTAGGCGGTCCAGGTGCAGTATTTTGGATGTGGGTTATTGCATTTATAGGTGCAGCGAGTGCATTTATAGAAGCGACTTTGGCTCAGGTTTATAAAGTACATGATAAAGATGGTGGATTCCGTGGTGGTCCAGCTTACTATATTACTAAAGGTTTAAATCAAAAATGGCTAGGTATCGTATTTGCGATTTTAATTACAATTACATTTGCATTTGTATTTAACACAGTGCAATCTAATACAATTGCGGAGTCGTTAAATACGCAATATAATATTAGTCCAGTAATCACAGGTATTATTTTAGCAATCGTAACAGCTATTATTATATTTGGTGGTGTACGTAGTATTGCTACGTTATCTTCGTTAATTGTACCGATTATGGCTATCATTTACATTGGTATGGTTTTAGTAATATTGCTATTTAATTTAGATCAAATTGTTCCTATGATAGGTACGATTATTAAAAGTGCATTTGGTATCGAACAAGTAACTGGTGGCGCTGTAGGTGCTGCGGTTCTTCAAGGTATCAAACGTGGTTTATTCTCTAACGAAGCTGGTATGGGTTCTGCGCCGAATGCAGCGGCAACTGCTGCCGTACCACACCCTGTTAAGCAAGGTTTAATCCAATCATTAGGTGTGTTCTTTGATACAATGTTGGTTTGTACAGCAACTGCAATCATGATTTTACTATATTCAGGATTGAAATTTGGTGAAAGTGCACCACAAGGTGTTGCAGTTACTCAATCAGCACTTAATGAGCATTTAGGTTCTGCTGGAGGTATTTTCTTAACAATAGCAGTTACACTGTTTGCATTTTCATCTGTGGTAGGTAACTACTATTATGGTCAATCTAATATTGAATTTTTATCTACAAATCGTGTGATATTATTTATCTTTAGATGTCTTGTTGTAGTACTTGTCTTTATGGGAGCTGTTGCTAAAACAGAAACAGTATGGAATACAGCAGACTTATTTATGGGCTTAATGGCAATTGTAAACATTATTTCCATTATAGGACTGTCCAATGTAGCTTTTGCATTAATGAAAGATTATCAAAAGCAGAAAAAAGAAGGCAAGAATCCTGTCTTTAAACCTGAAAACTTAGAAATTAACTTATTTGGAATTAGTGCTTGGGGCGCTAACAAATATAAGAACTCTGATAAATAAATATTTTTAATGTAACGATTCATTTTATAAAAATCTAATAAACCCTGAGGTTTTCAAATTAAAGCGAAAATCTCGGGGTTTTAAATTTGTACTCAATAATCATCTGTATCATTACACTAGTTAATCTAAGATTTGATTAAATATTAACATAATAAGATTGAGATTTATTTCCTCCATTGGTGTGCAAAGACTATACCATTAATAAGACATATTGTTAGATAGATGAATATAAATTTATTTTAGCTTTGCACAATTTAATAGTACGTTTTAGTTTGTATTGAGTATTAATTCAGATAATATATAAATAAATAGAATTATTTGTAAATATGGGAGTCAGATTTTTTTATTATAGTTATTCCACTTTGAGAGGCATCGAAATTAAATTAAGATATATCATATAGGATAGGCGTGTAATAGAACACAAGTATTTAAATTATTATACTTTCAAGTTAGACATTTCCGATATATAATCTTAATAATAGAAAAATAGGTGATGATAATGGGAGAATATATTGTTACTAAAACATTGAACAACAATGTCGTAGTATGTACTAATAATGATCAAGAAGTTATTTTAATCGGTAAAGGTATTGGTTTTAACAAAAAAGAGGGAATGGCGTTAAACGACCAAACTATTACAATAGAGAAAATTTATAAATTAGAGAGTGAGCAACAAAAAGCACATTATAAAAGTTTAGTTGAAATCGCTGATGACAATGTATTACAAGTAATTATTGATTCGTTAAATTTTATTTCTAATACTGCGATGAATGTTGATTCAAAACAACTTGTAGTTTCATTAACGGATCATATTATATTTGCATATAAACGCTTAAAACAAAATCAAGTTATTAGCAATCCATTTGTTATGGAAACTATGCAGTTATATAGTGATGCATATCATATTGCTAAACAGGTGATTGATCAGTTAAATGCAGCATTAGATGTACATTTTCCTGAAGATGAGATAGGATTTATTGCATTACATATTGCATCTAACACAGAAGATTTATCTATGCATGAGATGACTTTGATCAATAATGTTATTAAAAAAGGTATAGATATCATTGAATCAGACCTTGTGACAACTGTTGATAAGGAATCATTACAATACCAACGTTTTATAAGACATGTACAATTTTTAATTCGCCGATTAAGAAGAAAAGAATATATACATGCACAAGATGATTTTGTGTCTATGATTAAAAATCACTATCCGATTTGCTATAACACAGCATATAAAATTTTAACTATGATACAAAAACAATTTGATGTTAATATCAGTGAGTCTGAAATTATATATTTAACATTACACATTCATCATTTTGAAGAAAGGATTAATCAATCCTAAATTAAGTGTATTACACGGGCGTTTCGTTACTGTAAAGGGTATTTGTATGGTATCATTGATGTTAGTAATTTTACATAAGTGGACTGTTTTTATACAACATCTTATGAATATTTTAAGTGGTGGTGAATCTATAATTGAATGAAAATGAAAAGAATATAAGAAAGAACTTTTTAAAATTTACCGAATCACGGTATATGAAGTTTGTTGGTGGGAATGATTTAGTCTTCTCATTAATAGCTCTAGTATTGTTGGGTATTGTTATTTTTATTTTCGAAAAAGTATCATACGTTTTTGATCCTTTTATCATCGTTTTTAAGACGATAGCAGCACCTATCATCGTCTCTTTAATTCTATTCTATTTATTTAACCCAATCGTAAATATGATGGAGCGTTATAGAATACCAAGAGTTGCAGGTATTTCTATTATTTATCTAGCTGTAGTAGGTGTTATTACGTTAATTGTTAATTTATTGATACCTATTATTGGTTCGCAAGTAGATAGTTTAGTTAAAAATTCACCGCAATATCTAGAAAAATTAATTAATTCTATTGATAAAATAGCAAATAATACGTTTTTCTCTTCGTATTATAGTCAAATTAATGATTGGTTAAATTCTTTACCTAAGAAAATACCATCTATGTTAAGTGAATTTACAGATGGCTTTGGGTCTAAAATTGCAACGTTTGCAGAAACGATTGCTAATATTGGCGTTGTGATTGTCACAACACCATTTGTACTATTCTTTATGCTTAAAGATGGACATCACTTCAAAGAATTTTCAACGAATATTATGCCACCGAAATTCCGAAAAGATTTTCATGATCTACTTGAAAAAATGAGTGTTCAAGTTGGTTCATACATTCAAGGACAAATTATTGTTTCATTCTGTATCGGTATACTGTTGTTTATCGGTTATTCGGTTATCGGGTTGAAATATAGTTTAGTGTTAGCTAGTATTGCGGCAGTTACAAGTGTTGTGCCATATTTAGGGCCTACTATAGCGATTTCACCAGCTATTGTAATAGCTGCTATAACATCGCCGTGGATGCTCTTAAAATTAGCAGTAGTATGGACTTTAGTACAATTTGTTGAAGGGCACTTCATTTCACCAAATATCATGGGTAAAACACTTAAGATTCATCCACTTACAATCATTTTCATTTTACTGTGTGCAGGCAAATTGCTTGGTATTGTAGGCGTTATTTTAGGTATTCCGGGATATGCTATTTTAAAAGTATTAGTTACTCATTTATTCCAATTATTTAAACGTCGATACAATCGTTTCTATGGTAATGATGTAGGTGAATATGATATTAAAGAAAGTAATAAAATAGTTGAATAAGTAATTAAAAATACCAATAGACTATACGTTTGTTGGTATTTTTATGGTGCTTATAATGTTGGGCACTCACATTTATGATTATCAGCACATGTTTAGCTTATAAATTTTTACGAAAGGTTAGCCCTTTATAAAGCACATGTATAATGAAACGAGTATTTGCCACTTGATTAGTACCTCATTATCATGACGAAAATAAAAACAAGTGGTATTTTTAATATATTAAGAAGCACTCATAATCAGCTGTTAATTAATAATATTTTTCATAAGTATTGATTCATCATTTTCTTTATGTTAAATATGAATCAGTATAGATAACCATATTGTTCTGTTTGAGATAGTAATATTTTCTATTTACCTCTTAATACAGATGTCAATATGACAAAAGTGTTATATAAATCAAAGGTAAATGATATGCTATTTTTATGGTTTATATGATATATTTTGATTTATAACAGAAATAATTAGAATTGATGTGAAAAAATGAATCAGGAAGTTAAAAACAAAATATTTTCAATCTTAAAAATTACGTTTGCTACAGCTTTATTTATTTTTGTAGTAATCACATTGTATCGGGAGTTATCTGGTATTAACTTTAAAGATACGTTGGTTGAATTTAGTAAGATTAACCGTATGTCCTTAGTTTTACTATTTATTGGTGGTGGGGCATCGCTTGTTATTCTATCAATGTATGATGTGATTTTATCTAGAGCTTTAAAAATGGATATATCCTTAGGCAAAGTTTTAAGAGTAAGTTATATCATCAATGCATTGAATGCGATTGTAGGTTTCGGTGGCTTTATTGGTGCAGGCGTTAGAGCAATGGTTTATAAAAACTATACGCATGATAAAAAGAAATTAGTTCACTTTATATCCTTAATACTTATTTCAATGTTGACAGGTTTAAGCTTATTATCATTGTTAATTGTATTCCATGTTTTCGATGCATCTTTAATTTTAGATAAAATTACGTGGGTGAGATGGGTACTTTATGCTGTGTCGTTGTTCTTACCATTATTTATTATATATTCAATGGTTAGACCGCCCGATAAAAACAATCGTTATGTAGGCTTGTATTGTACATTAGTGTCATGTGTGGAATGGTTAGCTGCTGCAGTTGTATTATACTTCTGTGGTGTCATAGTTGACGTCCATGTCTCATTTATGTCATTTATTGCAATATTCATTATTGCTGCATTATCTGGATTAGTCAGCTTTATTCCTGGTGGTTTCGGCGCTTTCGATTTAGTTGTATTACTAGGATTTAAAACTTTAGGTGTCCCTGAGGAAAAAGTATTATTAATGCTACTTCTATATCGTTTTGCGTACTATTTTGTACCGGTAATTATTGCATTAATTTTATCATCATTTGAGTTTGGTACTTCAGCTAAGAAATATATTGAAGGATCTAAATATTTCATTCCGGCTAAAGATGTTACGTCATTTTTAATGTCTTATCAAAAGGATATTATTGCTAAAATTCCATCATTGTCATTAGCAATTTTAGTATTCTTTACAAGTATGATCTTTTTTGTAAATAACTTAACGATTGTTTACGATGCTTTATATGATGGAAATCACTTAACGTATTATATTTTATTGGCAATTCATACTAGTGCTTGTTTATTACTTTTACTGAATGTAGTTGGTATTTATAAGCAAAGTAGACGTGCCATCATCTTTGCTATGATTTCAATTTTATTAATCACAGTGGCGACATTCTTCACTTACGCTTCATATATTTTAATAACATGGTTAGCTATTATTTTTGTTCTTCTTATTGTAGCTTTCCGTAGAGCACGTAGGTTAAAACGCCCAGTAAGAATGAGAAATATAGTTGCAATGCTTTTATTCAGTTTATTTATTTTATATGTTAACCATATATTTATTGCTGGAACGTTATATGCATTAGATATTTATACGATTGAAATGCATACATCTGTATTGCGCTATTACTTCTGGCTTACGATTTTAATCATCGCTATCATCATAGGTATGATTGCATGGTTGTTTGATTATCAATTTAGCAAAGTACGTATTTCTTCTAAAATTGAAGATTGCGAGGAGATTATTAATCAGTATGGCGGTAATTATTTGAGTCACTTGATATATAGTGGTGACAAGCAGTTTTTCACTAATGAAAATAAAACAGCATTTTTAATGTATCGTTATAAAGCAAGTTCATTAGTGGTTCTTGGCGATCCAATCGGTGATGAAAATGCCTTTGATGAATTGTTAGAAGCATTCTATAATTACGCTGAGTATTTAGGCTATGATGTTATATTCTATCAAGTTACAGATCAACACATGCCGTTATATCATAATTTCGGTAACCAATTTTTCAAATTAGGTGAAGAAGCAATTATTGATTTAACACAATTTTCAACTTCAGGTAAAAAACGCCGTGGATTTAGAGCGACTTTAAACAAATTCGATGAACTTAATATTTCGTTCGAAATTATTGAACCACCGTTTTCAACTGAATTTATAAATGAACTTCAACATGTAAGTGATTTATGGCTAGATAATCGTCAGGAAATGCATTTCTCTGTTGGTCAATTTAATGAAGAATACTTATCTAAAGCGCCAATTGGTGTAATGCGAAATGAAGAGAATGAAGTAATTGCATTTTGTAGTTTAATGCCAACATACTTTAATGATGCCATTTCAGTCGATTTAATTAGATGGTTGCCAGAGTTAGATTTACCATTAATGGATGGTCTATACTTGCATATGTTACTTTGGAGTAAAGAACAAGGTTATACAAAATTTAATATGGGTATGGCAACGTTATCGAACGTTGGTCAATTGCATTATTCATATTTAAGAGAACGACTTGCAGGCCGTGTCTTTGAACATTTCAACGGTCTATATCGTTTCCAAGGATTACGTCGTTATAAATCTAAATATAATCCAAATTGGGAACCACGCTTTTTAGTTTATCGTAAAGATAATTCGCTTTGGGAATCACTTTCTAAAGTAATGCGTGTAATACGTCACAAATAATAAAAATCCAAGTGCTAAGAGGTATACAGTTTTGCCTGAAGCGCTTGGATTTTTTCGTTTCTATAAAGAATGATTTATAAAAAACGGTACAGATAAGAATATTTAAGTTTCCTATCTGTACCGTATTTTAATATTGAAATGAGCTTAAGTTGAGTCGCCTAACTTAATCAGTTTCATCAAGTATAAATGTTATTGCTTATTTTTGTATTCTTGGCGTATTTTTTGTTCTTCTGCATAGCGCTCTGGATTTTTCTTGTAAAAATCTTGGTGATAGTCTTCGGCTTTGTAAAATTGTGACGCTGGCAATATTTTTGTTGCAATTGCCTTATCAGCATTAATCGTATTTTTAAGCTGCTCGATATAAGTCTCAGCGAGTTCTTTTTGATGATCATTAGTGTAGAAAATAGCTGTTTGATATTGAGGACCACGGTCTTGATATTGACCACCTGTATCTAATGGGTCAATGACTGAGAAAAATATTTCTAATAACTTATTGTATGAGAATAATGCAACATCATATTGAATTTCAACAGTTTCTAAATGACCACTCGTACCTGATTTTACTTGTTCGTAAGTAGGATTTTCAATATGTCCGCCCATATATCCAGAAGTTACTTTTTCTATGCCGTCAAAGGTGTCAAATGGTTTCGTCATACACCAAAAACAACCTCCGGCAAAATAAGCTGTATTAATATTCATTTTTGACATCCTTTCATTAGACCTTAGTACGATTTATTAAGAAATCACTTGCTTTTTGAATTGTTTTTATATAACGTTAATATGTGATTATTATAGTACACAAAAATCTATTTTTGAAGATATAAGGTAGGTAAATATGGATAAAGAAACTAATGACAACGAATATAGACGTCAAAGTGAACATCGCACTTCGGCGCCTAAGCGAAAAAAGAAGAAGAAAATTAGGAAATTACCTATCATTCTTCTGATTGTTGTAATTTTACTTATCGCATTAGTTGTATATATTGTACATAGTTACAATAGCGGTGTAGAATATGCCAAGAAACATGCGAAAGATGTTAAAGTACATCAATTTAATGGACCAGTAAAAAATGATGGTAAAATTTCTATTCTTGTACTCGGTGCAGATAAAGCACAAGGTGGACAATCAAGAACAGATTCTATCATGGTTGTTCAATATGACTTTATCAATAAAAAGATGAAAATGATGTCTGTCATGCGTGATATTTATGCAGATATTCCAGGATATGGAAAACACAAAATTAATTCAGCATACGCTTTAGGTGGTCCAGAGCTACTTAGAAAAACACTTGATAAAAATTTAGGAATTAATCCTGAATATTATGCAGTAGTTGATTTTACTGGATTTGAGAAAATGATTGATGAATTAATGCCAGAAGGTGTACCAATTAATGTCGAAAAAGATATGTCGAAAAATATTGGTGTATCTTTGAAAAAGGGTAACCATAGGTTGAATGGTAAAGAATTACTTGGTTATGCAAGATTCCGTCACGACCCTGAAGGTGACTTCGGACGCGTGCGACGTCAGCAACAAGTGATGCAAACATTGAAAAAAGAAATGGTTAATTTTAGAACAGTTGTTAAATTACCAAAAGTTGCAGGTATTTTAAGAGGCTATGTGAATACAAACATTCCTGATTCAGGGATCTTCCAAACAGGTTTGAGTTTTGGTATCCGAGGTGAAAAAGATGTTAAGTCATTGACTGTGCCAATCAAGAACTCATACGAAGATGTCAATACAAATACTGATGGTAGTGCATTACAGATTAATAAAAACACAAATAAACAAGCTATTAAAGACTTTTTAGATGAAGATTAAAAATAAACAAGGCGACTTCTATCATACTCAGATAGAAGTCGCCTTGTTCGTTTTCAAAGAATTATTTGGCATGCATCCTATGAAGAATTATTGATCTGACTTTCTTACGCCAGCCACACCATAATGGTTTGGTTTCATTTCTTCTATAACAACGTGAATTGCTTGTCTATTTGCTCCAGTTGTTTTTTCTACGGCGTCAGTAACTTCGCTAACTAAATTTTTTAATTGTTCATCCGAACGACCTTCTAATAATTTTACATTGACGATTGGCATCATCCAAACCTCCTAATCATTATTAATTTGAGTATATCATGTAATACTTAAAAATTCATTTGCAAAATAACAGAACACTTGTTCTAAAATAGTTGAAATAGAACAAGTGTTCGTATATAATAGAATTCAAGTAAGGGAGGAATAACAGTGTATAATTATCATTTATTAGAAGATAGGGATGTTCTATGTATTGACCAAAAAAGTTTTTTTGCGAGTGTTTCTTGTATTGAAAAGGGGCTAGATCCATTAGAAACAAAGTTAGCTGTTGTTGCAGATACTAAGCGTCAGGGTTCTGTAGTATTGGCTGCGACACCTAAATTAAAAGAATTAGGCATCAAGACAGGATCGCGATTGTTTGAAATACCACATAGAAATGATATTTACATTATCAATCCAAGTATGCGTAAATATCTTAATGTTTCAGTTGCTATTTCTAAGATTGCATTGCGTTATATTCCACCTGAAGATTTACACCAATATAGTATTGACGAATTTTTTATGGATGTTACTGATAGCTATCATAGATTTAGTTCTACAGTACATGCATTTTGCGAAAGACTTAAACGTGAAATTTATGAAGAAACAGGCATTTATTGTACTGTGGGCATTGGTTCTAATATGTTATTAAGTAAAATTGCTATGGATGTTGAAGCGAAGCATAATCAAAATGGTATAGCTGAATGGCGATACCAAGATGTACCAACAAAATTATGGCCAATTCAGCCCTTGCGAGATTTTTGGGGTATTAATCGTCGAACAGAAGCCAAATTGAATAAAAGAGGAATTTTTACTATAGGAGATTTAGCGAAATATCCATATAAATTTTTAAAAAAAGAGTTCGGTATTTTAGGTGTTGATATGCATCTACATGCGAATGGGATAGATCAGAGTAAAGTACGTGAAAAGCATAAGATCAGCAATCCATCGATATGCAAAAGTCAAATATTAATGAGAGATTATCATTTTGATGAAGCAAAAGTAGTAATGCAAGAGTTAATTGAAGATGTTGCTAGCAGAGTTCGAGCAAGAAAAAAAGTGGCAAGAACGATACATTTTGCCTTTGGCTATAGTGATGAAGGCGGTGTACATAAGCAATATACTTTGAAAGATCCAACAAACTTAGAAAAAGATATTTATAAAGTAGTAATGCATTTCGCAGATAAATTATGTAATAAACAAGCACTATATCGTACGCTAAGTATATCTTTGAGTCAATTTATTAATGAGGATGAGCGACAGTTAAGTCTGTTTGAAGATGAATACCAACGCAAACGTGACGAATGTCTAGCTAAAACGATAGACCAATTACATTTGAAATACGGCAAAGGTATTGTGTCCAAAGCAGTATCGTTTACAGAAGCAGGTACAAAACACGGCAGATTAGGTTTAATGGCTGGACATAAAATGTAATGACTATAAGGTTTAAGTAATATATAACTGTGATTCGTATAAAATAAGTCTCTAAAGATAAATATTTCATATATCACAATAGATTTTCACAATAATATCTAAGAATACATGGAATTTATCAAAAGAGACTTAATAATTATTGGATATAACAATCAAAATCACTCAATGCTTGCATACCGCGTTCTCGGTCAGTAGGATTTTTGAAACTAATTTTTAAAGCACCGTATATATCTTCGCGTACTTCTAAGATTCTTAAGTTGCTTATAGATATATTATGTAAACTCAGGATATAAGTCACTTTGCTTATCATACCTGATTCATCCGGAATATCTACATATAGATCATACGCAGTATTTAGTCCACCTAGTTGTTTAGCCGGCAGTGCGTCACGATACGATTTAGCTTCGGCAAAAAATGATAACAATTTTTCAGAATCATTGCTTTCTATTAGTTTTTCTAAATCTTGAAACTGACTTTTTAGTTGTCCAATCATTTCTAAAATATACGTTTTATTACTCAAGGTGATATCTTTCCACATTTGTGCATTACTACTAGCTATACGAGTGATATCACGAAAACCACCAGCTGCAAGTTTATTGACTAAATGATGTTCTTGACCGTTCTTTTGACTAACATGAACTAAACTAGATGCAACGATATGAGGTAAATGACTTACGACGCTTGTTACGTAGTCGTGTTCTTCAGCAGTAGTTATAATAAATTTAGCAAGAGTAGGTGATAACAGTTCTTTTAACGTGTTTGCTGCTTGCTCATTTCTTGGCTCATTGTAGACTAAAATATAATAAGCGTTTTCAAATAAGTGCTTTTTAGCATTTAGTACACCAGATTTATGACTACCAGCCATTGGATGACCACTGACTAAATGAATATTATGTTTTAATAAATTGCATTCGTGTTGCTGTATCATTGCTTTAGTACTACCAGTATCAGAAACAATAACACCAGGTTTAGTTGGCATATCTATAAGCTCGCTAAGATATTTATTTGTGATAGCAACAGGTGTTGCATAAATAATTACATCGGCTTTTTTAATAGCTTCACTATAATTTAAACATTTTTCATTAATAATACCGATTGATTTAGCTTTATCTAACTGAGAAGTATCCGCATCGTATGCAATAATATTAGCATTAGGGTTATAGTATTTTATATTGCTAGCAAGACTTCCACCAATTAATCCAAGCCCAACAAATAAAACTGTTGTCATATAAATCACCTTATTTCGAAATTTTCAGAATAATAACATTGTAAATGAGCTGTTGACACAGTGCAATAGTAAATAAAAATCGATAATAGCATTAATAGATAAACAGATATAAATCATCTACAATAAAGAGTATAGTAACACAATGGCAACGGAGGGGTAAATCAATGGAACCAATATTAGAAATGATTAAAACATTAACAGGTATTAATAGTCCTTCAGGAGACACAGAAGAAGCAATTCAATTTGTCGAAAAATATGCAAAAGACTTAGGTTATCAAACAACACTAACAAATAAAGGTGCGTTATTAATAACAGTGCCAGGCAAAAATGATGAAGTACAACGCTGTATTACTGCTCATGTTGATACTTTAGGTGCAATGGTTAAAGAAATTAAAGAAGATGGACGCTTAGCAATAGAATTAATTGGAGGATTCACGTATAACGCGATTGAGGGTGAATATTGCCAAATTAAAACTGATGCTGGCCAAATATATACAGGAACCATTTGTCTGCATGAAACAAGTGTTCATGTATATAGAAATAATCATGAAATACCTAGAGACCAAAAGCATATGGAAATAAGAATTGATGAAGTAACTACATCAGAAGAAGATACAAAGAGTTTAGGTATTTCAGTAGGTGATTTTGTTAGCTTTGATCCACGTACAGTTATCACGTCATCAGGTTTTATTAAATCTCGTCATTTAGATGATAAAGCTAGCGTAGCGATGATACTACAATTACTAAAGAAATTAAAAGAAGAGCAAATAATATTACCACATACAACGCAATTTTATATTTCTAATAACGAAGAAATAGGTTACGGTGCAAATGCATCAATTGATTCGAAAATCAAAGAATATATTGCATTAGATATGGGCGCGTTGGGAGACGGTCAAGCATCGGATGAATATACAGTTTCTATTTGTGCCAAAGATGCTTCAGGTCCATATCATAAGCAATTGAAATCACACCTAGTTAATCTTTGCAAAATAAATAATATTCCATATAAAGTAGACATATATCCATATTATGGTTCAGATGCTTCAGCAGCTTTACATGCTGGTGCGGATATCAGACATGGTTTATTTGGGGCTGGCATTGAATCATCTCATGCAATGGAACGAACACATATTGATTCTATTAAAGCGACAGAGAAATTATTATATGCATATTGCTTATCACCAATTGAGTAAACAATTAGTGTTGACAAATGTGAACGACCTATGTAATATAATGAACTATAAAAATAATTAGAATTTTCTAAAGAAATAGTAGCAGATATGAAACGTAGCAAATAGAAAGCTAATGGGTGATGGGAATTAGCACGCCATATCTTGTGAATTGGACTTTGGAAAACAATTGAATGAGTTTTGAAAGTGAACATGAATTATGTTAACTAAGGTGGCACCACGGTAACGCGTCCTTACAGGTATATGCGTTATGTGGTGTCTTTTTATTTAGACAAAATGTAGTAGTTAGTTAAAGGTAGCAACAGAAAGTTAGTGGGTGATGTGAACTAACACCGAGATTAATGAAATTGGGTTTTGTCTGCAACAGAAAATTATATATAGTAAAGAGTGAACTATGAATATTTCGAATATTCGGTTAATTTAGGTGGTACCACGCGTCAGCGTCCTTTATATTGATAAGGATGCTGGCGTTTTTTTAGAAAGGAGCGTAAAGAATGGATGTATTCTATAAAAAAATAAAAGCAAATGTAACACCTGAAGTTTTAGCACAACTTCATTCCAAGAAGATCATTTTGGAAAGTACAAATCAACAACAAACTAAGGGTCGCTATTCTATAGTGATATTTGACATCTACGGTACTTTAACTTTAGATAACGATGTATTATCTGTAAGCACTTTAAAAGAGTCGTATCAAATCACTGAAAGACCGTATCATTATTTAACGACTAAAATAAATGAAGACTATCATAATATTCAAGATAATCAACTTAAGCCATTACCGTTTATATCTGGATATGTTGGGACGTGTAGCTTTGATTTAGTAAGACATGAATTTCCTAAATTGCAATCAATACAATTAGAGGATCACAAGCAGCACGATGTACGGTTATATATGGTTGAACAAGTTTATGTATTTGACCATTACAAAGATGAGTTATATATCATCGCGACGAATCAATTTTCAAATTCAACAAAATCAGATTTTGAGAATCGAGTTAATAAGTCTATCGAAGACTTAACTAAAATCCAACCATTCATGCCTACACAAGATTTTGATTTTAAAACTAAAGAAATTCAATCAAACATTTCTGAAGAAAGGTTTATCGAAATGATACAGTATTTCAAAGAGAAAATAGCAGAAGGGGATATGTTCCAAGTTGTGCCGTCAAGAATTTACAAATATGCGCATCATGCTAATCAGCATTTAAATCAACTTACGTTTCAACTGTATCAAAATTTAAAACGACAAAACCCAAGTCCATATATGTATTATCTTAATATCGATAAACCCTATATTGTCGGTAGTTCTCCCGAAAGTTTCGTAAGTGTCAAAGATCAAATTGTAACAACTAATCCTATTGCAGGTACGATTCAACGTGGTGAGACGACAAAAATAGATAATGAGAATATGAAACAACTACTTAACGATCCTAAAGAATGTAGTGAACATCGTATGCTTGTTGATTTAGGGCGTAATGATATTCATAGAGTAAGTAAAATCGGTACCTCAAAAATTACTAAATTAATGGTTATTGAAAAATATGAACATGTTATGCATATCGTAAGTGAAGTCACTGGTAAAATAAATCAAAATTTATCGCCAATGACAGTTATTGCGAATTTATTACCAACAGGTACCGTTTCAGGTGCACCAAAATTACGTGCAATCGAAAGAATTTATGAACAATATCCACATAAACGTGGCGTTTATAGTGGTGGTGTTGGATACATAAATTGTAATCATAACTTAGATTTTGCATTAGCAATTCGAACGATGATGATAGATGAGCAGTATATCAACGTAGAAGCTGGTTGTGGAGTTGTATATGATTCTATTCCTGAAAAAGAACTGAATGAAACGAAATTGAAAGCTAAAAGCTTATTGGAGGTGAGCCCATGATCTTAGTTGTAGATAATTATGATTCCTTTACGTATAACCTAGTGGATATTGTTGCTCAACATACTGACGTCATTGTTCAATACCCAGATGATGATGGTGTGCTGAATCAATCTGTTGATGCTGTCATTATTTCACCAGGTCCTGGGCATCCATTAGACGACCAACAGTTAATGAAAATCATATCAACCTACCAAGATAAACCCATTTTAGGTATTTGTTTAGGGGCTCAGGCACTGACTTGTTACTACGGTGGAGAAGTGATTAAAGGCGACAAGGTTATGCACGGCAAAGTTGATACTATAAGTATCACTTCAAATACTCACAAAGTGTTATATCACGATGTACCAGAACAGTTCTCAATTATGAGATATCATTCATTAATAAGTAACCCTGATAATTTTCCAGAAGAATTGAAAATTACTGGACGTACCGAAGATTGTATACAGTCATTTGAGCATAATGAACGACCGCATTATGGTATTCAGTACCATCCTGAATCATTTGCTACAGACTATGGTGTCAAAATAATTACAAATTTTATTAAACTAGTGAAGAAAGGATGAAAACCATGACATTACTAACAAGAATAAAAACTGAAACTATATTACTTGAAAGCGACATTAAAGAGCTAATCGATATACTTATTTCTCCTAGTATTGGAACTGATATTAAATACGAATTACTTAGTTCCTATTCGGAGCGAGAAATCCAACAACAAGAATTAACATATATTGTACGTAGCTTAATTAATACAATGTATCCACATCAACCATGTTATGAAGGGGCTATGTGTGTGTGCGGCACAGGTGGTGACAAGTCAAATAGTTTCAACATTTCAACAACTGTAGCTTTTGTTGTAGCAAGTGCTGGTGTTAAAGTCATTAAACATGGTAATAAAAGTATTACCTCAAATTCAGGTAGTACGGATTTGTTAAATCAAATGAACATACAAACAACAACTGTTGATGATACACCTAACCAATTAAATGAAAAAGACCTTGTATTCATTGGTGCAACTGAATCATATCCAATCATGAAGTATATGCAACCAGTTAGAAAAATGATTGGAAAGCCTACAATATTAAACCTTGTGGGTCCATTAATTAATCCATATCACTTAACGTATCAAATGGTAGGCGTCTTTGATCCTACAAAGTTAAAGTTAGTTGCTAAAACGATTAAAGATTTAGGCAGAAAACGTGCAATCGTTTTACATGGTGCAAATGGTATGGATGAAGCAACACTATCTGGTGATAATTTGATATATGAATTGACTGAAGATGGAGAAATCAAAAATTACACATTAAATGCGACTGATTATGGTTTGAAACATGCGCCGAATAGCGATTTTAAAGGTGGTTCACCTGAAGAAAATTTAGCAATCTCCCTTAATATCTTGAATGGTAAAGATCAGTCAAGTCGACGTGATGTTGTCTTACTAAATGCGGGTTTAAGCCTTTATGTTGCAGAGAAAGTGGATACCATCGCAGAAGGCATAGAACTTGCAACTACATTGATTGATAATGGTAAAGCATTGAAAAAATACCATCAAATGAGAGGTGAATAATATGACGATTTTAGCAGAAATTGTTAAATATAAACAGTCACTTTTACAAAATGGCTATTATCAAGACAAACTTAATACCTTGAAAAGTGTGAATATTCAGAATAAAAAATCTTTTATAAACGCAATTGAGAAAGAACCAAAGCTAGCAATTATTGCAGAAATCAAATCGAAGAGTCCTACAGTTAATGACTTACCTGAACGAGATTTATCGCAACAAATCTCAGATTATGAAAAGTATGGTGCAAATGCCGTGTCCATTTTAACTGATGAAAAGTACTTTGGTGGTAGTTTTGAAAGATTACAAGCATTGACAACAAAAACAACATTACCCGTATTATGCAAAGATTTTATTATAGATCCGCTTCAAATTGATGTTGCTAAACAAGCAGGTGCATCTATGATTTTATTGATCGTTAACATCTTATCGGATAAACAATTGAAAGATTTATATAACTACGCTATATCGCAAAATTTAGAAGTGCTAGTTGAAGTACATGATCGTCATGAATTAGAACGTGCCTATAAGGTTAATGCTAAATTGATTGGTGTAAATAACAGGGACTTAAAACGATTTGTCACAAATGTGGAACATACAAATACTATTTTAGAAAATAAAAAACCAAATCATTATTATATTTCTGAAAGTGGTATTCACGATGCATCTGATGTAAAAAAAATCTTGCATAGTGGTATCGATGGCCTACTAATAGGTGAAGCGCTTATGCGTTGTGACAATCTATCTGAATTTTTACCACAACTGAAAATGCAAAAGGTGAAATCATGATGAAATTGAAATTTTGTGGCTTTACATCAATCGAGGATGTTACAGCGGCCAGTCAATTACCTATTGATGCGATAGGTTTCATCCATTATGAAAAAAGTAAAAGGCATCAAACAATTACCCAAATAAAAAAGTTAGCGTCTGCTGTTCAAAATCATATTGACAAAGTATGTGTCGTGGTAAATCCTGATTTAACAACTATTGAACACGTATTAAGCAATACGCCAATTAACACAATACAGTTACACGGCACAGAATCTATTGATTTTATACAGGAAATTAAAAAGAAGTATTCAAGCATTAAGATTACTAAAGCTTTAGCTGCAGATGAAAACATAATCCAAAACATAAATAAATATAAAGGGTTCGTAGATTTATTTATTATCGACACACCCTCAGTGTCGTATGGTGGTACCGGTCAAACATATGATTGGACTATTTTGAAGTACATAAAAGACATACCTTACTAGATAGCAGGAGGCATTAACTCTGAAAATATTCAAACAGTTAATCAACTTAAATTATCACATCAAGGTTATGATCTTGCATCAGGTATAGAAGTAAATGGGCGAAAAGATATAGAAAAAATGACAGCAATTGTAAATATTGTGAAAGGAGATAGAGAAAATGAATAAACAAATACAAACAGAAGCAGATGAATTAGGTTTCTTTGGTGAATACGGAGGGCAATATGTTCCAGAAACATTAATGCCAGCAATTATTGAGTTGAAAAAAGCTTATAAAGAGGCAAAAGCAGATCCAGAGTTTCAAAGAGAACTGGAATACTATTTATCAGAGTATGTAGGACGCGCGACGCCACTTACATATGCTGCATCATATACTGAAAGCCTAGGTGGTGCTAAAATATATTTAAAACGAGAGGATCTAAATCATACAGGCGCCCATAAAATTAATAATGCATTAGGTCAAGCGTTGCTTGCTAAAAGAATGGGCAAGAAGAAGCTTGTTGCTGAAACTGGTGCGGGTCAACATGGTGGAGCTAGTGCTACGGTTGCTGCATTATTTGATATGGAACTTGTTGTCTTTATGGGAAGTGAAGATATTAAAAGACAACAACTTAATGTATTTAGAATGGAATTACTTGGTGCAAAGGTTGTGGCAGTTAAAGATGGTCAAGGGACTTTATCGGATGCAGTTAATAAAGCATTGCAATATTGGGTAAGTCATGTAGATGACACACATTATTTATTAGGTTCTGCATTAGGTCCAGACCCATTCCCAACGATTGTTAGAGATTTTCAGAGTGTGATTGGTAAAGAAATAAAATCACAGATATTGAAGAAAGAAGGTCGACTTCCGGATGCAATTGTAGCATGTATTGGTGGTGGCTCAAATGCAATCGGTACATTTTATCCATTTATTAAAGATGATGTTGCGTTATACGGTGTTGAAGCCGCAGGTCAAGGCGAGGATACTGATAAACATGCACTTGCAATTGGCAAAGGATCACCTGGCGTATTACATGGTACTAAAATGTATTTAATTCAAGATGAAGGTGGGCAAGTGCAACTAGCACATTCTATTTCAGCAGGACTTGATTATCCTGGTATTGGACCAGAACATTCTTATTACCACGACATTGGTAGAGTAACTTTTGAAAATGCAAGTGATACACAAGCAATGAATGCTTTAATCAACTTTACAAAACATGAAGGTATTATACCTGCAATTGAAAGTGCACATGCACTGAGTTATGTTGAAAGACTAGCGCCTACGATGTCGAAAGAAGATATTATTGTAGTAACTATTTCTGGACGTGGCGATAAAGATATGGAAACAATTAGACAATATATGGCAGAGCGAGGTCTTGCAAATGACTAAATTATTTATACCTTATATTATGGGCAATAAAGATTTGATTGAAAATGCAACATTGTTGAGTGAAAATGGTGCAGATATAATTGAAATTGGTGTACCTTTCTCTGATCCGGTTGCTGATGGTCCAGTTATCATGGAAGCAGGTCAACAAGCGATTAAACAAGGCATAACGATAGATTATATTTTCGAGCAATTAGAAAAACACGGTAATCAAATTAAGTGTCAGTATGTATTAATGACGTATTATAATATTATTTGTCATTATGGAGAACAAGCGTTTTTTGAAAAATGTCGAGATACCGGTGTCTACGGCTTAATTATTCCTGATTTACCATTTGAATTATCGCAGCGTTTAAAACAACAATTTAGTCACTATGGTGTCAAAATCATATCGTTAGTTGCGATGACTACTGATGACAAACGTATAAAAGATATCGTATCACATGCGGAAGGCTTTATTTATACTGTGACGATGAATGCGACAACAGGACAAAACGGTGCGTTTCACCCAGAATTAAAACGAAAAATTGAGTCAATTAAAGCGATAGCCAATGTGCCAGTTGTCGCAGGATTTGGTATAAGAACTCCACAACATGTTGCAGATATAAAAGAGGTTGCAGATGGTATCGTTATTGGTAGTGAAATAGTAAAACGATTTAAATCTAACACGCGTGAAGAAATCATTAAATATTTACAATCTATCCAGCAAACATTGAATAATTAAGTTTACTTGATTTAAAAAAATTAGTCGAATACTGTTTGAAAAAGTGAAAAACGGTGAATTATAAAATTGAATAGAAATGATACAAAAGTAATATGAGCAAACCCAAACGTTCATATTACTTTTTTTGAAATTGTATGCAAAAATCTAAATATTACTATAAAAGTATACGCAATTAAAGCGTTTATGTTTTAGTTTTAACATTAACTATTGTATACTTATTTAGATTAGATTTATTATTTTTGACATTTGCAGAGGGGAAATAGAAAAACTGCAAATACGGAAATGAAATTAATTAACGAGAGATAAATAGGAGTAATGATAATGAAGTTTACAAATTTAACAGCTAAAGAGTTTGGCGCCTTTACAGATAGCATGCCATACAGTCATTTCACGCAAACTGTTGGCCACTATGAGTTAAAGCTTGCTGAAGGTTATGAAACACATTTAGTGGGAATAAAAAACAATAATAACGAGGTCATTGCAGCTTGCTTACTTACTGCTGTACCTGTTATGAAAGTGTTCAAGTATTTTTATTCAAATCGCGGTCCAGTGATCGATTATGAAAATCAAGAACTCGTACACTTTTTCTTTAATGAATTATCAAAATATGTTAAAAAACATCGTTGTCTATACCTACATATCGATCCGTATTTACCATATCAATACTTGAATCATGATGGCGAGATTACAGGTAATGCTGGTAATGATTGGTTCTTTGATAAAATGAGTAACTTAGGATTTGAACATACTGGATTCCATAAAGGATTTGATCCTGTGCTACAAATTCGTTATCACTCAGTGTTAGATTTAAAAGATAAAACAGCAGATGACATCATTAAAAATATGGATGGACTTAGAAAAAGAAACACGAAAAAAGTTAAAAAGAATGGTGTTAAAGTAAGATATTTATCTGAAGAAGAACTACCAATTTTTAGATCATTTATGGAAGATACGTCAGAATCAAAAGCTTTTGCTGATCGTGATGACAAGTTTTATTACAATCGCTTAAAATATTACAAAGACCGTGTGTTAGTGCCTTTAGCGTATATCAATTTTGATGAATATATTAAAGAACTAAATGAAGAGCGTGATATTTTAAATAAAGATTTAAATAAAGCATTAAAGGATATTGAAAAACGTCCTGAAAACAAAAAAGCGCATAACAAACGAGATAACTTACAACAACAACTTGATGCAAATGAGCAAAAGATTGAAGAAGGTAAACGTCTACAAGAAGAACATGGTAATGAACTACCTATCTCTGCTGGTTTCTTCTTTATCAATCCATTTGAAGTTGTTTATTATGCTGGTGGTACATCAAATGCTTTCCGCCATTTTGCCGGAAGTTATGCAGTGCAATGGGAAATGATTAATTATGCATTAAATCATGGCATTGACCGTTATAATTTCTATGGTGTTAGTGGTAAATTTACAGAAGATGCTGAAGATGCTGGTGTAGTTAAATTCAAAAAAGGTTACAATGCTGAAATTATTGAATATGTTGGTGACTTTATAAAACCAATTAATAAACCTGTTTACGCAGCATATACCGCACTTAAAAAAGTTAAAGACAGAATTTTTTAGGAAGGGAATTATCAAAACATGAAATTTACAGAGTTAACTGTTACCGAATTTGACAACTTTGTACAAAATCCATCATTGGAAAGTCATTATTTCCAAGTAAAAGAAAATATAGTTACCCGTGAGAATGATGGCTTTGAAGTAGTTTTATTAGGTATTAAAGACGACAATAACAAAGTAATTGCAGCAAGCCTTTTCTCTAAAATTCCTACTATGGGAAGTTATGTTTACTATTCGAATCGTGGTCCAGTAATGGATTTTTCAGATTTAGGATTAGTTGATTATTATTTAAAAGAGTTAGATAAATATTTACAGCAACATCAATGTTTATATGTTAAATTAGATCCGTATTGGTTATATCATCTATATGATAAAGATATCGTGCCATTTGAAGGTCGCGAGAAAAATGATGCCTTAGTAAACTTGTTTAAATCGCATGGTTACGAGCATCATGGCTTTACAACTGAGTATGATACATCGAGCCAAGTACGATGGATGGGCGTATTAAACCTTGAAGGTAAAACACCTGAAACATTGAAAAAGACATTTGATAGTCAACGTAAACGTAATATTAATAAAGCGATAAACTATGGTGTTAAAGTCAGATTCCTTGAACGTGATGAGTTCAATCTTTTCCTAGATTTATATCGTGAAACTGAAGAGCGTGCTGGATTTGTATCAAAAACAGATGATTATTTTTATAACTTTATTGACACATATGGAGATAAAGTATTAGTACCATTAGCATATATTGACCTTGATGAATATGTGTTAAAGTTGCAACAGGAATTGAATGACAAAGAAAATCGTCGTGATCAAATGATGGCGAAAGAAAACAAATCAGATAAACAAATGAAGAAAATTGCAGAATTAGATAAGCAAATTGATCATGATCAGCATGAATTATTGAATGCTAGTGAATTGAGCAAAACGGACGGCCCGATTCTAAACCTTGCTTCTGGCGTTTATTTTGCAAATGCATATGAAGTGAATTATTTCTCTGGGGGTTCATCAGAAAAATATAATCAATTTATGGGACCATACATGATGCATTGGTTTATGATTAACTATTGCTTCGATAATGGTTATGATCGTTATAATTTCTATGGTTTATCAGGTGATTTTACGGAAAACAGTGAAGATTATGGCGTATACCGCTTTAAACGTGGATTTAATGTACAAATCGAAGAATTAATAGGGGATTTCTATAAACCAATTCATAAAGTGAAATATTGGTTGTTCACAACATTGGATAAATTACGTAAAAAATTAAAGAAATAGATGTAAATGATGTTAGGGCTTATAGTTATTGATACTATAGGCTCTTTTTTATGCTTTTTAATAAAGCCTCTAATGATATATTAAATGACAAGTTTAACAAGTGATTGCAATAAATATAAATATGCATTGCACAACCTATTTGTAAATGATTGAGTTGAGTATACGTTTTAATTCATTCAATATGACTCAAAACAAGTCAAAATGTATTATATTTTTGGTGAATAAACCTTTTATGGAATTTCACATTCTAGTTTACATAATATATATTATAGGAAGTTAAATATCTGTAACGCAAAAGGTACCCTACATCATAATCATTATCTAATATCGTCACATAACTTACTTATGCTATAATCATGGTATTATATTGTTTGGAGTGATTTGATGAGATTTGTCTTTGATATTGACGGTACGCTTTGTTTTGACGGCCGATTAATTGACCAGACTATTATCGATACATTGTTACAATTACAACATGCTGGTCATGAACTTATATTTGCATCAGCACGTCCGATTCGTGATTTGTTGCCAGTTTTACCATCAGTATTTCATCAGCACACATTAATTGGCGCAAATGGTGCTATGATTTCACAGCAATCAAAGATTTCTGTTATCAAACCAATTCATACAGATACATATCATCATATCTTAAAAATAATTCAAAAGTATGAGTTAGATTATATTATTGATGATGATTGGAATTATGCTGCACAACTTGACGCTGAGAACGCTATTTTTGAGCGTTTAGATCCACATAAGCTGGCCAGTTGTATTGATGTTGCAAATATCGACACGCCAATCAAGATTATTTTATTAAATATAGACGTGGCACAAATTACAACTATATTAGACGAGCTAAATAAATGCCATCAAGAATTGGAAATGATTCACCATTCAAATGAGTATAACATTGATATAACAGCGCAAAATATTAATAAATATACTGCATTACAATATATATTTGATGCAGATGTTAAATATATAGCATTTGGTAATGACCACAATGATATTGTCATGTTACAACATGCTAGTAGTGGCTATATTATAGGACCATCAGAAGCATACACACAAGCAATATTGAAACTTGATAAAATCAAACACATCGATAATAATGCACAAGCTATTTGCAAAGTCTTAAAATCATATAAATAAAAACACCCCTATCAAATGATAATCATTATCAATCGATAGGGGCTATTTTAATAAAATTCGTCCTCGAACATTTCATCCTCTTCATCTAATCCAAATAATTCTGCCATTTCTCCATGTTCAATTAACATGTTTAAATATGCATCGCGGAGTTCTTCTTCACTCATATCATTAATCATTTCTTTAAGAAAATCAATCCACATATTTCTGCGAAAGTGATAGTCTTCTTCAACTTCGTTTAACATGATTATATGTTTATTTGCTGCTTCTGGACTAGCTGTAAAGAGTAATGCAATCATATGTTTACATATCACTCGTCTTCCATCAGCATGAGGACAATTACATTTAGATTTTCTAGGATGTTCCATATCAATATAACAACGATAAACTTTGTTACCACTGCCCTTTACTTCAGCCTCATGCTGCATTTCTGAAAATGATTTTAAGTTAATGACGCATTCACTTTGATAATAATTAAAGCCTCTTTCTATAGAACGAATACTTGCAATATCAAGTAATCCCATTAATGATACTCCTTTTTTTTATTATTTTTAAATATAGAAAATAAAATCGATAAGTGTCTAGATTAATATACTTGATTTATCTATATTTTATAACAAGTCTAGAATTATCGCATTCTTAAATAACTAATATGAAAATGCTTGCACTAATTCTTTTGTATAAGGGTGTCTATCAACATTAAATAATTCCTCTATTGTAAAATCATCGACTATCATGCCATCCTTAAGAACGATAATTCTATTGACTAAGCGTTGTAACACGGATAAATCATGAGAAATAACAATAAAATGATTTAAGTTCGTAATCGTTTGCGCTTTTAATATATTGATTACATTTTGTTCAGCTATAACATCTAAATTTGAAGTTATCTCATCACATATTAAAACGCGAGGCTGTACTAATAACGAACGCATGACATTAAATCTTTGTAATTGTCCGCCGCTCACTTCGCTTGGTAATTTAGTCAATAATTGCGCGTTCAACTCAAAAGTAGATAAATGTTGTATTAATAATTGATCCTGAGCAGCATTATCAGTTAGGCCTCTGTAATAATATAACGCTTCTTTTAATGAGGTCTCAATCGTCCAATCAGGGTTAAAGCTAGTTAAAGGGTGTTGGAAAATCGGTAACACAGCATTGTCACTTAAGTAAATTTCTCCTTTAACAGGTTTAAATAAGCCAAGAACCAATGAAGCGAGCGTACTTTTACCACAGCCACTTTCGCCTAAAATACCAACATTTTCTCCATCAGGTATAGAAATATTGATATCTTGTAGCACCATCTGCTTTTTATTATAACCAAAAGTCACATGTTTTAACTCAATCATAGTAATCCCTCTTTAATTGTGTTCTATATTTTATTAGGTGTTCAGTATACGGATGCAAATGCTCATGCTTGAAATGATTAATATTACCTTGTTCAATGATTTGACCTTCTTTTAAAACATTAATGTACTGACAATATTTCAATACATGACTTAAGTTATGTGTGATAATAAATAATGTTTGACCATGTTCTAATACAATATGCTGTAATAAATCCATCACTTGATTACCGTTCAAAGCATCCAATGATGCAACTGGTTCGTCTGCAATAATTAATTTAGGCTCCAACATGAGAACGCTTGCTATGTATACGCGTTCAAGTAGGCCCCCAGAAAGTTGGAAACTATATTTATTTAATATATCTTTGCTTTGTAAATTAACCCACGACAAAGCCTTGTCAATTTTGGACAAAGCCTCTTCTTTACTACTTTTATAATGCTTACGATAAATCGCAGTTAACTGTTTACCTAATTTAGTATGGTCGTTAAAACTTTCTGCATAATTTTGAGAAATATAGCCAATTGTATGACCATAATATTTACTCAATCTACTAACATTTTCGCCATCAAATTGGTACGAATCATACGTGCAGGTTAAATCAAATGGTAAATATTCAAGTAAGGCTTTAGCAATCAAACTTTTTCCAGCACCGCTCTCTCCAATCAGGGCATTAATCTGTTGACTAAAAATTTTCAAATCAATCCCTTTAATAAGTGATTTCTCACTAGTATTCTTTATTGTTAAATTTTGTATATCAATGAGACTCATCATATTCACCTCGTTGTTTCAGCAATCTATCTCTTAGCGCATCGCCGGTTAAATTAAAAATTAAAATAGTTATAGCAATGACTGAAGCAGGTGCAATCAACATAATTGGATGAGACGAAATAAAATCACGACCTTGTTGCAACATAGCGCCCCACTCTGGTGTTGGCGGTTGTGCACCTAACCCAATAAATGATAGTGAACTTATATATAGAATGATTTTACCGAAATCAACGACCATCAAAACGATAATAGCCGGTATAATTTTAGGTGTTAAATGACATATTAATATTGTTCTTGTAGGTACATGAAATAATTGTGCCATTTTTATATAAGGCTTATTCATTTCGCTATTAACTATACTTCTAGTCAACCTTGTGTAATTCATCCATTTTATTATTGTAATTGAAGTAACTAAATTCCATAACGATGGTTGGAAAAAGCTTGCTAAAGCAATCATGATGATAAATTCTGGAATACTTAGACCAACATCAATAAACCTTAACACTAATCGTTCAATCCACCCCTTTTTATATCCGGCAAATAGACCTAGTGTAACACCTATGACAACGATAGCTATTAATGTTAAAACAGTAACAAACAATGTTGAACGTGCACCGATAATAATTCGGGTAAATAAATCTCTCCCATAATCATCAGTCCCTAATAAATGCAACCAACTAATAGGTTCAAAAGTTTGTGATAAATTGACTTTGGTTGCATTTTCACTACTGACAAAGAATTGTAGTACAATCATCACAAATATAAATGCGCCGAATACAAAAAAGATAAGGTTATTCTTTGAAAATATTTTATGCATGACGGTCACTACTTTCTGATATCAATGGTGTATTGGTTTTGTTTTTTGGATTTCCTAATTGTAAACGCTGCTTCGGATCAAGTAATAACGTTAATAAATCAGCAATCGTATTAATAATAACAACGAAGAAGCCAATAAATAACACGCATCCTTGAATAACAGGATAATCTCGAGATTTAATACTATCCATTAATAGATAACCAATACCAGGTATATCAAATAAATTTTCAATCACTACAGTACCACCTATTAGACTACCAAGTGAAATCCCTAATAATGGGATAATCGGTAAAATTGTTGGTTTTAGTAAATCATGAATTAAAATATAACGTTCATTCATACCTCGTAATCTTGATGCTTGTACGATATTACTTTGCAATAACGTCAATAAATTAGAGCGCACTAAACGAATGATGTATGCACACATACCTAAAGATAGCGTGAATACAGGCAATACAAACTGACTTAGTATAACGCTATCTATATTCATTAAATTTGTGACAATAAATAATAAAATAATACCGATAAAGAACGCTGGTAAACTAATTAATAGTGTTGAGATCACTCTAATCACTTTGTCAGATAACTTATGAAATCGTTTGGCTGCTATAATGCCGAGCGGTATAGATATGCATAACGACACTACTAATGTTGAAAAAGATATGAGTAGTGTTATGGGTGCATAGTTGAATAATATCTGTGTTACCGGTTCTTTTGATTCAAAACTTTTTCCTAAATTAAAATGTAATAAATGATTCATCCAATGCCACCACTGTACCAATAAAGAATCATTTAATCCCAATTTATCTTTGGTTGCATTTATTTGTTCCGTCGACACTTGTGCTACATCAAGATGTAATATTTTATCAACAGGATTGCCTGGTGATAATTTCATTAAAATGAATGTAAGTGTAGAAATAACAAATAAAACAACTATCATTTGCATCAGTCTATACAACATAGACTTTATTATGAACATAATAGTCCCCCTCCTTGTGTAAGTTACTAACACTTTCTTTTTACATGAGAATGGCACATGTATATGCAACTTACATATTAAGAACCAAAGTTCATTATAGTATTATCCAAAAAGAAATTGAAGTATATTTAATTTTTTAACAAAATCATTATAAAATATAATATTTTGAATCAAGTCAACCATCTAAAATATAAAAAAGTCAAAACAAAAACAACTATAGCACTGTATTCCACCTCTTTCGAAATAATTGTTACTGCAGTGTAACTTAAAAGTCGATGATTTTGTGCATATAGTTGTCGAATATTATTTTTTATCTTTACGGCGAAGTTCAGCGCCCTCATAGCCGTATTTTTCAATTTGCTTTTCTAATTTACGCGCTTTTCTTTCTTTACGCCAATTTCTAGTAAAATACCATAATAGAAAACTAATTAATAAACTCATGATTGCTAAAAATGCAGCGTATCCTAATAATGGTTGATATTTTATATCTTGAAAATTTGGAATAAAAAATGCAAGCACACCTAATATAACAAATGTAATTACAGCAGATACAAACCATTTATTTAAAACTAAGCAACAGAATATTGTTAATAAAATCATTATTAATGTTGTGATCCATAAATAATTAGGCATATCGAATAATGTCATATTCATTCTCCTTTTATTTCATTACTTTCCTTGTATACATTTTATTATAAATTTTTAAAAACTTAAACAATAGCAGTCAGTTTCAAGCAATATTCTATCTACTATTAGAAAAAACATTGTTCCTTGCGACATGGAAATCGTAACATTATCGTTTACGAGATAAAATTATGTATAATGAATGTATTATACCAAAGGAGTGATTATATGTCTCAAGGTTTACCTTTAAGAGAAGATGTTCCTGTTTCAGAAACATGGGATTTAGTAGACTTATTTAAAGATGATCAACAATATTATGAAAGTATTGACGCTCTAGTACAACAAGCCAATCAATTTCATCATACATATGCAACAACATTAAATTCAATCGAACAAATTAATACTGCTTTAGCTGAATTAGAAAATATTTTAATTGCCTTAGATCGCTTAAGTAATTATGCAGAACTACGTTTAAGTGTAGATACTAGTAATATTGAGGCACAAGTATTGAGCGCTAAATTATCTACTACATACGGTAAAATTGTTAGCCAATTATCATTTGTAGAGTCAGAAATACTTGAATTACCAGAAGAAATACTTCAACAATTAGAAGAAGCATGTCCATATCAACACTATATTAAACAGTTAATTAAACAAAAGCCATTCCAATTATCTGCGTCGGTAGAACAAGTATTAGCAACTTTATCACCTACGCTAAACAGTCCTTATGATTTATACGGCACGACAAAAATGCTAGATATTACATTCGATTCATTTGAACATGATGGTACAACGTACCCTGTCGACTATGCTACGTTTGAAAATGATTATGAAGATAATAAAAATCCTGATTTTAGACGTAAAAGCTTCAAATCGTTTAGCGATGGGATTCGAAAATATCAGCATACTACCGCGGCTACATATAATATGCAAGTACAACAAGAAAAAATTGAAGCTGATTTACGTGGATTTGAATCGGTAATCGATTATTTATTACATAGTCAAGAAGTAACCCGTGATATGTTTGACCGTCAAATCGATATGATTATGCGTGACTTGGCACCAGTTATGCAGAAATATGCTAAACTTTTACAACGTATTCACGGATTAGATAACATGCGTTTTGAAGACTTGAAGATTTCTGTAGACCCTGATTATGAACCAGAGATTTCAATTGAAGACTCAAAAAATTATATTTTCGGTGCGTTAAGTGTTTTAGGTGATGACTATACAAACATGTTACGTGAAGCATACGATCAGCGATGGATTGATTTTGCACAAAATAAAGGTAAAGATACAGGCGCATTTTGTGCAAGTCCATACTTTACACATTCATATGTGTTCATTTCTTGGACTGGTAAAATGGCTGAAGCATTTGTCTTAGCACATGAATTAGGTCATGCAGGTCATTTTACATTAGCTCAAAAACATCAACCATATCTTGAATCAGAAGCATCAATGTACTTTGTTGAAGCCCCTTCTACAATGAATGAAATGTTGATGGCCAATTATTTATTTAACACAAGTGATAATCCAAGATTTAAGCGTTGGGTTATTGGCTCAATTTTATCTAGAACATATTATCATAATATGGTTACCCATTTATTAGAAGCTGCTTATCAACGTGAAGTGTATCACAAAGTAGATCAAGGTGAATCTTTAAATGCGCCGACATTAAATGAAATAATGCTAAATGTTTATAAACAATTTTTCGGAGATGCAGTAGACATGACTGAGGGTGCTGAATTAACATGGATGCGTCAACCTCATTACTATATGGGATTATATTCGTATACGTATTCTGCTGGCTTAACAATCGGAACTGTCGTTTCTCAAAAGATTAAAAATGAAGGCCAACCAGCTGTTGATGCTTGGTTAGAAACATTGAAAAAAGGTGGTAGTGTATCACCTGTCGAACTTGCAAACATTGCCGGTGTAGACATTACTACAGAACAGCCACTTAAATCTACAATTCAATATATTTCTGATTTAGTGGATGAAGTTGAAAAATTAACAGATGAAATTGAGCAAGCAAATAACTAAGATGCGAGACAATTTATAGCAGAACAATATAAACCAAGATTTTCACATTACTAATTGTGAGAATCTTGGTTTTTTTGAGGGTTTATGAATAATAGAAATATATATATTTATCGTAAGGGATTTTATAGTAATAACTTTAAGTTATTGTTCGTAATGTGTACCTGTTAAATAAAAATAAACACTTTCAGCGATGTTAATAATATGATCACCAATACGTTCTAAATGTCTTGCTGCTAAATGAGCTTGTGCAGCGACAAATGGATCGTTATCAATAAGATACGTTGCGTTAATAATATGACTATATAAGTCATCGATATCTTCATCTCGCTCAATTATTTCTCTTATTAATACGGTATCTTTCTTTTTAAATGCTTGATCTAAATCCTTTAACATTAACATAGCTAGTTTACCCATTGTCTTTAAACGGGTTAACACATAATCATCTGTAATCTTTGTACGCAATCGAATATTGGCAATACTCGATGCATTATCTCCTATTCTTTCTAAATCGGAGGCGATTTTTAATGAAGAAATCATCATACGCAAATCACTCGCAATAGGCTGTTGCTTTGTAATTAACATGATAACTCGCTCATTAATATCATAATTTAATTGATTGATATGTTTATCGTTTTTAACTGTTTGTCGTGCAAAGCCTCTATCGTCAATACTTAATGATTTTATACCATTTTCAATACTCACATAGACATTTGCACCTAACCGACGTAATTCTTTTATTAAATCATCAAGTTGCTCCTGATATCGTTGTCTAATTATTGCCATTATATATCAACCAAACCTTCCTGAAATATAATCTTCTGTTTTCTTGTTTGATGGGTTAGAGAAAATTTTATCAGTGTCATCATATTCATTGACATAACCATTTAAGAAAAAGGCAGTTTTATCTGATACTCGAGCTGCTTGTTGCATATTATGTGTAACCATAATAATTGTATACTTTTCTTTTAGTTCTTGAACCAACTCTTCTACTCTTAATGTTGAGATTGGATCTAATGCTGATGTCGGTTCATCCATTAAAATGACTTCAGGTTCAATTGCTAAACAACGCGCGATACAAACACGCTGTTGTTGCCCACCGGATAAACTATATGCATTTGTGTGCAACCTATCCTTTAATTCATCCCAAATTGCAGCGCCACGTAATGATTTCTCAACGATTTCATCAAGAACTTTTTTATTTTTAATACCGTGAATCTTTGGACCGTAAGTAATATTATCGTATATTGATTTTGGAAATGGATTAGGTTGTTGAAAGACCATGCCCACATTTGTACGTAATTGTTCTTTAGAATATTTTTGATCAAAAATGTCTTGATCGCGATATAATATTTTACCAGCTGTTTTGACTGTGGGTACTAACTCAACCATTCGATTCAAAGTTTTAATATATGTTGATTTGCCACAACCAGATGGACCTATAATGGCAGTAATTTGGTTTTCATAAATATCTAAATTAATATTTTGCAATGCATGATTTTCGCCATACCATAAGTCTAAATTTTGTGTTGAATATATAACAGAATGTGAGTTTGTATCATTTGGTGTTTTATGATGACTTTGTGAGACATCAAACGTATGACTTTGAGAAATTTGTTTAGTTTGTGCAAGTGTTTGCGCCATATTTAAAACTCCCTTTTTAATAGATAAATGAGATTGATTGTTTAAATTAGAATTTTTTACTAAATTTGTTACGTAAAATAATCGCAACGCCATTCATTAAGATTAAGATAACTAGTAAAACGATAATGCCTGCCGATGCAACATTCTGGAATTCTTCTTGAGGCATTTTCGCCCAAGTAAATATTTGGATAGGTAATGCTGAAAATTGATCCAATATACTTCTAGGTGTTGCCAATAATATAGTCGGTATACCGATAAGCACAAGTGGTGCTGTTTCTCCCAGTGCTCTTGAAAGAGACAAAATGAATCCAGTTAAAATACCAGGTAACGCTGCTGGTAAGACAACACGTCTTATCGTTTGCCATTTATTAGCACCTAAGCCGTAAGAAGCTTCGCGTACTGAGTTAGGTACAGCTCTAATTGCTTCCTGACTTGAAACAATAATAATTGGTAATATCAGTAAGGTCATTGTTAGCGCTGCTGCCAATATACTGTTACCCATTTTCAAGGCTTCAATCCCTGCACCACCAACGAACAAAGTGTAACCTAATAACCCAAATACAACTGATGGTACACCAGCTAAATTGGAAATACTGATTTTAACAAACTGAGTAAATTTGTTGTTTTTCGCATATTCTTCTAAGTATATAGCTGTACCTATTCCTAGGATGATTGATAATGGAATGATACTTAACATTAACCAAAGTGAACCTATTAACGCGCCTTTAACGCCAGCCATGGATGGTGTTGAAGAAGAAAAGTTAGTGAAAAACTGTAAATTTAAATGACTTATCCCTTTAATCAATGTTTGAGTTAACAACGCAATAAGTACGACAAGCCCTAATAATGTACATGCTAAAAATATGAGTTTGAACACTTTATTTTTAACCGTTCTGGATGATAAATGTTTTTGGACAAGTTGTTGATCGACGAGTGATTGTCTATTATTATCTGTCGTTTCCATATTAATACTCCTCCCTAAAACGCTTAGAAATCCATTGAGAAAGTAAATTCATGATTAAGGTAAAGATAAATAATGTGAATCCTACAGCATAAATACTGTAATAAATATTTGATCCAAATGTTGCATCACCTGTCACTATCTCAACAATATATCCAGTCATTGTTTGAATCGAACTTGTTAAACTTAATGAAGCTGTTGGCGAACTACCTGCCGCTAATGATACAATCATCGTTTCTCCAATTGCTCTTGAAATCGCGAGAACGATTGAAGCTACAATACCTGATGTTGCTGCAGGAAGTACGACTTTAGTTGCTACTTCTAATTTAGTTGCTCCAAGTCCATAGGCACCTTCTCGAATTTTATTTGGTACAGATGCCATTGCATCCTCACTCAAACTTGTGATGAGAGGGACAATCATAATACCGACAACTAAGCCGGGACTTATAGCATTAAACTCTCCAAGACCTGGTATGAAAGATCTTAATACTGGTGTAACAAAGGTCAATGCAAAGAAACCAAACACAATTGTTGGTATTCCTGCTAAAATTTCTAATATCGGTTTAATTATGCGTCGTGCACGGTCACTTGCATATTCACTTAAATAAATTGCTGCACCAAGCCCGACAGGAACTGCAAATATAGTCGCAATAACTGTGATTTTTAAAGTCCCTATTATCAATGCCCAGATTCCAAACTTAGGGTCTGAACCGGTAGGATTCCAAGTAGTAGAAAATAGAAATTCAGTTATTGGAATTCTGGTGAAAAAAGTGATGGTTTCTAAAAGCAATGTGATTAATATACCTAGTGTTGTTAAAATGGAAATCGCTGAAATTGCGGCTAAAATAACTGGTATAATTTTGTCATTATGCTTCCCTTTTTTATTATTATTTTTTTCAATTAAAGCTTTAACATTAGTAGATGAAGTCATAATCAAACCTCTTTCTATTACTCCCAAAATAATTAGATTTGTAAAATAATGATGAACCACTATTTTAAGTTGATAAGCTTGTAGACTAACTGAATGTCAAAATCAGCGTCTCGATAAATCAAGCTTTATACTCTAAATAATGATTCACCATCAAAATCATGTTTCAAGACACATTTGAAATTGCGTCTTATTATTTTTTGTCTTCAGACTTTTTATCATCAGATTTCTTGTCGTCTGATTTTTGATTTTTATCAATAAATGCTTTTAAATCATCTAGTTGTGATTTGTATGTTTTCTCTGGTGCTGCTACATATCCAGCTTCTTCAGCTGCTTTACCTTTATCTTCTAAGACGAATTTGATAAATTCTGACATTACTTTATTATCTTTCAATGCTTTTTCATTTACATAAATGAATAATGGTCTACTTAATGCATAAGAGTTATCTTGAATTGTTTTTTTCGTAGGCTCTGTTGCTTTACCATTTTCATCTTTGATTTTAACTTCTTTTAATTTATCTTTATTTTGTACGTAGAAGTTATATCCAAAGTATCCGATTCCCTCTTTGTTTTTCGTTACAGAAGAAACGATAGCATTTGTATCAGCATTTTTTTCTGCTTTAATATCTTCTTTATTCATCACTTCATTTTCGAAGAAGTCATAAGTACCATGACTTGAGTTTGGTGATACAGCATTTATTTTTTTATCTGGCCATTTACTATTAACATCTTTCCATGTTTTAGCTTTTCCAGAATAAATTGCTTTTAATTGCTGTTTGTCTAATTCATCTACAAAATCATTTTCTTTATTTACAGCAACCGTTACACCATCTTGCGCAATTTTGAATTCTTTGTATTTGATATTCTTATCTTGTAATTTTTGCTTCTCTTCATCTTTAATTGGTCTAGAAGCATCAGCGAAGTCGATATCACCTGCAATGAATTTTTGGAAACCAGCACCTGTACCAGCTTGTCCTGCTGAGATTTTAGCATCAGAGTAATCTTGAGCCCATTTTTCATTTAATTTCTCCACAATTGGTGCTACTGTTGATGAGCCATCACCTTTAGCTTCCCCTTTTAAATCACTATTACCACTGCCACCATTACCGCCACCACAAGCACCTAATAATAGTGTTGCACCTAAAGCTGTAGTACCAACAAATTGCCATTTTTTCATTGAAATATCCTCCCTGTATGAACAACAAATAGTATTTGTATTGATTACATCTTTATCTTAACCTTGAATTATTAACCTCATTTTTAGAAACTGTAAATGTTACATAAATGTTTGTTAAGAAAATGTAAATATTATTTTTTGTTAATCTAAAAAATATTGCTTCATTAGTAAAATTAAAATGCTCCTGAAAAATTATCGAAATTTAAATATGAACACAAAAAAATGGACAGATGAAATTCAAAAACTACTTCATCTGTCCGATTTAATATTGAATATAAAAAACACGCATCCTACGATACGTGTAAAAATGATTATTCTTTTGAGTCAATTCGACTCCAACCTTTTTTAGTTAAAGTGATTTTACCTGTTTCTATATTAATAATCTTCTGTTTATATAAGTGACCGATTGCACGTTTGAATGAACCTTTACTCATATTGAATACTTCTTTAATCGCTTCAGGGCTTGATTTGTCCCAGAATGGTAATTCACCATCATATTCAACTAGTAAATCAAAGATGACTTGACCGTCATCGTCTAAACGTTCATGTGCAAGTGGTAAAAATGAACCATTTAACTCACCTTTATCATTATGCCCGATAATTCTAACTTGAACAGATTCACCTAGTCTTGGTTCAGCTTTACGTTCTGATTCATGTACGAATATTTTGTAACCTGATTCACTTAATAAGAAGCTACCAATTCGTAATACGCGGTAAGGTTTGGCTTCAATGACTTCGTTTTTTAAATTATCGTCGTGTACAGGTGTAAACATATTTTCTACAACAGATTCACTCGCTAAACGTCCATACATATGATTCTCACGGTCAATTCGTAATGTAACTAGCAAATGATCACCTGGTTGTGGCCATAGTGATTTCACTTTTGGTAAATCTTCCCATGGTACTAACACTTCACGGGGTAATCCAACATCTATACGTGCCCCATCGCGATCCGTTTTAAGTACTTTAGCAAAATCATATTTATCTTTCGTAATATCAGGCATATTTTGAGTTGCAAATAATTCACCTGAACGGTTTGGATAAATGAAGAAACTATATTCTTCACCTACTTCTAATTCATCATCATCGTTCATTTCTGATTGGTTTAACTTTACGTTTTCACCGTTTGGTCCTTTTAAAAGGTAAGTTGAGCCTTGTAACCCTACTACTTCAAGGAATTCTATAGAACCTACTATATCTTTGTCTAATGCCATGTTATTCTCCTTCGATTCTTGTATTCTTTATTATTATAACATGTGTGAGTCATTCTATCATTACAACTTATATGAGGTCGAAACTGTGACGATAATATGATATAATTCTTCCGTTAGAATATCGAATGAAAAAAAGGAGAAAATGCATGTTACAAGTAACTGATGTGAGTTTACGTTTTGGAGATCGTAAACTATTTGAAGATGTAAATATTAAATTTACAGAAGGTAATTGTTATGGATTAATTGGTGCGAATGGTGCAGGTAAATCAACATTCTTAAAAATATTATCTGGTGAATTAGATTCTCAAACAGGACATGTTTCATTAGGTAAAAATGAACGTCTAGCTGTTTTAAAACAGGACCACTATGCTTATGAAGATGAACGCGTGCTTGATGTTGTAATTAAAGGTCACGAACGTCTTTATGAGGTTATGAAAGAAAAAGATGAAATCTATATGAAGCCAGATTTCAGTGATGAAGATGGTATCCGTGCTGCCGAACTTGAAGGTGAATTTGCAGAAATGAATGGTTGGAATGCTGAAGCTGATGCAGCTAACCTTTTATCCGGTTTAGGTATCGATCCAACTTTACACGATAAAAAAATGGCTGAATTAGAAAACAACCAAAAAATTAAAGTATTATTAGCGCAAAGTTTATTCGGTGAACCAGACGTACTATTACTGGATGAGCCTACTAACGGTCTGGATATTCCAGCAATCAGTTGGTTAGAAGATTTCTTAATTAACTTTGATAATACTGTTATCGTAGTATCACATGACCGTCATTTCTTAAATAATGTATGTACTCATATCGCTGATTTAGACTTTGGTAAAATTAAAGTTTATGTTGGTAACTATGATTTTTGGTATCAATCTAGTCAGTTAGCTCAAAAGATGGCTCAAGAACAAAACAAGAAAAAAGAAGAAAAAATGAAAGAGTTACAGGACTTTATTGCTCGTTTCTCAGCTAACGCTTCTAAATCTAAACAAGCAACAAGTCGTAAAAAACAACTTGAGAAAATTGAATTAGATGATATTCAACCATCATCAAGAAGATATCCTTTCGTTAAATTCACGCCTGAGCGTGAGATTGGTAACGACTTATTAATCGTTCAAAATCTTTCTAAAACAATTGACGGCGAAAAAGTATTAGATAATGTATCATTCACAATGAATCCAAATGATAAAGCGATTTTAATTGGAGATAGTGAAATTGCAAAAACAACATTACTTAAAATATTAGCTGGCGAAATGGAACCAGACGAAGGTTCATTTAAATGGGGTGTTACTACATCATTAAGTTACTTCCCTAAAGATAACTCAGAGTTCTTTGAGGGTGTAAATATGAATCTCGTTGATTGGTTAAGACAATATGCTCCTGAAGATGAACAAACAGAAACATTTTTACGTGGTTTCTTAGGTCGTATGTTATTTAGTGGTGAAGAAGTTAAGAAAAAAGCTAGTGTGCTTTCAGGTGGAGAAAAAGTACGTTGTATGCTAAGTAAAATGATGTTATCAAGTGCGAATGTACTTTTACTTGACGAACCTACTAACCACTTAGACTTAGAAAGTATTACTGCTGTCAATGATGGTCTTAAATCATTTAAAGGTTCTATCATCTTTACTTCTTATGACTTCGAATTTATCAACACGATTGCAAATCGTGTTATCGATTTAAATAAACAAGGCGGCGTTTCAAAAGAAATTCCATATGAAGAATACTTGCAAGAAATCGGCGTTTTAAAATAAATATAATATGTAGAATTTCTTTTCGAAAATCTCTGTGTTGAGGCCCGGCTAACTTGCACATTTTTGTAAGTTGACTTACTGTCACCTTCTATATTGGGACTTATTCCCCAACTGGTATTGTTTGTAGAAATTAGGAATCCAATTTCTCTATGCGTGGCGCCGACAAGGGGTGAAAAAAGCTAGCTACAAAGTCATTTTCATTCAGTCAACTACTGTCAATATAACATTGCAGGGTCTAGGGCATTGATTCATGTCCGAGACTATATTCAATTTAATAGACATTAACTGGGCGTCTCGATGCTAATGTTTATAGCATCGAGGTGTCCTTTTTATTTTATTTTTTAACACATCAGCATAGTGAACACCCCTTCTCTAAATTACAAATACAGTTATCAACGCATTAAAAGAGTATATTTATTTAATGTGCATATTGAGTATGCTATAAGTATTTTGGATTTTATTTTTCGAAAAGTCTCATTATCACCACCTTTTATAATATAAGCAACGCTATAACTTGAATTTTCAGGTTATTCCAAAAAATCTAAATTATCGGTTTACATTCATATTTGTCATATGTATAATGAACACATACCAATTTAATAATATTTTGATGAGGCGCATCAATCATGAGTAAAGTTTAGATTACTGTCTGCTAACAGCTGAATTTGAAAGGGTGCGATGCCGAAGCGATTATAATAGCAGTTATAATTTGTTGGACTTTTTGGTTAAGAGCTGAGAGTTTGTCATTATTTAAAAATAATGGAGTGCATCACTTGTATATAGATTAAGAGCAAGTTCGCATTCCGAACTTGTTCTTTTTTTATTATTGTGTGCCCTTCCTAACAATTAGGAGGATTATATGGTAACAAGAAGTGTGTTGAAATTTGGCGGATCATCCGTCAGTGATTTTACAAAAATAAAAAGGATCGCTGAAATGTTAAAGGAGCGGGTCAATCAAGATGAACAATTAATTGTCGTTGTAAGTGCTATGGGTAACACAACAGATGAATTAATGACGAATGTATCGACATTGACTAAAACACCAAAACAACAAGAATTGGCATTATTATTGACAACCGGAGAGCAACAAACTGTATCTTATTTATCAATGGTATTAAATGATATCGGTGTGAATGCCAAAGCAATGACTGGCTATCAAGCGGGTATTAAAACCATTGGCCATCATTTAAAAAGTAAAATTGCTCAAATTAATCCTCAAACATTTGAACAAGCCTTTCAAGAAAACGATATTTTAGTAGTTGCTGGATTTCAAGGCATCAATGAACATCAGGAATTAACAACTTTAGGCAGAGGTGGTTCTGATACGACCGCTGTGGCACTTGCTGTTAGTAATCAAATACCTTGTGAAATTTATACCGACGTTGATGGTGTGTATGCCACTGACCCAAGACTTTTACCAAAAGCTAAACGACTAGACATCGTCTCATATGAAGAAATGATGGAAATGAGCGCTTTAGGTGCTGGTGTACTTGAAACAAGAAGTGTTGAATTAGCTAAAAACTATAATATCCC
This sequence comes from Staphylococcus sp. SA22, assembly GCF_054165785.1. NCBI lineage: Bacteria > Bacillati > Bacillota > Bacilli > Caryophanales > Staphylococcaceae > Staphylococcus > Staphylococcus sp. SA22. The sequence goes on along the minus strand of NZ_JBSZQY010000001.1, from coordinate 229,402 downwards.
TTTATATTTAGGAAAAACTTTATCGAATGTGAAAGGAACATGGATTATGTCAAATGAAGAAATATTAGAGAAAAAAGCAGTTACTGGTGTGGCTTTGGATAAACATATGATGCATGTAACAATTAGTTATCCCCTACCTGACAATCAGCTACTTACACAACTATTTACGGAACTTGAAGAAGGCGCTGTAAATGTTGATATGATTTCACAAATCGTCAACTTGGATGGGCTACAACTATCCTTCACGATTAAAGATAGTGATTTTCATCAAATTTCTATGATTCTTGAAACATTAAAGAATCAATATGAAGCATTAGCTTATAAAATCAATGAGCATTATGTCAAAATTTCATTAATTGGCTCAGGTATGCGTGATATGTCAGGTGTGGCATCAAAAGCATTTTTGACATTAATTGAAAATAATATCCCTTTCTACCAAACAACAACATCTGAAATAAGTATTTCATACGTCATTGATGATTTTAATGGGCAACAAGCGGTAGAAAAACTATATGACGCATTTAACATTTAATGGTAAAATGATTGTTAAAATATTCTAAAAATTGGAAATTATTATAAAATGGAGTGACAAGTTATGACAAAATTAGCAGTTGTGGGTGCAACAGGATTAGTAGGAACAAAAATGTTAGAGACATTAAATCGTAAAAATATTCCTTTCGATGAATTAGTATTATTTTCATCAGCACGTTCTGCAGGGCAAGAAGTTGAATTTCAAGGAAAAACATATACAGTTCAAGAATTAACTGATGCTCGTGCAAGTGAACATTTCGATTATGTATTAATGAGTGCTGGTGGCGGTACAAGCGAACACTTTGCCCCACTCTTTGAAAAAGCTGGTGCAATCGTTATAGACAATTCAAGTCAATGGCGTATGGCAGAAGATATTGATTTAATCGTTCCGGAAGTCAATGAACCTACATTTACAAGAGGTATCATTGCCAATCCAAACTGCTCTACGATTCAATCTGTTGTACCTCTAAAAGTATTACAAGATGCCTATAGATTAAAACGAGTGGCATATACAACATATCAGGCGGTATCAGGTTCAGGGATGAAAGGTAAAAAAGATTTAGCTGAGGGAATTAATGGTAAGGCGCCTGAAGCATATCCACATCCAATTTATAATAATGTATTACCGCATATTGATGTGTTTTTAGAAAATGGATATACAAAAGAAGAGCAAAAGATGATTGATGAAACTAGAAAGATTTTAAATGTACCAGACTTAAAAGTAACAGCAACATGTGCACGTGTTCCTGTTCAAGATAGTCATAGTGTTGAAATTAATGTAACGCTTGAAAAAGAAGCGACTGCAGAAGATATTAAAGCATTATTTGATCAAGATGACCGCGTTGTTTTAGTAGACAATCCAGAGAACAATGAATATCCAATGGCAATCAATTCTACTAATAAAGATGAAGTATTTGTTGGCCGTATACGTAGAGATGATTCATTAGAAAATACTTTCCATGTATGGTGTACATCAGACAATTTATTAAAAGGTGCTGCATTAAATGCTGTACAAGTATTGGAACAAGTTATGCGTTTAAAAGGAGCGAATTAAAATGACACATTTATTTGAGGGTGTTGGCGTTGCACTTACAACCCCTTTTACAAATAACAAAGTTAATCTTGAAGCTTTGAAAGCACACGTTAATTTTTTACTAGAAAATAATGCCCAAGCAATCATCGTTAATGGAACTACTGCTGAGAGCCCTACTTTAACAACAGATGAAAAAGAACTCATTCTAAAAACAGTTATTGATCTTGTAGATAAACGTGTTCCTGTCATAGCAGGAACTGGAACTAATGATACTGAAAAGTCAATCCAAGCTTCAATCCAAGCTAAAGCCTTAGGGGCTGATGCAATTATGTTAATTACGCCCTACTACAACAAAACGAATCAACGTGGTTTAGTAAAACATTTTGAAGCGATTGCAGATGCTGTGAAATTACCAGTCGTGCTGTACAATGTTCCTTCAAGAACGAACATGACAATTGAACCAGAAACTGTAGAAATATTAAGTCAACATCCTTATATTGTAGCTTTAAAAGATGCTACGAATGATTTTGAGTATTTAGAAGAACTGAAAAAGCGAATTGATACAAATTCATTTGCATTATATAGTGGCAATGATGACAACGTCGTCGAATACTATGAACGTGGCGGTAAAGGCGTTATTTCTGTCATTGCTAATGTAATTCCTAAAGAATTTCAAGCGTTATACGATGCTCAACAAAGCGGATTAGATATTCAAGATCAATTTAAACCAATCGGCATACTGTTATCAGCTCTATCAGTTGATATTAACCCAATTCCTATTAAAGCTTTAACAAGTTATTTAGGATTTGGAAACTATGAATTACGTCTGCCATTGATTACACTAGAAGAAACAGATACTAAAGTGCTTCGTGAAGCATATAACATATTTAAAGCGGGTGAAAATGAGTGAAAATATTACTAATTGGCTATGGCGCAATGAATCAACGCGTTGCTAGATTAGCAGAAGAAAAAGGCCATGAAATTGTGGGGGTAATCGAACCTACACCGAAAGCAACAACGCCATATCAACAATACCAACATATTGCTGATGTTAAAGATGCCGATGTTGCAATAGATTTTTCAAATCCAAATCTGCTTTTCCCTTTATTAGATGAAGAGTTTCATTTGCCATTAGTTGTGGCAACAACTGGCGAGAAAGAAAAACTACTTAATAAGTTAGATGAATTGAGTCAAAATATGCCTGTATTTTTCAGTGCGAACATGAGTTATGGCGTGCATGCACTGACTAAAATTTTAGCAGCTGCTGTTCCCCTACTTGATGATTTCGACATCGAATTGACTGAGGCACATCATAATAAAAAAGTAGATGCACCAAGTGGTACGTTAGAAAAATTATATGACGTGATTGTATCTTTGAAAGAAAATGTAACTCCTGTTTATGATAGACATGAATTAAATGAAAAACGCCAGCCACATGATATTGGTATTCATTCTATTCGTGGAGGTACGATTGTCGGTGAACATGAAGTTCTATTTGCCGGCACTGATGAAACGATTCAAATCACGCATCGTGCACAATCAAAAGATATTTTTGCGAATGGTGCAATACAAGCAGCAGAACGCTTAGTTAATAAACCAAACGGCTTTTATACGTTTGACAACCTATAAACATATTAAAGGAGATCGATTATTTTATGGTACAACATTTAACAGCTGAAGAAATTATTCAATATATAAGTGATGCTAAAAAGTCTACACCAATAAAAGTATATTTAAATGGTAATTTTGAAGGCATCACATATCCAGAAAGTTTTAAAGTATTTGGTTCAGAACAATCTAAAGTAATCTTTTGTGAAGCAGATGATTGGAAACCTTTTTACGAAACATATGGTAGTCAATTCGAAGATATAGAAATTGAAATGGATCGCCGCAATTCTGCCATTCCATTAAAAGACTTAACAAATACTAATGCACGTATTGAACCAGGTGCATTTATTAGAGAACAAGCTATTATTGAAGATGGTGCTGTCGTTATGATGGGCGCAACAATTAATATTGGCGCAGTCGTTGGCGAAGGTACGATGATTGATATGAATGCTACTCTCGGTGGTCGTGCTACAACTGGTAAAAATGTACATGTAGGGGCTGGCGCAGTATTAGCAGGCGTGATTGAACCCCCTAGTGCTTCACCAGTTATAATCGAGGATGATGTATTAATCGGTGCAAATGCAGTTATTTTAGAAGGTGTATGTGTTGGTAAAGGTGCTATTGTTGCAGCTGGCGCGATTGTGACACAAGATGTACCAGCTGGTGCAGTTGTTGCTGGTACACCTGCGAAAGTGATTAAGCAAGCTTCTGAAGTACAAGATACTAAAAAAGAGATTGTAGCAGCATTAAGAAAACTGAATGACTAGTGACGTCAACGTATAATAATTTCAAGGTTGAGATACGATTATGTCTCAACCTTATTGTTTATCATTGAATAAACTTATGATCACAAATTTCGAAATACGTTACACTATTTATATAGTAATTTAACACAAAGGATTGATAATTATGAATGAATTAGAATTTGTTACGAAACATCGCCGTCATTTACATCAACATCCTGAATTAAGCTTACATGAATTTGAAACAACTGCTTATATTAAAGCATTTTTAGATAGTTTAAATATTAAATACGATTGCCCATTGGAAACTGGCGTCATTGCATACTTAGAAGGTAATGGCTCACATACGATAGCGTATAGAGCTGATATTGATGCGTTACCTATTTTAGAGGAAAATGATGTGCCTTATCGCAGTCAATCTGATCATGTGATGCATGCTTGTGGACATGATGGTCATACAACTGCATTAATGCTTTTTGTACAACGTTGCAAAGACATGCAAGATGCGGGTCAATTACCGCAAAATGTCGTTTTCATTTTCCAACCTGCAGAAGAAACTGGTGGCGGTGCAAATCGATTAATAAAAGCCGGTGCCTTTGATAAGTATCCAATTGAAGCGGTATTTGGTATTCATGTTAATCCATTTGCTGATGAAGGCATTGCAGTGATAAGAGATGAAGAAATTACGGCCAGTGCAACAGAGTATCGCTTTTTCTTAACAGGCCTGTCAAGTCATGTTGCTGATAAAGAACAAGGTCATTCTTGTGGTGAAGCATTACAACATGTATTAACTCAAATATCACAAATTCAACAATTTCACCTTAACGGTTTGAAACGAAATATTGTTCATATTGGTCATTTTAAAGCTGGTGAAGCGATTAATACTGTACCAAGTAATGGTTATTTAGAAGGTACAATTCGTACATATGATATTGATGATTTAACAATCGTTAAAAATCAAATGCAAAAGATAGCAGAAAGTGTCAAGCTTCTGTTTAATGTAGACTGTGAAGTTAAATTTGCAGAAGGTTATCCCCCTACAATCAATAGTCCGAAATTACGTACTCAAATAGAGGACGCTTTAATAAAAGCTGATTTAAATGTCTATGACAAACCAACGCCATTCTTATTTGGGGAAGATTTTAGTTTTTATGGTCAACAACTAGCTCCAGCTTACTTTGTTTTTATAGGAACACGAAATGAAGATAAAGGTTTTGTAACTGGTTTGCACACATCACATTTAAATTTTGATGAAAAAGTGTTAATAAACGTGGCTAATTTTTACGAAAATTTATTAAATAATTACAAAGAGGTGTAATACATTGACAGCAACATGGTCTGTAAATAAGAAAATATTTTTACAAAATGCAATCACAGTCAAAAACAATCAGCCATTAATGGCAGTTGTTAAAAATAATGCATATCACTATGACCTAGAATTTGCTGTAACTCAGTTTATCCATGCAGGTATAGATACATTTAGTACAACATCACTACGAGAAGCAATTCAAATTAGACAACTTGCTCCAGATGCAACAATCTTTTTAATGAATGCAGTTTACGAGTTTGATTTAGTCCGTGAACATCAAATACACATGACTTTGCCGTCGTTGACATATTACTATAACCATAAAGATGATTTAGTAGGTATTCATGTTCACTTAGAATTTGAAAATTTATTACATCGGTCTGGATTTAAAGATTTAAACGAAATTAAAGAAGTATTGAAAGATCACCATCAAAATCAAAATGCAAAAATGATCATTAGTGGTTTATGGACCCATTTTGGATATGCTGATGAATTCGATGTGTCAGATTATAATATTGAACGTTCACAATGGATGGAAATTGTTGAAGCACTCTTATCTGAAGGTTATCAGTTCGACCTAATCCATGCTCAAAATAGTGCGAGTTTTTATCGGGAAGGACAAATATTACTACCCCACCATACACATGCGCGTGTAGGTATTGCGTTATACGGTTCAAGACCATATAGTTCACTGAATCAACATGATATAGTTCAGTCATTAACTGTAAAAGCACATGTTATTCAAGTGCGCGAAGTACAAGCGGGTGATTATTGCGGTTATAGCTTTGCCTTTGAAGTGACTAAAAACAATACAAAATTAGCTGTAGTTGATATCGGTTATGGCGATGGAATTTTAAGAACTCGTGCTAAACATGAAGCACTTATCAATGGTAAACGCTACCCGATACGTGCATTAATGATGAGCCATATGTTTGTTGAAGTAGATGGCAATGTACATGCACAAGATGAAGTTATTCTTTATAATAATGATATCCGCATCGATGAATATACTTTTAAAGGTGTTGGTGCAAATTCTGAACAATTAAGTGCTATGAATCATGATTCTTTAAAAAAGGAGTACATTTCAAATGACTGTTAAATATAATCAAAATGGCGAATTAACAATGGATGGTATTAGTTTAAAAACGATTGCGCAAAGCTTTGGTACACCTACCATTGTTTATGATGAACTGCAAATTAGAGAACAGATGCGCCGTTACCATCGCGCATTTAAAGATAGTGGATTAAAATACAATATTTCATACGCCTCAAAGGCATTTACTTGCATTCAAATGGTCAAACTTGTAGCTGAGGAAGATTTACAGTTAGATGTTGTTTCTGAAGGTGAATTATATACAGCGTTAGAAGCAGGTTTTGAACCGAGTCGGATCCATTTCCATGGTAACAATAAAACGAAACATGAAATTAGGTATGCTTTAGAAAATAACATCGGTTATTTTGTTATAGATTCATTAGAAGAAATTGAATTAATAGACCGCTATGCTAATGATACGGTTCAAGTTGTATTACGAGTTAATCCAGGTGTTGAAGCACATACACACGAATTTATTCAAACTGGTCAAGAAGATAGTAAGTTTGGCTTATCAATTCAATATGGCTTAGCTAAACAAGCAATTAACAAAGTGCAACAATCTAAACATCTTAAATTAAAAGGTGTACATTGTCATATTGGTTCACAGATTGAAGGTACAGAAGCATTTATTGAAACTGCTAAAATTGTTTTACGTTGGCTTAAAGAGCAAGGCATTCAAGTTGAATTATTAAACCTTGGTGGTGGCTTTGGTATTAAATATGTTGAAGGTGACGAAAGTTTCCCTATCGAAAGTGGTATTAAAGATATTACAGACGCAATAAAATCTGAAATTAAAGTTCTAGGTATAGATGCACCAGAAATAGGTATTGAACCGGGACGATCTATTGTAGGTGAAGCTGGCGTTACTTTATATGAAGTTGGAACCATTAAAGAGATTCCAGAGATTAATAAATATGTTTCAATCGATGGCGGTATGAGTGATCATATCAGAACTGCACTTTATGACGCAAAGTATCAAGCATTGCTTGTTAATAGAAATGAAGAAGCAGATGACAGTGTAACTATAGCTGGAAAATTATGTGAGTCTGGTGATATCATTATTAAAGACGCTAAATTACCTTCATCAGTCAAACGTGGAGACTATCTTGTTATATTATCAACTGGTGCATATCATTACTCTATGGCATCCAATTACAACCAAATGCAAAAGCCTTCTGTGTTTTTCTTAAAAGATGGCAAAGCACGTGAAGTTATAAAGCGACAATCGTTAAGACAACTTATTATTAATGATACAAAATAAAAATAAACAAAGTAATCCCCGAAGAACAGAAAATTATACTGTGACTCGGGGAATTTTTAAGATTATTTAATTAAGAGTTTATTGCTTGTTGGTTTATGAATATGGATGAATATTTTTCATTACTTGAGCTACAGCAACACTGCTTGCATTAGATTCATCTTCTAGCTTTTCAATTATGTTATTATAATCCTTTTCATTACGATTCTGACTCATTTTGTATGCAGCCTCTATCTTGTGTATCTTGACTTTAAAGCCTACAATACCTTTGGCCTGCATTTTGGTATTTTCAGAAATATTGTCCCATAATACTGGGTCTTCACGATGCCTTTCATACTTTACCAATAGTCTTTTCAAGTCATCTATTGTTTCTTCCTCACTTAATATACTTGATTCACCATATAAATGAACTGCTTGATAATTCCATGTAGGTACATTTTCTTTTTCATACCACGCTGAAGAAACGTAAGAATGTGCACCTTGATATATGATTAATACATTTTGATTATCTTTTAATGTATTACATTGAGGATTTGTTTTAGCTAGATGCCCACTAATATAATAGTCGTCCCCTTTTTTATCTAAAACTAATGGTACATGGGTAGCTATAGGCTTTACTCGATCCACAGTTACAATCATTCCAAAAGAATTACTATGAATAAACTTTTCGATTTCTTTAAAATCATCTACTTGAAAATACTTTGGCACATGCATATGATCTCCCCCTGTGAATAACAATTCATTTTAATATATTTTATCATTAAAAAATCTAAGGATAAATAAGTTAGAGTAATGCCATAGTATCACTCATTTATAAAATAAACTATGAAACAAAAATAATTAGGCTTTAACTTTTAGTTTTAACTTGCTTTTTTAAATAATATAAAATGATAAGGATTAATAACAAATACAGTGTAAAAAATAAAATTTCATCAAATCCAAAATCTTTACTTGTAATTAATACATCAATATGTTCTAATTCCATCATCTCTGTTTTAATATAACTATTAAATCTTGGTAAGGCCATTAAATGTACATTGTAAATATAGTAATAAAAGTCTATAAAAATTATGTTAAAAAATATGTATGTCTTATCTAAATTAGTTTTAAAGAATAATATTCCTGATATCGTAATTGGAATAACTAGAATCATCATCATTGCTGCTAAAATATTAATATTTAAACCAATTGCAGATAATACACCGAAAACTAATAAATTAGCAACTAAACTAAGGATAAGATATTTCATAAAATCACCTCGTCGTTGTACACCATAATTATATTATATAAATATAATTTTCTATTGCAAACAATGTTGGTGATATAAAAAAAGAGTTCTCAATTTGGTTGAGAAACTCATCGCGTTAAGTATTTGTAATAAGCATATAAAAACACCTTACTTCTTGGTAAGGTGTTAGTTAAAATCAATGATTCAAATCTAAGAATTATAGTTTAACAACGTTTGCAGCTTGTGGACCGCGGTCGCCTTCAACTACTTCAAACTCAACAGCTTGACCTTCTTCTAATGATTTGTAACCATCTTGGTTAATTGCTGAAAAATGTACGAATACGTCATTTTCTCCTTCAACTTCGATAAAGCCGAATCCTTTTTCAGCGTTAAACCATTTAACTGTACCTTGTTTCATAATCTGAAACCTCCAAGACTAAAATTCATTCAATATGCTTATTCGCATATTACAAAAAAGACATGCAAATTTCACTCAAATATTCTTTGCAATATGGAATAATCATCTGCTTAACTTGTATTATAGTGCAGTTATTACCAAATTGCAATACAATAATAAAAAATATTCATTTAATCAATTATTGGTAGTTTATAATATACTTCATTATTTTGTAAAACAATGAAACTATAAAATATTTGTAAATCCTCTTCACAATCTTCGCAATAGTTCATGTCACAATTATTATAAAATGCATAAATATTATATTTGCCTGTGACATAATTATCGAACTGAACTTTACATTGATTAATCAATTGTTGATAGTGCTTAAACATGTCATCAAAATCTTGATATTGATATTTTTCAACAATGTTTTCTGGCCAGTCACTGAATAACCACCATCCCTCATAATCGGCTCTAATTTTGGTAACTGTCCACATTATTAAAGACCCCTTCCATACTTCAAAAACTCTATACTTATTTTTATACCTTTATCCTCTGAAAATCAAGTTTGACGACTTGAAACAAAGTATTAACTATAGTAATTATTAGTTTTTTTAAGTAAAACTACGTATAATAATATTATGAGGTGGTAAAAATGAGACATATACATTTACAAGTATTCGGACGCGTTCAAGGCGTCGGATTTAGATATTTTACACAACGCATTGCAATGAACTATAACATTGTCGGTACTGTTCAAAATGTAGATGACTATGTAGAGATATATGCACAAGGGGATGACGCAGATATAGAGAGATTTATTCAAGGTGTAATTGAAGGTGCCTCACCAGCATCAAATGTAACGAGCCATCAACTTGAAGAGTTAGAACTAAATCAAAAATTATCGGATTTTCGATCAATATAAAATGCTAAATAAAGGAAGATGACAGTGAGATATAATATTTCTCATATATTTGGGGTGTTAGTGGGAATTCCTGTAGCGTTTTTAACAAGCATATTTGGGATGATTGCACTTGATGTATCTTTTTTAATTGATATGTCTATTGGTATTGTTGGCTTTTTAATGACATACCTACCGATACAAAAACTCACTTCACGCAAATATTTAAACGAAATTGGTTTGACTAGAAAAGACTATCGCTATATTCGAAATCAGTTAAATCATACACATCAAAAACTTAGAGGTATTTTAAAAACGTATGTCAATATAAGATCAATTAAAGATTTTAGGCAGATTAATGATATATATCAAATTTCACGTTCTATTTATACGACAGTTAGACAGAGACCTGCATCATTTTATAAAGTTGAAGGCTTTTTTTATTCTCATATTGATAATGCATTAAATTTGGTTGATGCATATACACGTCTAGCAAAAATGCCCAAAAAATCAATTAATGAACAGCAAAAATTAGAACAAACACGAATTACTTTGGATGAGGTCAAACGAACATTAATCGCTGATTTAAAGCGTCTCAACGAAGATGATTATGAACGTTTAGATATTGAAATGGAATTAAATAAGTTACATCAAAAGCATCATCAAGATTGATGTAAAATAGCAACTATTGGAGAGATGATTGATGACTGAAAATAAAAGTTTCAAAGAAAGCCATCCACTAGATGATTTTATAAGCGATAAAGAATTATCGAATACTACTATTCAAAAAGAAAAGTTAACAATTGAACAACAAAAACAGGTAGACACAATCAGTAAACAAATTAACCCTTTAGACAATGAAGGTTTATTAGCGTTTGGTTCTGGTTTACAGAAACAAATGTCTCAATTTTCACATCAAATGTTGGATGAAGTACAAAGTAAAGATGTTGGTCCTATTGGAGATACTTTGTCAGATCTCATGTCAAAACTAAAGTCAGTTAATCCAAATGAGTTAAATACTGATAAACCATCTATGTTAAAAAGAATTTTTAGCAGAGCAAAGTCGTCTATCAATGAAATCTTTTCAAGAATGCAATCAGTTAGTGCTCAAGTCGATCGCATAACGATTCAACTGCAGAAACATCAAACACATTTAACAAGAGATATTGAATTATTAGATACGCTATATGATAAAAACAAACAATACTTTGATGACTTATCATTGCATATCATTGCTGCACAGCAAAAAAAGTTGCAATTAGAAAATGAAAAGCTACCACAATTGCAACAGCAAGCGCAGCAATCCACTAATCAAATGGATATTCAACAAGTTGCAGATATGCAGCAATTTATAGATAGACTAGATAAACGCATATATGACTTACAGCTTTCAAGACAAATAGCGTTGCAAACTGCGCCACAAATTCGTATGATTCAAAATGTTAATCAAGCCCTTGCCGAGAAGATACAAAGTTCAATTTTGACAAGTATTCCACTATGGAAAAATCAAATGGCCATTGCGCTTACATTAATGAGACAACGTAATGCAGTTGCTGCACAGCGAGCTGTCACTGATACAACTAATGATTTATTAACAGCAAATGCTGAAATGTTGAAACAAAATGCGATTGAAACTGCAACAGAAAATGAGCGTGGCATTGTTGACCTTGATACATTGAAACGTACACAGCGTAACATTATTGAAACAATTGAAGAAACATTAATTATTCAACAACACGGTCGCGAAGAACGACAATTAGCTGAAAAAGAATTACAACAATTAGAACAAGATTTAAAGTCACATTTAGTGAACATCAAAGGACCGAATAAACAATCATAAATTACGAATTAGATATAACAAAAAAGGAAGCATCCTAAGATTAAATTGGAGATGCTTCCTTTTATATTATTCGTTATTCCTGTTGATATTTAATTGGATCTTGTTTTACAAATATGCCGACTAGATAGCCTAATATCGTTGCAATAATTGCTACTGGGAACCACTCTAAAGAATACGCTCTTAGAGGCAATGATTCTATAAAGTTAATTTTCAGCCAACCTAACTTACTAATAACACTGAAAATCGACAATATAAATACGATAATAACTGGAATTTGTTGTGAAATGCGTTTTGTCGGTATGAATTTGGCAATTAAAATTAATAACACAACAGTTATTGCTACTGGGTATACAATGCTTAATACCGGAATTGACATTGAGATAACAGCATTTAAACCTTGGTTAGCAATAATAAAACTCATTAAAATGAAAACTAATACAAATGCTTTGTATGATACTTTAGGTACGATTCTATGGAAATATTCAGAAACTGCAACAATAAGTCCGCATGCTGTAGTTAGACATGCCAACGCCACAATGATGCCCAATAAATATTTTCCGAATGAACCAAATCCTGTTGAAGCCATTGTCGTTAATAAATATGTCCCAATGTTTCGATCTTTGGATTTCAATTGATCTAACGTCATGTCACTTACTGGCATATGATTACCAATATAACCTAATGAAATATATATGAAAATTAAAGCAACCGCTGCAATTAAACCAGCAGTCAAAGTTTGTTTGAATATTTGATTTGTTTTAGTAATACCTGTTAGTTTTACTGCATTAACAACAATCATTGAAAATGCAATTGCTGCAATGGCATCCATTGTTAAATAGCCTTGTGTAAAGCCTTCAGCAAAACTTGAAAAATTAGAATGATATAGTGCTTCATTGCCCTTTCCAGCACTATTACCGCTAAAATCTAAGTATCCCTTAATAATCATCGCTAAAATAGTAATCAATAATAATGGTGTTAATAATGAACCAATACGATCGATTAACTTAGATGGATTTAAACAAATATACAAAACGACTATGAAGTAGATAATCGTAAATATAAATAAAGCGATACTACTATTGCTATGTATAATTGGTGTAATTGTCATTTCAAAAGATGTAGATGCAGTTCTAGGTATTGCGAAAAGTGGCCCTATAGTCAAATAAATGATGATTAAGAACAATATTGAAAATTTAGGTGAAATTTTATTTAATGCGCCAATATATCCTTCTTTATCAAGTGCACCTACAATCACACCTAATAATGGTAAACCAATCCCAGTTAGAACAAACGCTAAAATGGCGGGCCAGAAAAATTGACCACTATCCAATCCGAGATTAGGAGGAAAAATTAGATTGCCTGCGCCAAAAAACATAGCGAAGAGCGTAAACCCAATGACCCATGTATTTTTATTCATAGAGTTACTCCTTTTTTTAAAACACGAAATAATTTACAAGTAAATATTTTAGCACAAAAAATAATAAAGAGTCTATATGAAATATGTTGTACATAGCAGAAACAAAACACATGTGTTGTTTAAATCAAATTATGACAGAAAATAAAATTCTTCAAATTTACTTTTTAAATAGTAACTGATGACTTTTATTCACAATTTCATATAAACTCATATTTTAAATTTATTTATAAAGATTTAAGTAGTAATTTTTTTAATAATGGAGAGAGATGTCCAGGTAAATGCGCAACACCTTCAACGAAAATAGCATATTGACCATAAATATTATGAATTGTTTGTTCAACATCTTCAGTTATTGGATCTTGACTCAAAAATACATTAAATACTTCAATGCCAAATTTACGCGACATTTCTACAGCTTCATACGTATCAATAATACCATCTTGACTATAATTAAATGCAGACGGTTCGCCGTCTGAAAATACGATTAAAAATCGTTGATGTTGATTTCGACGCATTAATCGTTCACTTGCAACTCTAATAGCAACACCATCACGATTATCATCTTGAGGTTCAAGTGCCATAATACGTGGGCCATCTTTTTCAAAGGTTGAGTAATCATAGTTAATAATCTCATTAATGATATTTGGTTGTGCATGCTCGTCTGAATCAAAGGCATCCTCACTGAATGATAAAATTTCATGTTTAATGTTCAATGCTTTTAACGTCTCGTGGAATAACACTACACCTTTCTTCGTTTCAGCCATTTTATCATGCATACTTGCTGACGCATCAATTAACAATGTAAACGTCGCATCAAATGATTTACTTAAATCTTGTTTTTTGTAAAACAATTTATACTGATCGTCGATAAACCAATTAATTAAATCCTTTTGTAATCGCCCTTTTGTTAAATTAAAACGTGCATCTCGTTGTTCTCGTTCAATCGTTTTCTTTATAATTTGAATTAAGTCTTTGATTTCATATTGTACGTCTTGTTTCGATTCTTGATATTCTAAAACATATTGTGGCTCAATTTCAGGAATTTGCCATTTTATTTCTACATTTTTGTTCACACCATCAAGTTGAAATGCCTGGCTTTGACCAACAGCATCGCCTTCTTCACGATTTAGCGTATCGTTTGATCCTTTGCCCTTTTTGGTCATCATATCAGTCATATCGTCTGTAGCATCGCCTTCACGTGCTTCATCATTACCCAATGTTTCACTATTTTGTCCTTCGTGAAGCTCCATTTCTAAATAAGCGCCACCTTTTGATTCACTATCTGCAGATTTAGAGTCAGCTTTTTCACTTTGGTTATCATCATCTTCTGAAGTATCATCTTGCCCATCGACTTGACTTGCATCAGTTCTCTTTAAATCTTCAAACTCTGGACTAGCTAATGTATTATATAGTGTTTTAGGTAAGTAATAATATTCGTTTAGCATATCTTCTTTTAAAATATCATCTACTTGATACATAATTCTTTGAGCCAGATACATATTATCTTCAGAATTTTGATTTTGGAAAAAATTAGGTAAATATAAGAACATATTAACTAAAATATCATCTAAATCTGAATGTATAGATGGTATATCAAAGAAATCTTGACTTAAAAATGCATGTTCTAAATACAAAAATAATAAATCTGTATATTGTGTTTTAGTACGATACACTTTAATTTGAGATTCCGTATATGATATCCGTGTATCTAAGCGAAGATCAATTAATTTAGCAGTACTTGGGCGCTCAACTTTAATAGAATTTAATACGCGCATATCTTCTAATAATTTAAAAAGTTGTTGATAAAATTTAGGGTGTTTAAAAGTTTTATCTTGTACTACTTCATTTACAATTTGTACATCCATCATATGATAACCGTAAGCAGCTAACATAACATCTGTTTTTAAACCAGCCATTTCGATATGGCTTGGTCGATGTGACCAAAACCAACTCGTAATCAAAACATTTTGAACAGGATTATAGTAAGGGAATTTTTGGATTTTAACTTGTGTTTGTTCATTTTTTAATAAGAGTCGAGCTAAGTCTTGCAACATCATTACTTGCTTGGCATCTAACTGTTCGTCGTTAAATTTTATGAAACGATCACTCATGTTTTATCCCTCTTTAAAAGTTTAGTTCTACAGCATTATATATTGCTTGTTGTTCACGTTCATCTTCCAATTTATCAATAATTGTACGTTTAATTGCACGTTCAACTGGCATTACAGTGATTAAATCACACAAGTCTAATAATGCACGGATACTAGCGGCTTCTTCAGAAATTTGTCCCTGCTTAGACATAGTACGTAAATCTTCGTTAAACTTTATAATTTGTTCGATTTGTTTATCATCTTGTAATAAACTTTGCTCTTTAATCACATTTTTTAAAATGTCCCCATCAATATAGTCAACGTGAATAACAACAAAGCGATTTTTTAGTGCTTCATTCATTGGCAATGTACCAACATAACCTTCATTTATCGCTGCTATAACGTTAAATCCTGGTACAGCTTTGATTACTTCACCAGTGTATGGATTCGTAATTTGACGACGATAATCTAAGACCCCATTTAATACAGGCAATGTTTCAGGTTTAGCCATATTTATTTCATCAATATATAAAATATGCCCCTCTTTCATAGCTTTAATAACTGGACCATCTACAAAGACAATTTCTTGTTGTCCTTCCGCATTTGTTTTAATTGTTTTAAAGCCTAATAAGCTTTCTGTATCTAAATCAACAGAACAGTTGACTTGATGCATGGGTGTATCAACAACTTCACTTAATGTTTCTGCCAACTTCGTTTTCCCTGAACCTGTTGGACCTTTAAGTAAAATATTTTTATTTAAATCGAATAATGCCTTCGCATCATTGAAAACTGTTGAATCTGAATTCTTATAATGTTTTAGTGCCATTTTAAAACGTTCTCCTTTAAATAAATTAAAAAACTAAGACATGGAATAAGTTCTCCAAATGCCTTAGTTTACTATTCTATTCTGATATAAAACGCAATGCTTAGTATGCGAATTGTTTATATTTTACCAAATTTACTAATTGAAAATCTCATATTAGGCTTCATTTCAATAATTATGCGTTTAAACTTCTTTGAAATATGTTTTATAGTAACCGCCAATTAATCCTGAATTATCTATTATTTGATAATATTCTTCAGTTTCGTTGATAACATCATATTGTTTGCCTACAGTTAACATGTCAGAAACTGTAAATTTCTTTGCATCTGTATTAATGACTTCTACTTTCTTGATTGGTGTACGTTCTTTCCAAGTTTCATGTAACATAAATTTTGTCCTCACTATCGTAAAAAAATTATTTTTGTAAAGTGAATATAAACGATAATCCACTGTTTTCAGTAATTCTAATTGATTCAATATCATCTTGCTCAAGCGTTTGATATGGTATTTCCACTTCATCTAAGCGCGATTTCGCTTGATTAAAGAAATCTGCATCTTTCGTTTCAAACTCAACTTGATCGACTGCACCATATTCAGGCATTGTCATTTCGGTTTCTACAGGCATTAAATGTATTTCGCCACCTAGACCACCCGTTCCAATTTTGAATACTTGTACATGATAGTCAGCATTGTCGAAGGGTTGGTATTCTGCAAATACTTCAAGTCCGAATATATTTGTTAAAATTTGACCTGTAATATCTACATGATTCACTTTAAGAATCACTGGTCCTAAACCTTGCACTTGATGTAACGGATTGACAGCACTTTCGAAAGAAGGCATTCCTAAACCGACGCCATAATTATTCTCATTTGAGTAAATTGAGAAAATATGACCGTTATTATCTTCAAAACTAAAATATTTATTACCATTTAGCTCTTTAGTTGTTGTAAATGGAATTTCTTTACTCGATAATATTTCCGCATACTCCTCTAAACCTGAGTCAGTTGGTGTACGTAATCCAATACCAACAAAGTGAGATTCTTCTAATTGCTCACTTGGAACTTGTATAAATTGAAGTCTTGTTCCTGGGCTTATATCTGCATCGCCGAAACGAATTGAGTTTTCAAGAAGTTCTTCACAATTTAATCCTAATATGTCAACCATGAAATGTTTTGTCTGTTCTATATTTGTTGTACCTAATGTTATACTTCTAAGTCCACACATTATAGCCACCTCTATCTTTATCTTTACTATTATATTATAACTTATTTTAATCATAAATTATAGAATATCGGTCAGTTGATTTTGATTATAGATTAATATGTGAAAAATGTATTTCTTTAAAAGAACTATTTCATTTAAATAGGTAACATAATATAGTTATGGTTGCTATTGAGTATGTCATTAATGAGTATCAGTATATAGCAATTGAATATTTCGTTTTTTGTAGGACATGAAAAACATATATATGTCGTGTCCATAAAGCGAATTTACATCATGTTCAGATGATTTTAAATTAACTAAAGGCGCTTATAGAATTCATAAATTTCATCGTTTGTTATTATCTAAAATGCATTCATTAGCATATTGAAACACGCTATTCTACCTATATTTCTATTGTGAGTCTATTTCAATAGAAATGATATATTTTTTAAGTAGTCAAAAATAAACCCACATTTTAATACGAATCATTATAAAAATAAAGTACAGCAGTAAGATATTTCGACTAGAAAATAATCTTACTGCTGTTTGTTATTGATTTGATCCCGTTTTTAGGAATAGTAAACTATTTTGTGTTGTGGATTAAGATTCTAATAATAAGTCTTCTGGGTTTTCAATTAATTCTTTAATTGTTTTTAAGAATCCAACTGCTTCTTTACCGTCAATAATTCTATGATCATAGCTTAATGCAATATACATCATTGGACGATTTTCGATTGTATCTTGATCAATCGCAATTGGTCTTGTAATAATTGAATGCATGCCTAAAATTGCAGCTTGATTACCATTGATAATTGGCGTACTCATCATTGATCCAAAAATACCGCCATTTGTAATCGTAAATGAACCATTAACCATATCATCTAAGCCAAGTTTTTTCTCTCGTGCTTTAACTGCTAAATTAGCAATTTCTGCTTCGATTTCTGCAAAATTCTTTTTATCACAATCTCTTACGAATGGTACTAATAATCCATCATCTGTAGAAACAGCTACACCAATATCATAATATTGTTTCGTAATCATGTCGTCGCCGTCGATTTCTGCATTAACTTCTGGATACTTTTTCAAAGCTGCTACAGAAGCTTTAGTAAAGAATGACATAAATCCTAATTTAGTACCATCATGATCTTTCATAAATTGGTCTTTCTTACGTTTACGCAATTCCATAACATTTGTCATGTCAACTTCGTTAAAAGTTGTTAACATAGCTGTATTATTAGATACCTCTAATAATTTTTTAGCAGCTGTTTTCTTTCTGCGTGACATTTTTTCACGAATCACTGGTTTTGTAGGATATTGATTGTATTTTTTCTCTTCTTTTGCAGGTGCTTGTTGTGTTGTTTGTGTTGATGCCGGTGCCTGTTGTTTCTTATCAATATCTTCTTTACGAACAAGATCATTTGTTTTCGGACTTACTTCAGCAAGATTCACACCATTTTCACGAGCATATCGACGCGCAGAAGGTGTAGCATTAACACGCTGCTGATTGTCATCAGTTGTTTGATTGACTTCAGCTTTATCTGCCGATTTATTTGTTGTTTCTTCTTTTTTATTATTTGTTTCTTCATTTTGTTGTGGAGTATTGTCGTTACTATTTTCTTTAGAAGCATTGCCACTACCTTCGCCGATGACAGCAATTGCTTGTCCAACTTCTACAGTGTCGCCTTCACTTGCAAGTTGTTCAGATAATACACCTGCTTCTTCAGATACAACTTCGACATTAACTTTATCAGTTTCTAATTCAAGAATAGCTTCACCTTTTTCTACGCTATCCCCTACGTTTTTCAACCATTCTGCAATGGTACCTTCTGTAATAGATTCTGCTAATTCTGGAACTTTAACCTCTGGCATGACTTATTTCCCCCTAGTTATTTTTTAATGCATTTTCTATAATTTTATTTTGAACAAGTTTATGAATTTCTCCATCGCCTTCAGCTGGAGCAGCCCTTTGAATTCTGCCATGATAACTTAAATCATATTTATCTGCAACTAGCACTTTAACATATGGATAAACATATAACCAGGCACCTTGATTTTTAGGTTCTTCTTGTACCCATGACACTTCTTCAAGGTTTGGCAATTGTGCTAGTAATGCTTCAATCTCTTCCTCTGGGAATGGATACAATCTTTCAATCGCAACGAGTAATACTGATTCGTCTGGATTTTTAGCTAATGCTTCTTTTAAATCAATGAACATTTTACCAGTTGCTAAAATAACTTTTGTAACCTTATCCGCTTGATATGATTCTGTCAAAATTGGCTCAAATCCACCAGAAGTAAATTCATCAATTGGTTTTGCAACTGTTTTATTTCTCAGCAAGCTTTTTGGCGACATAACAACTAATGGTCGCATTTGTTCAGAATCTAAACTAGCCGCTTGTGCACGCAATAAGTGGAAATAATTACTTGAACTAGATAAGTTGACAACTGTGCAATTATTTTCAGCAGCTAATTGTAAAAACCTCTCTAATCTTGCTGATGAATGTTCAGGTCCTTGACCCTCATATGCATGAGGTAAGAATAATGTTAATCCTGAACGTTCTCCCCATTTTGAGCGAGAACTGAATAAGAAGTTGTCAAAAATCATTTGTGACATATTTGCAAAATCACCATATTGTGCTTCCCAAATATTGAAGCTTTTTTTGTTTTCCACATTATAGCCGTATTCAAAACCAACTACTGCTGCTTCTGAAAGCGGAGAATTGTGTATATCAAATGTCGCTTTTTGATCAGGAACATGATGTAAAGGTGTATATGTTTCACCTGTTTGCTCATCATGTAACACGGCATGCCTATGACTGAATGTACCACGTTCACTATCTTGACCAGTTAAGCGAATCGGTGTACCATCTTGTAAAATTGTCGCAAATGCAAGTTGTTCTGCTTGTGCCCAATCAACTAAACCATCTTCCTTATTAAATGGCTCATGACGCTTCTCAAGAACTTTGTTTAACTTTTTCAAAATGTTAAAGCCATCCGGATATGTTAACAATGCATCATTTATTTCTTTCAAGTGATCAAACGTAAATGATTGTTCGTCTGCTTGTAACGGTAATGCAAGATCTGCAGGCTTTTCCATATCTGGATTATCCATTTTATCAGCTTTATTAATTTTATCATGTGCTTGTCTTAGTTCCTTTTGGACTTGTTCTATAAATGAATTCATTTCATCTTCTGAAATGACACCTTCATTAACAAGCTTTTTACCAAACACATATTCAACAGAGTCATGTTTGCGAATATTCTGATAAGGAACTGGATTAGTAATTGATGGTTCATCCATTTCGTTATGTCCGAAACGACGATAACCTACTAAATCAATAACGACGTCTTTATGAAACTCTTTCCTAAATTCCATTGCAATATCAATTGCTTCAATAGTAGCTTCAACGTCATCAGCATTGACATGGAATATTGGCACATCATAACCTTTAGCCACATCTGTAGAATAAGTTGTTGAACGTGCATCAATTGGTTCTGTAGTAAATCCAATTCTATTGTTAGTAATAATATGCAATGAACCACCCGTAGAATAGCCTTTCAAGTTGCCTAAGTTCATTGTTTCGAAGTTAATTCCTTGACCAGGATAAGCAGCATCGCCGTGTATAATAATTGGCATTGCTTTATGATGATCAGTCGTCGGAGCCCCAGCACGCTGTGTATCATCTTGTGCTGCTCTTGTACGCCCTTCAACAACAGGTGCAACAATTTCCAAGTGACTTGGATTGTTTGCCAGTGCAATACGCTGCATTGTACCGTATGAATCAGTAGTTTTAATGCCACCAAGGTGATATTTCACATCACCAGTCCATCCAGCAGTTAACTGCAAGCTACCATCTTCAGGTAAGAATTTCATTGGATCTGTATGCATAAATTCTGAAATCATCATTTCGTACGGTTTTTCTAAGACATGCGTTAAAACGTTTAAACGTCCACGGTGAGCCATGCCTATTTGTATATTTTTAATACCTTCTTTCGCAGCAATCGTAATAGTACGTTGTAACATCGGTACAAGTGCGTCTACCCCTTCAATTGAAAAACGCTTAGCACCAACGAAGTTTTTATGAAGATATTTTTCAAACCCTTCAACATACGCTAATTGTTTGAATAGTGCCCTTTTTTCGTTATTATTTAACGTTACTTTATATGGCGTTTCAATTCTTCTTTTTAACCAACCACGTTCGGTATTGTTATTAATATGTGTATACTCAAATGCAATTGGTCCTTTGTAACGTTTTTCCATTCTTAAAATTGCTTCATAAGCATTATCATAAATGTCGGCAAAGTGATCTGAAACAATTCCTGCTGATATACCTTCCAAAGTCTGTTGATCTAAATCAAAGTCTTCAATCTCTAATTTAGGTACATGTTTCCTTTTCGGAGGATTTACAGGATAAATATCGGCTTTAAGATGCCCGTATTGGCGAATATTATCAATTAAACGCATGACACGCTTAATTGTGCCGTCGCTATTTTGACTACTTGTACTTTTTAAAGCTGGTACAATTGAGTCATCATTCTTAATTGTGCTGAATAAGACTTGTAAATCTTCTGGTACAGATGATGGATCTTGTAAAAAGTCATCATATAGATCTAACATTAGACCTAAATTCGCACCGAAGTTTACAGGAGCCTCTGAAACTTCTTTTCTTTCGTTAGTCATTTTACACCCTCCACAAAAATGTTGAAACGCTTACAATGTAATAATATCACTATTTAGTTATTTGTTAAAGTAGATTTACCTATTTATATGCTAAAAAGAAGAATCAACAAAAGCGTTGATTCTTCTAGGTTTATAGATGTATTTTATTGTAAATTTTGGGAGGTGAGTTCCACAGAAATGATAAAGAACCACTGTTTATTTGTTTTATAGCCGTTCTTATACATTAGTCATAGCTAATGTGTACTTAAATAATTGATCCTATGACTTTAATTGACGTCTCAGACATGATTAAAATATGATTTTAAACGTTGTTCCTTTGTTAATTTCACTTTTAATTTTAATCGATCCACCGTTTAATTGAATGATTTTTTGCGCAATAGATAATCCGAGTCCATTACCGCCTTGACTTCTTGAACGAGATTTATCCACTCGATAAAAGCGATCAAAAATGAAATCTTGATCTTCCTCTGGAATACCAATTCCATTATCTGTAATTTCAATTATTTTTTGCTTATTTTTTAACCTTGTCTTAACTTTAATTTTCTTATTCTTCACATCATATTTGATTGCATTATCAATAAAGATTAAAAATAATTGTTCGAATTGATGAGGTTTCATTTTAATTTCTAGATTTTTAGATGTCAGATCCGTATCAAATTGATAATCTGGATGCAATTGTTTTAATGAGTGTATTCGCGAGCGAATTTCATCATTAATATGCACGGTCTGCGCTTCAGAAGAAATGTCATTTACATCTCCTTTAGTCAATTCAAGTAATTCTTCGACTAATTTTATGATACGATTCATTTCTTCAATAGAAATATTTAACGATTCTTCTAATACTGCCGGGTCTTTTTTTCCCCATCGCTGAATCAAATTTAAATGACCTTGAATAATTTGTAATGGTGTTCGTAATTCATGTGACGCATCTTCAACAAATTGTCTTTGTTGATTAAATGATTCTTCAATTTGGCTCATCATCTCATTAAACGTATTTGCTAAATTATCTATTTCTTCATAATTTGTATTTAATTGCAATTTATTTTGAAAACCATCTCGTCGAATCTCAATCATTTTATTTGATAAACTGACAAGCGGTTTAGTTATTTGAGTTGAAAATACATAACTGATTGTGGCAGTTATAATTGTTGCAATCACTCCAAATGCGAGCGCAATGATATACAATGATTTTACGATATTATCATAATTTTCTAGTGAATGAATTAACAAGCTATACCCTTTGAAATCTTGCGTTGTGATTGGTTCTTTAATAATTAAATAATCAATGCCTTTATAACGTTTTTTTATTACGCGGTCAAAATACCTGTGTTCATAACCTGGTTCAACTCTCACTGTGTTATCATTCGATGTCTCAAATAATTTATTATTATGCTCATCATAAATAATAATCTCTTGAAAATTACCTAAAGATGCATTCAAGTCTAATGCAGATATATCTTTAACAGGCTTAGAATGAAATAAATTATTAATATCGCTTGAGCTTCGTTCTGCATCATCAAGCTCACTATTATGCAGTGTATCTTTCAAGAAAAAGATAATAATTAAACAAAACAAAAATATCGTGACAAACGTAATCATCGTGGTAACAATAATCCAGTTATTGCGCAATTTACGTTTTGTCATCGTATCACATACCCAACGCCACGAACTGTTTCAATCATTTTGTCACGATCGTATGGTTTTAACTTGTTTCTTAAATATCTTATATAAACATCTACGACATTTGTTTCTACTTCACTATTATAACCCCATACATGGTTTAAAATTTGTTCCCGTTGCATAACATGGTTTTTATTTTCAGCTAGAAGATATAGTAAATCATACTCTGTTTTTGTTAATTCAATTTCTGCGCCATTTACCGTCACTTTAAAAGCATTCTTATCAATTGTAATACCATTGACATCGATAATATCTTTTTGTGGCTGACGACGTAAAATCGCACGAATTCTTGCTAAAAGTTCTTCAATATCAAATGGTTTAACTATATAATCGTCTGCACCGTAATCAAGCCCAGCAACTTTGTCATACGTATCACTTTTCGCTGTAATTATAATGATAGGTGTAGATTGTTGTTGTCTAATTTTGCGACAAATTTCTAAGCCATTAATTGACGGCAACATTAAATCTAATATGATTAAATCATAGTAATGGCTAAGCGCTTTATCTAAACCGTCTTGTCCATCATACTCTGTGTCCACATTGTAATTTTCATGTGTGAGTTCCAATTCAAGAAATCTTGCTAAGTTTTGTTCATCTTCTACTATTAAAATTTGCGTCATTTGTACACCTCATATTACGACTTTTTCTAATAAGGTAATATATTTTAAATTTTGTATTTTTCTATACAATAGTTGCTTTTTAAATTAGTTTGTTTACGTTTAAATTTTATCACAAATCAATAACCATGTTTTAAAATTTTCAAGCTACAATCATTAATTATTTATTAACTCAAATATTTAATAATCAGTTAATGGAATTTTGTTATTTCTGATTGCAGTACTTAAATATAGAATACTGTAACACAAGGTCTTACCGCAATATCAATTGTTGTCGTATACTGACTTTTCACTAATGTAAAATGAATAGTTATTATCTTTATTTTCACAAAATGACCGTAGTTTAAACATTTGGGAGTGGGACAGAAATGATAAAGAGCCACTAATGATTTATTATGTAGTGGTTCTTACACATTAGCCACAGCTAATGTGTACTTAAAAATAAGAATACATGAGTAAAACTCATGCATAAGAAATACTAATTTCTATAGAAAAAGTATTTCTTTATCGTCGTCCCGCCCCAACTTGCACATTATTGTAAGCTGGCTTTCCGCAGCTACTATGTTGGGGACCCGCCAACTTGCACTTTATTGTAAGCTGACTTTTCGTCAGCTTCTGTGTTGGGGCCCCTGACTAGAATTGAAAAAAGCTTGTTACAAGCGCATTTTCGTTCAGTCAACTACTGCCAATATAATTTCGTAGATCATAGAACATTGATTTATTTCCCAGCCTGTTTGAACTTGCAAGTAACATTTCTTAATGTATGAATTCAAAAGGAATATGTAAACAATATAATTTTTAAGCTTCATCACTTTTAAATATTCTAATTCTACTGAGAAATACAAATTTTTTTATTTTCTAAAATAGCGTAATCATGCGTTTTATTTACTATTCTTAAAAAATATTCAAAAAAAGTTTTAGTTTCTAATTGACAATGATTCTCACTAATGTATAATAGTAGTTGAAAATGATTATCAATACCACATAGAACATCCCCCCACAACGTTTCGTTCTTGTTGGATTGGTCATTTTCAAATATTCCCCTTTTATATGCCCGTAAAAGACAATATACGTTATAACAACGTTTTATAAAAGCAGTAAACCCTTACGACACTTTAGGTTTACTGCTTTTGTTTTTTACTATTTAATTGATTAATTTATTTCTAAGTAATAACGTTGATAAAATAATACAAAATACGCCACCAATAATGCCGGCAATAATATCTGTTGGATAATGTACACCTAGATATACACGTGATATGGAAATCAATAAAATCATAGCTGCACATAACCCTATAAGAATACCTTTTGAATTACCTTGATTTAATCGATTTAATAGATAGATACCACTTCCAAAATATGCAGTTGATCCCATAGCATGACCGCTAGGAAAGCTAAATCCTGTTATATCAATTAAACGCAGTAATGTAGGTCTTTCTCTATCGAATATATTTTTTAATGCTGGATTCAAAATTCCAGATAATGCCATTGTTAATGCAAAAAATAATGCTTCAATTTTGTGGCGCTTTAACATGAGATATGCCACAAGAAGTAATGAAATACATAACATTGCCCAGACTTCACCTACTTTAGTAGCCCCAAGCATGATAGATGTCGTAATAAAGCTCTCTGATGAATATATAAATTCATAAACTTCATTATCAATCCATTTCCCTAGTCTTGATTCGTGGAAAAACGCGATAATTCCAAAAACCAATGTAAAAACGATGAGCAAAGAGATACGTTTCCATTGACTCATAAAGCATTACCCCCCATTAATTCAATGCGTCTTTAATCATCTTATCAAATAAAGCTTCTTTCGTATAACTTTGTTCATACGATTTCATATTATTGATAATTCGAGTTCTTTCCTGTTCCATTTCATTTAGTTCTTGTAATAAAATTTGTGCTGTTAATTGTTCTTCATCAATCGCTTTAGCATAACCTTTATCAGCAAAATGATTTGCATTGTCAATTTGGTCGCCTCGGGATTGATCTAAACCTAATGGTACTAATAACATTGGTATCCGTAATGTTAAGAACTCATAAATCGCATTTGATCCTGCTCTACTTATTACTGTGTCCGTAATTGCTAATAAATCTGTTAAATCCTCTTTAACAAATTCATATTGTATATATCCTGATTTTTTAACTTGATCATCTTTTAATCCTTTACCAGTTAAATGTATCACTTGATATTGTTGTAATAATGCATCTAAGTTTTCGCGAATAATGCTATTTAATTTTTTACTTCCTAAGCTTCCACCCATAACGAGTAAAACTTTTTTATTTTCATTAAAGCCTGTTAATTGATAACCATTATGTGCATTACCATTTTTTAAATCTTCTCGAATTGTTGCTCCAATAAAATCAGCTTTCTCTTTGGGTAGATAGTTTAGCGTTTCTTCAAATGTTGTATATATTTTCTTGGCAAATTTAAGTGCTATCTTATTCGCTAATCCTGGTGTTAAGTCAGATTCATGAATAATAGTTGGTATATTTAATGATTTGGCTGCAATAACAACAGGCACAGATACAAATCCACCTTTTGAAAATAATAGATCAGGTTTTTCTTTTTTCAAAACTTTACGAGCATCAAGAATACCTTTCAATACTTTAAATACATCTTTGGCATTTTCTAAAGAAATATATCTTCTTAATTTACCACTCGAAATAGGATAATACTTAATTTCTGGTAGTTGTGATTCAATCATTTCTCTTTCAATACCATTTTTAGAACCAATATAAAGCGCTTCATAACCTTGTGATAATGCAGTTGGAATTAAACTTAAATTTACTGATACGTGTCCAACTGTTCCCCCTCCGGTAAATGCGATTTTCGTCATTAATATTACCTCTATTCTTTTAAATTTTTATAATATGCATAAAATGGTTCACCTTTATCATATGGCGGATATTCCATTAATTGTTCACCGACCTTATGAAATCCAAATTTGGCAAATAAACCTTGTGCAGGTTTGTTTAACGCAAAGGTGTCCGTTAAAATAACTTCTGCACCACGTGCTTTAACTACATCAATAACATAATTGAATAATTCTGTAGCAGCTCCTTTATATTCTTTCGAACCAGTTAATCGATGAATAACAAAGGCACCTTCTCTATTTACTGGCCAGTCAATGTCATCATACCATTCTGCTTGGTCTTGGTCGACAACAATAAAGCCATAAATTTTGTCATTTTCCTCTAATACATACAAATAATCTTTAGCAATATCTTCTTCAAAATGTTCTAAAAGAGGGTACTGATCGTCCCATTGCTCGTTGTCGTGTTCTTTCATTAATTCTTTTGCTTCTTCTACTAGATTTAAGATTTGATCTAAATCTGACATTTTACCTAGACGGATCATGTACGTCACTCCTTATATCGTTATGTTAAACATGTTTTTCAGTACATGTTAATCTTACACACTATTAACATGCTTTAAACCTTTATTATGAATGAAAAATAGTAATTATCACACTATGGGATGAAAATAACCAATAAAAGTATCATATGCCAATTAATTGATTGTTAAAACTAGTGAATAATACTATTTAAAAAGTATATGCTCATAGTATATTAAAGCATGAATTGTTAACAGCGATGATAGAAATTGCGTTATTTACATCATTTGTAAATGTCTAATTTATATCTTTTAGAGTTAGACGTCAATAAAAATAAACACGCCTCCTAAATTGCTATCTTTGCAAATTTAGGAAGCGTGTCATTAACATAATATTAATACAATTTTAGTAGTGTGTATCGCTTATTTTAAAATATTAATCAATTTATCGAGAACATCATCATGTTTATTAGCTTTTTCAACTAATAACTCAGTAAATTTATTATTCGTTTCTTTATTAAATTCACCAGTTACCTCTAGTTTATTCGCTTGTTGGAAAGCTTTAACTTGATTTTCTAAAGCTTGGTCAAATTGCGTTGATTCATTATCAACTTTATAACCTAAAGCTGATAATCCAATTTTAATAGTTTTAATATTTTTATCATCGTCTCCAACTTTAAATGTTTTCGTATTAGGAATGACATTTAAAGATTGATATTTAGGTGTGTCAATAGTAACGTCTGGTTTAATGCCTTTACCGTGAATATAATGACCATCTGGCGTTAACCATTTCATTTCAGTATATTTTAACAACGAACCATCCTTAAACTCTCTTGTAGTTTGTACGACACCTTTGCCGAATGTTTTTGACCCATAAACTTTAGCTTTATGATAGTCCTTTAGCGCACCAGTAAACACTTCAGAAGCGCTAGCTGAACCTTCATTCACTAAGATGGATATATCCATGTCTTTCGCTTCTTTTAACGCATCATTAGAAGTTTGAATTGCTTCAGTATCTTTACCTTTTTCTAGTTTAACAACAGTTTTTCCTTTATCGATAAAAATATTTGCCATTTTAACAGCTTCATCTAGTAGTCCACCTGGGTTATTTCTTAAATCTAAAACAATCTTTTTCAAACCATCTTTGTGAGCTTTAAGAACTGCATCTTTCAATTCACCTGATGTATCATTCTGGAATTTATTAATAGTAATAATTCCAACCTTACCTTTTTTCTTATACTCAACACTTTTAACATGAATTTTTTCACGTTTAATCTTAACGTCTTTTTCTTCACTGCCTCGTTGAACAGTTAAAGTTACTTCAGTGTTTTCTTTACCACGAACATCTTTGACAACTTCATCTAATGCTTTACCTTTAATTGATTTTCCATTTACTTTAGTAATGACATCTTTAGGACGGATGCCAGCACGTTCTGCTGGAGAACCCTTCATAGGGCTAGTAACCATAATTTGATCATTTTTCTTTTGCATTTCTGCACCAATACCTACAAAATCACCTGAAACACCTTCATTAAAGGATTTAGTTTGTTCTTTTGTTAAATATTCAGAATAAGGATCTTTTAATTCTTTGACCATGCCATCAATTGCAGCTTTACTCAACTTGTCAGAGTTCTGTTTTTTAAAATAATCACTATTTAAGATTTTATACACATTTTCAATTTTATTTAAGTTTGCTTGATCAGTTTTGTTTAAACCACTTATTTTTTGATTTATAAAAATATATGCAACAACTGTGATGACAGCCGTTATTAGGATTGTACCAATTAAAATTGATATGAATTGCCAACGTTTTAAATGAACGCGTTTCGATGAATTAGTTTGTTGGTCTTGATTGCTTGTTGCAATTTCAGCGCGTTCATCATCGGATGAAGATTTGTGTTGCTTATCATCCATTGTATCACTTCCTTATTATGTATTATGTACTTTTAAATTCTGTGTAGTTAATCATATCAATTTATGCAAGATAGCGCACCATATTTCACTATAATTGATTAATTTTTAGTCACAACTTAGTTTATTTTAAATTAAAACCAGGATAACAAATTGCATCACCCTGGTTCTAACTATTATTATTAAAAATTATATTAAAATTTTAGCCATTCCGTATATTCTTCATATAAATCATCAAATACAGACATTGGCAATGTGAAATCACCATGTGTCTCAATATAATCAGACAGTATGTTAAAATCATCATCGTGTTTTGGGAAAGCAAGATCGTCAAATATCTCTTCTGCTAGACGACCTTTATCGTCGTGTCGCCCACGAACTGTCATGACAAATTGATAAAACGAATAGTTTTTCATTAGTTCATTGTCACATCAATCACTTTTGTTTCACCTTTAATCACAGCATTTTCATCATAAATATTAATTGAAGCTGCTTGATCTGTGTTAGTAATAATAATAGGTGAAATAACAGATTTAGCATTATTATTAATATATTCAAGGTTGAATCTTACTAATGGATCTCCGACGTTAACTTCGTCACCACTAGACACTAACACTTCAAATCCTTCACCGTCTAATTGAACTGTGTCTAAACCGATATGAACTAATAATTCTAATCCGTTATCTGCTTTCAAACCAATCGCATGCTTAGTTGGAAAGACATTATCAACACGTCCTGCTATTGGAGACACAACTTCTCCTTCAGTTGGATTAATACCAAAACCTTCGCCCATCATTTTTTGTGCGAATACAGGATCTGGAATATCTTCAATTTTCACGTATTCTCCAGTTAATGGTGCATAAATTGCGATATCTTTCTGAACTTCTTTGCCTTTTCCGAATAATTTTTTAAACATACTTTCCACTCCTACTTATCAAAATGTGATATTAAATCGCCATAACCCAATTCTTCTAATTTTTCATATGGAATAAATTGAATTGCAGCGGAATTGATACAGTATCTTAAGCCACCACTTTCTTTAGGTCCATCATTAAAGACATGTCCTAAATGACTATTTGATTCTTCTGAACGCACTTCAGTTCTCAACATACCAAAAGATTTGTCGACTAATTCTATAATTTCATCGTCATCAAGCGCTTTGGAAAAGCTAGGCCATCCACATTCAGAATGAAACTTTTCTTCAGATGTAAATAAAGGTTTACCAGAAATCTTATCTACATAAATTCCTTTAGCAAAATGATTCCAATATTCATTCATAAATGGTGGTTCAGTGCCATTTTCTTGTGTAACAATATATTCTATGTCTGTTAGTTCACTTTTATCTTTTTTAAGCATTTTGATTCCCCCAATGTGATTCTATAAACGCTTTTCTACCTGAACCACGTTGATATTGGTAATAATGTACCGGGTTCTTTTTATAATAATCTTGATGGTAGTCTTCAGCTGGATAGAAATTTTTATATGGTTTAATAGGTGTAATCACTGGTTTCTTGAAAATACCTTGTTCATTTAATTGTTGCTTTTTAAACTCAGCAGCCTTTTTCTGATGCTCATCATGATAGAAAATGACTGGTTGATAGCTTTCGCCTCTATCGAAAAATTGCCCTTGATCATCGGTTGGGTCAAATGTTTTGAAATATATGTCTAATATATTTTCAAAGGAAGTAACCTCTGGATCAAACGTAATTTGTACTGCTTCGACATGGCCGGTTTGATTCGTACATACCTGTTCATAAGTTGGATTGTCAACATGACCGCCACTATAACCAGATACGACTGACTTGATGCCTGGATATGATGTAAATGGTTTAACCATGCACCAGAAACATCCTCCTGCTAATGTTGCATATTCTTTTGTCATATGAATTACCTCCTCTATCTATCTATCTAATTATAAATTTAGTCTATAAAGGATTGAAATGGAAGTAATTAACACTGAAAAGATTAAATTTACTTCTTAAGGACTACGAGGCCAATCGCACCTTGACCAGTATGTGCAGAAATAACTGGTGTAGTTACATTTATATCGTAATTATTCACATGAAAAGCTTCATTAAAAACTTTCTTCAATTTATCAACATATTCAATGACGTTAGCATGTGCGACACCAACGGATTTGATTTCATGATCTCCTATAAATTCAGCAATTTCCTTTTTCAAGTATTGGATACTAGAATTTTGAGTTCTCGCATTGTGCACAAGCTCTAAGCGACCATCGTCTAGTGTACCAATTGGTTTAATTTTCATAAGATTACCAATTAAACCTTTTGTTTTACTAATTCTGCCACCTTTAATTAATTGATTCAATTTCCCTATAACTACAAATAATTTAATGTTTTCTCTTAAATGATTTAACTTATTAACTATTTCAGAAGTTGAGACACCTTCTTTTACAAGCTCTACTAGGTGTTGTATTTGATACCCTAAACCAAAAGAAATAGATTTTGAATCAATAACAGTTACATTAGCATCTACCATTTGACTTGCTTGGTAAGCAGTGTTAAATGTACCACTTAATCCTGAAGAAAGATGAATACTTATGATTTCAGCGCCATCTTTTCCTAGTTCTTCATAAGCAGATATAAATTCGCCTATGGCTGGTTGACTTGTCTTTACATCTTCATCATTTTCAATATGATTAATAAATTCTTCTGATGTAATATCTACTTGGTCAACGTATGAAGCTCCTTCAATAGTTAAACTTAAAGGGATTACATGTATGTTGTTTGCTTCTAAATATTCTTTAGATAAATCGGATGTTGAGTCTGTCACTATAATCTGTTTTGTCATGGTCATTTTCCCCCTTATTTTTTACGAATTAAATGTAGAAAGGTATGTGGAATTGTATTTTTTTCATCTAGTTTACCTTCAACTGAAGAGGCAACTTCCCAGTCTTCAAATGTATAAGGTGGAAAGAACGTATCACCACGGAATTTACCTTCAATAACAGTAATATACATGTCGTCCACTTTATCAATCATTTCTTCAAATAATGTTTGCCCTCCAAATATGAAAACATGGCCCGGTAGTTGGTAAATATCTTCAATAGAATGAATTACATCAACGCCCTCTACGTTGAAACTTGTATCTGAAGTAAGTACAACATTTCGACGATTCGGTAGTGGTTTACCAATCGATTCAAATGTCTTTCGACCCATTACTAAAGTATGACCTGTTGATAATTTTTTAACATGCTTCAAATCATTTGGTAGGTGCCAAGGTAATTGATTTTCAAAACCAATTACTCGTTGCAAGTCATGTGCAACTAGAATGGATAAAGTCATAATTATCCTCCTTCTTCTATCATTTCATTTTTTATTACTAAGTTATCTTTAATTTAACACAATTTTTATCATAAAGTGTGATAGAAATAATGATTTTGCATAATTTATGAAAACGTTTAACACAAAAAAGTACTTTTTTGCACTTGAAAATACTATGATGTCATTTTGATGTCTAAATGGTTAGCTAACTATGCAACGACTAAACTGCTATTGGAGCTTTTATTGCTGGATGTGATTCATAGTCAACAATTTCCAAATCTTCATAATTTATGTCGAAAATAGACTTGTCACTGTTAATTTTTAATGTTGGAGGATTGAAGCTTTCACGTGCTAATTGTGTTTGAATCGCATCAATATGATTTGAATAAATATGTGCATCTCCAAATGTATGCACAAATTCTCCTACTTCAAGTCCACATTCTTTGGCAATAAGGTGTGTCAATAAAGCGTAGCTTGCGATATTAAATGGCACACCTAAAAAGATATCTGCGCTACGTTGGTATAACTGGCAACTTAACTTACCATCTTGGACATAAAACTGGAACATGGTATGACAAGGCGGAAGTGCCATTGTGTCAATTTCTGTTGGATTCCATGCAGATACGATGTGTCGTCTTGAATCCGGATTATGCTTAATTTGCTCAATTACTGTTTTAAGTTGATCAAAATGATTACCATCTTTATCAACCCAATCTCGCCATTGTTTACCATAAACATTTCCTAAATCACCGAATTGCTTCGCAAATGTATCATCTTCAAGAATACGTTGCTTAAATTGTTTCATTTGTTCTTTATATTGTTCGTTAAATTCAGGATCACTCAATGCACGATGCCCAAAATCAGTCATATCTGGACCTTTATACTCGTCTGATTTGATATAATTTTCAAAAGCCCATTCGTTCCAAATATTATTATTATATTTTAATAAGTATTGGATATTGGTATCTCCTTTAATGAACCATAATAATTCGGTTGCTACTAATTTAAAAGAAACTTTCTTTGTCGTTAATAGTGGAAATCCTTTAGATAAGTCAAAGCGAAGTTGATGACCAAATTTCGAAATCGTACCTGTATTTGTGCGATCATTTCGTGTATTTCCTATTTCTAAAACTTCTTCACAAAGACTGTGATATGCTGCATCAAATGAATTCAACATATGCGATAACACCTCATTTTCATTATTTATAGTATGTAAATTTAGTTCGATATAATTTAACTTTATGTAGCATTTTGTGATCAATCATTTTAGGAATGTGATATTAATATCATGGATTCCGTTACTTTATTTATAAAATGCTGATTAAGTACCTGCCACATCATAACGTGATCTATGTTTCCAATTGCTAATTGTTTACCCAAATCTAAAACTTTAATGCTAAAAAATTTTAAAAAAGAGGTTAACACATGATTTGAATATTATGTTTGATGTCCTATTAAAACAGTTAAATTTATAGAAAATATAGTTGGTAAGAACGTACTTTATATAACAAATGGAATACAACTATATTCTCTATTTTCAATGACAGACACCATTTTTAATATTATAAAATGTGTTAACCTTTATATTTATTTATGTGTACTATTTACAATTTTCGTCAAAGGCATCCTTTAAGTCCATTGCAATGTCATTAATATCTCTACCTTCGATAAATTCTCTAGGCATAAAATAAACTAAATCTTGACCTTTGAATAAAGCATATGAAGGACTAGATGGTGCTTGCTGAATGAATTCTCGCATTGTAGCAGTTGCTTCTTTATCTTGCCCAGCAAAAACTGTAACTGTATTTGTAGGTCTATGTTCATTTTGTGTTGCAACTGCTACTGCAGCTGGTCTTGCTAATCCAGCTGCACAGCCGCATGTAGAGTTAATAACTACAAAAGTAGTGTCATCTGCCTTTACTTGGTTCATATACTCTGATACTGCTTCGCTTGTTTCTAAACTTGTAAAACCATTTTGAGTTAATTCGCCACGCATTTGTTGCGCAATTTCTTTCATATAAGCATCATATGCATTCATATTTAATTCCTCCAATTAAATTGTTCTGTTTGCCATTTGTTTCCATACTGAACCAAGTGCTTCATCTCCGTTTTCAATACGAGATATGGCCATTTCAATTTGTAATTTAACTTCAAACGCATTGTCATTAATATGAGCTTTAAGTGCGGGAAGCTGCTCTGCATTACCTTCATCAAAGATAAACATAGCAGCACGCCACCTAACGATTTTGTGTGGATCATCTAATAGTAGCACCATTTCTGGTAGTGCCTCTGGATACCCTAAATCGCTTATGCAATCCCCTGCTGTTCTTCTTACAGCAGGACTTTTATCACGAAGCCCCTTATATAAATACGGTAAAATTTCTTTACTTTCAATCATACTTAATAATACAATCGCTTGACGTCTAACCGGTACTTTTTCATCAGATAAAGCTAAATCAAGCAGCGGTATATCTTCAAAAGTCGGCTTTGGAAAATGGTTTAACTTTCGTAATCGAGTCTTCCAATTATCAGTCGCATGATATTCATCCAAAGAGACATGTCGATAGAAATGATAATTATTAGTTGCGTGATTTTCTTCTAAAGCATGTTTTACCAATACGGGTAACTGTGATTCTGGATAAGTAGCTAGCACTTCTTCTAGGACACCATCCATTACTTCTTCAATATTTCCATAGCGATTTCCTAAATCTAGCCATTTACGCATAAAAACAATATTGTCATGTTCTGTTTGCGCTTGCGTCATATGATCAACATATGTTTGTGGTAATTGTTCTCTTAATTCTTGGTCAGCAGAAGTTAGCTTAATTTGATACGGTATACCCTTAAAAGTTAATAGTTCAGCTTTAATTTCACCAAAATGATTGTCAATTTGAGGTTCATTTACAGATTCTAAAACCTTATTCGCATCAGAAAAAGCAGCTTTAATATCAGGTAATATGACTTCCCAATCAGCTTTTGGTGCCTTATCAACAGCTAAGAAGTTCATGACATGAAAAATGGAAGTGATACCATCTATAGATAACAACTGATTTATAAATTCTGGTTGATTTTCTTCTACTTTTTTATAAGTATTAGATAACTTGTCTTCTCTTGTATATGACAAAACAACTTTCATTGTATTTGGACTTGGCGTTGGCTCTATACGTAAAATTTCCATATACTTTATTCCCCCCGAATACTAGTTGATGAAAAATTTATTCGAATACAGCCTCTACTTTTGGCAATACAGTTTCCCAATTTGCGTCATTTTCTTTATCTACTGAAATAAAGTCCATAACATGGAAAATTGATTTAACGCCTTCAACCTTTAAGATGTCATTAATAAATGCTGGCTGTGAATCATCAACTTTAGTATACGTATCTGATGTCATACCTTCTCTGCTTTCACTAAGTGTAATCTTCATTGTGTTGTGGTTCGGTGTTTCTGATATAGATATAATTTGCATTTGACTTCCTCCTATTGAAGTTCATTTCCTAATTGTTTTATTTCTTTCCCTATTGAACACTCATTGATACAAAAATGATGCGCCTTCGTTTTCCCCTCTAATTTACGCAGACGAGTTTTGATTGGACATTGATTGCAATAAGTATTCATTAAATTATCTATTTTCGCGAGTGCATTTTGCTCTGAAAAAGTTAAAATACGCGACACTTCCTTTATTACTTCAAAATATTGCAACCTTGTAAATAAGTGTTACTGTTTTAAATTTGACATAAAAATATTATAACATTTTTGACCCTAAGATTTGAATGAAACCTTTTACAATTCTATACGTAAAATGTATTTATATTCAAATGCTATTGCATCGCAAACGATTTTTCAGTAAAATGAGTAAGTTATTTATTGAGCGGTTTCTAAACACCCGCATGATCAAAATTTAGGAGGACATTTTAATATGTATAATGAAATTTTAGGACTAGTTACGTTTATTGCAACGTTCGTGCTAATGGTACTTATGTATCGCTTTTTTGGTAAACAAGGTTTAATTGCATGGGTTGCAATTGGTACAATTATTGCCAACATACAAGTGATTAAAACTGTAGAAATCTTTGGTATTTCAGCAACTTTAGGTAATGTCATGTTTGCTTCTATTTATTTAGCAACAGATATATTAAACGATATTTATGGTCGTAGAGTTGCAAAAAGAGCAGTTTGGTTAGGCTTTTCATCAACATTAATTATGATTATTGTTATGCAATTGTCATTACATTTTATTCCTGCACCAGAAGATATGGCACAAAAAGCATTACACGCAATCTTTGATGTTGTGCCACGCATTGCTTTAGGCTCAATCGTCGCATATATTATTGGTCAACATATTGATGTATTTATCTTTTCACTAATAAAAAAAGTATTTAGTTCTGATAAAACGTTTTTCATCCGTGCATATGGTAGTACATTTTTAAGCTCAATAATTGATACAGCTTTATTTGTAGCTATCGCATTTATCGGAAGTTTACCTGGTACGGTTGTATTTGAAATATTTATTACAACGTACGTACTAAAATTAGCTTCAACAGTTTTCAATGTACCATTTGGATATATTGCTAAATCATTTTATCGTAAAGGTAAAATTGATAAGTTAGATCAAGGCTATTAAAGCACTTACTACACAAAAGAATAAGTTTTAAGGCTGATATCTGAGAAAATTTTATCAAGATGATTTTTTTAGGAAGTATATTACAGTACTACGTATTAGAAAATCATCTTTGAATCAGCGAGTACTTTAAACACGTGTTACTTATTTAAGTGATGCGTGTTTTTTAATGGATTACCCAACATATTTTGTATTACAGTAATAGTAACTTTAACTAAGTATTCGAATAGAAAGTAGGTTTATTATGGCGAAAATAAATTTTGATGCTGCGACGAAAGGAAATCCAGGCATAAGTACATGTGCCATTGTAATCAAAGAAGATGAACAGCATTATACATATATACATGAATTAGGCGAAATGGATAACCACACTGCAGAATGGGCTGCATGTATTTATGCACTAGAACATGCACGTGAATTAAATGTCAGCAATGCGCTGTTGTACACTGACTCTAAGTTAATTGCGGATAGCATTGAAGCTGGTTATGTGAAAAACGCAAATTTCAAACCTTATTTTGATCAAATAGAAATATTTGAAAAAAGTTTTGATTTATTATTTGTTAAATGGATACCGAGAGAACAAAACAAAGAAGCGAATCAACACGCTCAACAGGCATTGTATAAATTAATTAAAAAGAATAAATAAAAGGAGCACCGACTGATGTGATGTCAATCGGTGCTCCTCTATTTATCAAAGAAACAAATTATTTTTTATTTTTCTTAGATTTCTTTTTCTTCTTTTTAGCTACAACCTTTTTAGAAGTATTTTTTGATGCTGACTTTTTGTCTTTGGATTGGTTATCTTTTTGATTTTTCTTTTTAGCCAATAATAAAGGAACGTCCTCATCTTTAGATTCAATACTAGTTGTTGTTTCAACATCTTCCTCTTTATCTTTGCGTCGTTTTGCGATTAAGAGTGGTGAATGTTCGTTATCTTTCAACACTTTTTCATCTGTGTTTTCATTTGTAACTTCCACATCTTCTTCATCTTCTTTACGACGGCGTTTTGGTAAGAAGAACGGCGTATGTTTAACTTTATCGAGTGACTCGCCATTATTTAGCGAATCTTTTTCTTCAACAGTAACATCTTCTTCATCTTCTTTTCTGCGACGTTTCGCAAATAAAAGTGGTAAATGTTTTGTATCGTCTAAAGTCTCTTTTATTGAATCTTTATTATTATCTCTTATTTCTAATTCTTCCTCTTCATCTTCTTTACGACGACGTTTCGCAATGAAGAACCAGAAACTAGCTAGTAAGCCAGAGATACCCACCACACCAATAGCGTTTTTAATAACATTACCGAAATTATTACTAAAGTGACGCATATGAAGTGGATCAATGTCATCATCTTCATCAAGTTTCTTTTTATGTCCAATAGTCGAACTGTTAAATGGATGATTTGCAGTTCCATAACCAATTGTTAAATGGCTATTAGATTCATTTCCAGTACTTGATGATTGTTTAGCACGATCAGATGTTACAATTTGTACTGCTGAAATTCGAGCAATACCATTGTTCAATGCAGCCTCAACTTGCTGTAATGTATGCGCATTATTAATATCTCTAATTGTTTCAAGCACAATTTCGTTAATTCGATTCATTGCTGCTTGTTTTTCATCAGCTGAGCCAATTTCACTATTTCGAATACTATTCATTTTTTCATTTGAAAAGTCTTTAATTCTACCAATAGCTTCTTGCTTGCGTTTAGCTAGTTCTTTTGCTATTGGATTAGCTGCTTTCATTTGAGCTTTAAATTGTTCCAATTGCTCAGTTATTTCATCGATGCTTTGCGCATGTTGAATCGCTTGAATTGCTTGTTCTTTTAATTGATTTAACTTAGCAATAGCTTCTTGCTTCTCTTTATCTGTTAGATCAGTACGAGCTTTGATTTCATCAATCATGTGTTGAATTGCATCTTCAATCGATTTAATTGCATTTGATTTTGCTTGTTCAATCGTAAATTGTTCTGGATTAAATTGTTCAATATGCGCTTGTTCTTGTTGTTGAATTTCTTCAACTGAATGAACATCAGGCGCATTATTAATATTATCAATTGCTTGTTGTTTAAGCTTATTAACTTCGGCAATTGCTGCTTCTTTTTGTTCCAGTGTTAATGTCACACTATTATTGATTTCATTAATCTTTTGTTGTGCCGCATTTTCAATTGATTCAATTGCCTGTTGTTTGACTACTGACAATTCTTTTTCTACAACTTTTACAGGAACATTAACAATCACTTTTGATCCATCAAGCAATGTAATTTCAACTTTTGCTGATAAGCTATCAGAAATCGTTGCAGTTGATGGTGTATCGATAACTTCTACTGTAAGCTGATCTATTAAGTTAATGTGTGCTAAAACATCTTGCTCTGTAATGAT
The DNA here is from genome assembly GCF_054165785.1 of Staphylococcus sp. SA22. NCBI lineage: Bacteria > Bacillati > Bacillota > Bacilli > Caryophanales > Staphylococcaceae > Staphylococcus > Staphylococcus sp. SA22. The sequence goes on along the minus strand of NZ_JBSZQY010000001.1, from coordinate 189,411 downwards.
GTCATCACGATGTACGATTAGTTCACCATTAACAAGCAATTGTTCAGGTGTTGCTTCAGAAATTTCATTTACAGCAGGTTGATCGTCAACCTCCCATACATGCGTATTTCTAATGTCATCTAAACCTAAGTTTAATCCTCGATTTAATTGATCTATAGTTTGAGCATTCTCAACGTTTTGTAGTGCTCGTTTTTCAGCTTCGTCAATTTCTTTGAGCGCTTTTGCTTTTTGCTCAGGTGTTAAATCTGGATTTGAATTGATTTGATCACGCTTCGCATTAGCTATGGCTTTTATTTTATTTTTCGCATCTTCTTTAGCTTTCACTAAATCTTTGATGTCTTGTAATGCTTGTGCTAAACGCTCTTTTGCTTGCTCAATCTCTTCTTTAGTCATCGCATTGTTAATGCCGTTATGACCTTGTTGAAGTATTTGATTGATTCGATCTTTAAGTGCTTGTTTTTCCTTATCTGTTAGATTTGGATTTTGATCGATTTCATCAATTAAAGCTTGTACACGTTTATCAACATCTTGCTTCGCATCTTCTTTAGCTTTCACTAAATCTTTGATATCTTGTAATGCTTGTGCAAGTTGTGCTTTGGCTTGTTCAATTTCTTCTTTAGTCATCGCATTGTTAATGCCGTTATGACCTTGTTGAAGTATTTGATTAATACGATCTTTAAGTGCTTGTTTTTCCTTATCTGTTAGATTTGGATTTCGATCAATTTCATCAATTAATGCTTGAACTTGTTTATCAACATCTTTATTTGCATCAATTTTAGCTTTCGGTATTTCATTGGCGTGCACTTGTTCAATCGCTTGGTTGCCAGCTGTTTGAACTTGAGATACATCCTGATTACTTGTTGCTTTATTAATGTTATTAATGATGCTGTTTGCCAATTCTTCTGCTTTATTTTTCGCAATAAGCTTGTCTTGATCCGTCGCGTTTGAAGCTTCGATTTCTTTTAGTTTATTAGCTAATGCTTGATTAATCGATTGAATTGCCTTGTCTTTAGCATCTTGTAATCGTTGATCACCATTAAGATTTTGGATTGCATCATTGACTGCTTGAATTGCACCATTGATATCGTTCACATTTGTGTTATCACTATTTAGCAATGTATTTGCTAGACGTTTAGCATCATCGAAGTTTGTTTTAGCATTATCGTCAGCGTTTTGGTAATTGACAGTTTGCTCTGCATTTGGAATTTCATTGTCAACTAAATGTTTCAATGTTTCCATTGCATCATTTAAGTCAATTTGATTATTAACAATATCTGTTACATCTGATACAGTATCGGCATTGTTAATTGCTTTATGTGCAAGATCTTGTTGCTGTTGATTTAATCCATTTAACGAATTAACAAACGCATTTGCTTTATCTTTGGCATTTGCAAGGTTTTGGTCTCCATTTAATGCATTTTGAGCATCGATAATATTTTGTTTCAATTGCTCTGCTTCAGCTTTTGCAATTGCATTACCTTGCACTTTATCTAACTCATGTGCTGCATTCGCAATTGCATTATCATAATTTGCTTTCAAATTATCATCTGCATTGATGTAATTTGTGCTGCTGATAACACCAAGGTGCTGTTCGTCAATATATTGTTGTACTGCACCCATTGCATTATCTAATTTAGTTGCTCTATTAATTGCTCGAGATGCTTTATTTAGCGTTTCAGCATTATTAATTTGTTGGGTTGCCAATTGTCTTTGAGCATTGTTTAGATGTGTTAATTGATCTAATCTTTGTAATGCTTCAGACTTACGATTATTAAGTCTTTCTTCACCATTTAATGCTTGCTTAGCTGCAGTGACTGCATCATTTAATTTGATAACTTGTTCTGCAGTTAAGTTTTGACCTGTCGATTTATCAAGTGCTTGTTTCGCTTTATCAACCGCTTCATCATATACTTGTTTGACTTGTGTATCTGCATTGACATAGTTCGTGCTACCTTTCGTGCGTCCTTCATTGCCAGTGATTTCTTGTGACAATTGATCCATTGCACGATTAAGTGCCTTAGCCTCATCTACAATTTGTTGGATTTGATTTAAATCGTTGGATTGATCGATGCGACCTTTAAATCCGTCTTGTTGAGCATTGTTTAATGCATTCAATTGGTCGATGTCATGTTTACCATTTGTTTTAGCAAGTGCTACACGTTCATCACCATTTAATGCTTGTTTTGCATTTAAAATGTTTTGAAGTGCTTGATCCACTTGTTGCTTATTCGCATTTTGTTTTAATACATTTTCAGCTTCTGCAATAGCTTGTTTATAAGCATTTTGCTTATCTGAATCTGCTTGCGTGTAATCTACAGTTTGCTCAACGTTAGCATGTTCATTAACTGCTTGCTGTAATTGATCCATAGATTGATTCAATTGCGTTGCTTGATCTACTAATTCAGCAATTGGTTGAAGTTTCGTCGTTTGATCAATATTTTGTTTAGCATTTGCAATTTGTTCAGCATTTAAATGTGTTAATTGGTCAATAGTTTGTTTCGCTTGTGTTTTAGCTTCAGCGACTCTCTCATTACCATTTAACTCATTTACTTTTTCTTGAAGCTTAGTTAATGCTTGTTCTACAGCGTCTTTATTCGCATTTGAACCATTAGTTGGATCTGTAATGCTTTCTGCAGCTTGTAATGCTTGATCTACTGCTTCTTTTTTATCAGTTGACGCTTCAGTGTAATTTGGTTGAGCCTTATCTGTATTCACTTGATCAACTTTATTTTTCAATGTTTCCATCGCGTGATCAAGTTCAGTAGCAGTTTGAACATGTTGTGCAACCTCTGTTCTTGTAGGCGCTGCATTTATAGCATCAGTAAATGCTTGTTGTTGTGCATGATTTAAGTTTGGCAATGTATTTACAGTTGTTACTGCTTGTTGTTGATCACGAGCAAGTTTTTGATCACCATGTAGGTTATCTTTTGCAGTTGTTACTGCTTGTGTCAATTGTTCAACTTGTGATTTATCAAGTGTTGGATTACCTGTTTGGTTAATTAAATCTTTTGCATGCTGAACCGCTGTTTGATAAGCATCCTTTTGTGGTTTATCTTCATTGATAAACTTGCTACCCGCTTCTGTTTGTTGTTGATCTTGAATACTATTACGTAATGCTTGCATTGCTTGATCAAGCGCTTTTGCTTCAGCTAATTTTTGCGCTACTTCATCACGAGTTGCTGCGTTGTTTATTTGACTTTCAAGAGCTTGACGTTGCGGATTATTTAAACCATTTAATTGATTTAAATCAGTAACTGCATGTTGTTTATCGTCTGCAAGTTTTTGATCACCATGTAGGTTATCTTTAGCTTAGTTAACACCTTGTGTCAATTGTTCAACTTGTGCTTTATCAAGCGTTGGATTGCTAGTTTGATTAATTAAATCTTTTGCATGTTGTACTGCTGCTTGGTATGCATCTTTTTGTGGCTTATCTTCATTGATAAACTTGCTACCCGCTTCTGTTTGCTGTTGATCTTGAATGCTATTACGTAATGCTTCCATTGCTTGGTTAAGTGCTTGTGCCTCAGTTAATTTTTGTGCTACTTCGCCACGAGTTGCTGCATTATTGATTTGGTTTTCAAGTGCTTGACGTTGTGGTGTATTCAAGTTAGACAAGTTATTTAACGTTTCTGTTGCACGTTGCTTATCTTGAGCTAATTTTTGATCACCATGTAAGTTGTTTTTAGCGTCATTCACTGCTTGTGTTGCTTGATCAATTACTGATTTAACTAATGTAGGATCAGTTGTTTTGTTAATCAAATCTTTCGCGTGTTGTACTGCTTGCGTATAAGCATCTTTTTGCGCTTGATCCTCGTTAATAAATTTACTACTTGCTTCAGTTTGTGGTTGATCTTTAATACTTTCTTTTAATGCTTTCATCGCTTCATTTAATGCTTGCGCTTGTGCAATGATTTCAGTCACTTTATCACGAGTTGTTGCATTATTAATTTGATTTTCTAACGCTTGTTGTTGAGCTGGTGTTAATTGATCTAAATGATTCAGAGAATTTCCAGCTGTTTGCTTATCTTGAGCTAATCGTTCAACACCATCTAAACCATTTTTAGATGTTGTCACTGCTTGTGTCGCACTTGATACATTTCCTTTATTGATAGTCGGATTATTTAATCCTGCAATGATAGACTCAGCATTTTGAACTGCTTCATCATATGCTTGTTTTTTATTCGGTTCTGCATTGACATATGCACTGCTCGCACGTGTTGCATCTTTGTCAGCAATACTTTGTTGTAATGTATTCATAAGTTGATCTAATGCTTGTGCTTCAGTCAAATCTTGCTTAACTGCTGTTCTAGTTGTTTCACTATCAATTAACGTATCTTCCATATGTTTTTGTGCATTGTTTAGATGTGCTAATTGACTAACCGTTTGTTTAGCATGATCTTTATCATTTTGTAACTTCACATCACCATGTAATGCTGCTTTCGTTGTATTCACAGTTGTCGCTGCTTGATTAATCGCATTATTATCTAATGTCGCTGTTTGCTCATTGATAATGCTATTTGCAGCTTGCACTGCTTGATCGTAGTTTTGTTGCTCTGGTTGATCTTCGTTGATATATTTGCTATTTGCTTTAGTTGCTGCGTTATCTTGAATACTTTCTCTTAAGCCATGCATTGCTTGGTTAAGCGTATTCGCATTTTGTTCAATTTGATGAACTGCAGTTACTAAAGTTGCAGCAGTAACTTGGTCTTTTAATGCTGTTTTTTGAGGATCATTTAAGCTTGTTAAAGCATCAATTGCTTGCGTCGCATTTGTTTTAGCAACTTGTAAATTATGATCGCCATTTAACGCTTGAAGTGTTGTTTGAACTTTAGTAATAGCTTGTTCTACTTCTGTTTGGTTCGCATTTTGACCAGTTTGTTTGTTAATCATGGCTTCTGCTTCATTTACCGCTGTAGTATAAGCAGTTTGTTTATCAGTATCAGCATTGATGAAGTTACCACGTTGTTCAACGGCTTGATGATCTGCAATCGCATTAATTAAGTTACCCATTGCGGTATTTAAAGATTCTGCTGTTTGTTTGTGACCATTAACTGCAGCAATATCAGATGATTGCGTAATTTGTGATTGTAACTGTTGCTTTTGCACATTATTTAAATGATCTAATTGATCAAGTCTATTGTTCGCTTGTTGCTTAGCTGCTACAAGGTTTTCATCACCATCTAATGCAACTTTCGTGTTATTCACTTGATTTGTTGCGTTATTAACATCATCTGGATTCATCGTAGGTGATGTTGTTTGGTTAATGATATTATTTGCAGCTGTTACTGCTTGGTTATAGTCATTTTGTCTTTGCGCAGTTGCATCATGATAATCTTCAGACGCTAATGTCGCTTGATTATCCGCAATACTATTTCTTAATAATTCCATCGCATGATCTAATGTTTGCGCTTTTTGATTAATTGTAGTGACATCTGTAACAAGTGGCGCTTGTGTAATTTGACTTTCAAATGATTGTTTTTGTGCATCATTTAAGTGTGTTAAATTCGCCAGTTGTTGTTTCGCTTGTTGCTTAGCATTCGCTAAATTATCATTACCATTTAATGCTTGTTTCGCTGTGTTCACTTCATTAGTGATGCTTTCAACTTGGGCTTGTACTTCATTAGTACCATTTTGTTTATTCAATAATGCTTCAGCTTTTGCTACTGCCTGTTTATACGCATTTTGTTTGTCAGGATCTGCATTTAAGTAATTACCATCCGCTAATGTTTGAGTCTTATCATTAATAGCTTGTGATAATTGATTCATTGCTTGGTCTAGGCTCGTTGCTGTTTGTTTAACTTGGTTCACTGTCGCAATTTCAGGCGATTGATCGATTTGACCTTTTAATGCTTGTTTTTGAGCATCGTTTAAATGCGTCATTGCATTGACAGCATCTTTAGCATTTTGCTTTTCAGTTGCCAATTTAGCTTCACCGTTTAAGCCATTTTTAGCATCAGTGACTTGAGTTAATGCACGTGTTATTTCATCTGGGTTAAGCGTTGGATTTGTCGTTTGATTGATAATACCTTCAGCTTGAGACACTGCATTTGTATATGCTGATTGCTTATCGGCATCAGCATCATGATAGTTCTCACTTGCTTTGACGGTATCTTTATTCGCAATACCTTGTTTCAAGTTACCCATTGCTGTATTCACATTTTGTGCATTTTGTTTAGTTTGTTCAACTGTAGCTAACGCTTGTACTTGGTTGATTTGATTACGTAACGCATCACGTTGTGGTTGATTTAAATCGCGTAACGTATCAAGATTTGCTAAAGCATCCTGTTTCGCTTGCGCTAATTTTTCATCACCGTTTAATGCATCTTTCGCTTGATTCATAGTTGTAACTGCTTGTGTTACTGTATCAGGCGTCAATACAGGTGTTGGTGTGCCATTTGCGATTTGTTGCGCTTGGTTAGCTGCATTGTTATATGCTTGTTGTTTGTCTTGATCCGCTTGTGTAAAGTCAACTGATTGTGGTACTTGACTGTTTGCTTGAATTTGTTGTTTCAACGTACCCATTGCATTATTTAATGCATCAGCATTTTGCTTAATAGCATTAACACCTGTAACAAGTTCTGCATGTGACACTTGGTCTTTTAATGCTGTTTTTTGTGGTTGATTTAAGTTTGGTAACTGATCAATGGCTGTATTCGCATTGTCTTTAGCAACTTGTAAGTTATGGTTACCGTTTAAATCACCCTTAGCTTGAGTCACTTGTTGTAACGCTTGCGCCACTTGTTGTGGATCCACGTTTGCATTTGGTGTACCACTAATGATTTGTTCAGCATGTGCTACCGCATTGTTGTATGCATTTTGCTTATCAGTATCAGCATTGACAAAGTTACCATTTGCTTTAGTTTGGTCTTTATCTGCAATACCTTGTTTCAATTGTGTCATTGCTTGATTTAAATCTTGTGCTGTTTGCTTAATTGTGTTTACATTTGCAACAGTTTGCGCAGCATCGACTTGTTGTTTTAGTGCATCTTTTTGTGCTTGATTTAAATCATTTGCATTTGTAATTACTTGTTTCGCTGCATCTTTTGCACGTTGTACATTGTCATTACCATTCAATGCTTGTTTCGCTTCGCTCACGCGTTGCATCGCTTGTTCGACTTCAGTTTGACTCGCATTGCTGCCATTTGCTTTAGATAAAATACCTTCTGCATGTGAAACCGCATTAGTATAAGCATCTTTCTTAGCTTGATCTGCATCAGTAAAGTTAATGCTATTTAATGTCTCAGTTTTATCGTGTAATGCATTGTTTAAGTTAGTCATAGCATTATTCAGATTTTGAGCATTTTGTTTAACGTTATTAACTGTTGCAATATCTGGTGCTTGTTCAACTTGAGTTGTTAACGCTTGTTTTTGCGCATCATTTAAATGATCTAATGTACCAAGATTTGTCTTAGCAGCTTGTTTGGCATCAGCTAATTTTTGATTACCGTTAAGTGCTTGATTTGTATCATTCACTTTAGTTAATGCTTGTTGAATTGTATTTGGATCCATTGTTGGATTTGTTGTTTGTTTCAACAATTCTTCTGCTTTTGTTACTGCATTATCATATGCTGTTTGCTTGTCAGTATCAGCATCGTGATAGTTCTCGCTACCTTTAATTTGTGCTTTATTCGCAATACCTTGTTTCAATTGTGTCATTGCGTCATTAAGCGTTGTTGCCGCTTGTTGAATAGCATTGACGTTTGGTACAAGTGTTGCTTGCGTAATTTGTTTGTTGTATTCATCACGTTGCGCTTGATTCAAGTTTGGCAATTGATCAATAGCTTGTTGAACATTTTGTTTCGCCGTTGCTAAGATCGTATTACCATTCAAATCATTTTTAGCTTGCGTAACTTTATTTAACGCTGCAGTAATTTCGCTAGGTGTAACGACTACATCAGGCGTACCACTAATTAATGCTTCAGCTTTTGCTACTGCTTGATTATATGCATTTTGTTTGTCAGGATCTGCATTGACAAAGTTACCATCTGCTTTAGTTTTCTCTTTATCTGCAATGCCTTGTTTTAATTGTGTCATTGCATTATTTAACTCTTGCGCCGTTTGTTTAACATCGTTTACACCAGCAACAGTTGTTGCATTTTGAACTTGTTGTTTTAATGCATCTTTTTGTGCTTGATTAAGATCGTTAGAGCTATTAATTAAAGCAGTTGCTTCGTCTTTTGCATGTTGAACGTTGGCATTACCATTTAATGCTTGTTTTGTTGCATTAACTTGTTGGATTGCTTGTTCAACTTCTGATTGTGTTGCATTGCCACCATTAGCTTTTGAAATGATGTTTTCAGCATTTGTAACAGCAGTGTTATATGCTTGTTGTTTTGCTTGATCTGCATCAGTGAAGTTAACTGTTGCTTTCGTAGCATCTTTGTCAGCTATCGCTTGTTTCAAGTTACCCATCGCTGTATTTAAGTTTTGCGCATTTTGTTTAATTTGATTTGCTTCATCAACAGTATGCGCGCCATTAATTTGATTAGTAACAGCTTGTTTTTGCGCATTATTTAAGTTGTCTAATGAACCTAATGATTGTGTCGCTTGTTGTTTCGCTGCCTCTAGGTTTTCATTACCATTTAATGCATTTTTAGTTGTGCTTACTTGTCCAGCAGCTTGATTGATAACATTCGGATCTAAAGTTGGACTTGTCGTTTGATTAATAATACCTTGTGCAGTTGTGACAGCATTATTGTAAGCATCCTTTTTATTCGGACTTGCATCAGTATAATTTTGGTTTTGTTTTGTTGTCGCATTATCTGCAATACTTTGACGTAATTTGTCCATTGCTGCATCAACATTGTTTGCTTTTTGTTCATTACCTTGTGCTTCTGCAACAGTAGTCGATTGTTGTACCAATTGTTTTAATGCATCTTTTTGTGCATTTGTTAAATGGCTTAAACCGTCAATTGCTGTATTTGCGTGTTGTTTAGCTTTTTCAAGGTTTTGAGTACCATTAAGCGCTGCTTTTGTAGTATTCACTTGATTCATAGCTGCTTCAACTTGATCTTTAGTCACGTTTGTACCTGTAGATTTATTTAAAATATTTTCAGCATTATGAACCGCTTCATTGTACGCATTTTTCTTCTCTGGATCAGCATCTGCAAAGTTTTGACTGCCAAGTGTAGTGTCTTTATCATTCAAGCTATCTTTCAAGTTACCCATCGCTGTATTTAGTTCCTGAGCTGTTTGAATGGCTTGCGTTACTTCAGCTACAGTGTGCGCTTGATTGATGTTTCCAGTAACAGCACCTTTTTGTGCATTGTTTAAGTTATCTAACGTAGATAATGTTTGGTTTGCATTGTTTTTAGCATCTGTTACTTTTCTATCACCATTCAACGCTTGTTTCGTAGTTGTTACAGTTGAAAGTGCTGCTTCAACTTGTGATTGGTTCGCATTTGTACCATTTGCTTGATTAATAATATTTTCAGCAGCAGTTACCGCATTGTTGTATGCTGTTTGTTTTTCTGGATCTGCATCTGTAAAGTTAACACTTTGTTTCACTTGATCTTTGTCTTGGATTCCGTTGATTAAACGTTCCATTGCTTGATCTAATTGTTCAGCTTTAGTTTTCACTTGATTTACTGTGCTAATATTTGGTGCATTTGTCACTTGCGTATTTAAATCTTGCTTTTGAGCATTATTTAAATGACTTAATTGGTTGATGTTAGCAGTTGTTTCTTGCTTTTTATTTGCTAAGTTTTGTGCACCATTAAGCGCTGTTTTGTTAGTGTTCACTTGATTAGCTGCTTGTGTTACTGCAGATGGATCAAGTGTCGGCTGACTCGTTGCATTAATGATATTTTCAGCACTTGTAACAGCTGTGTTGTATGCATTTTGTTTATCCGTATCTGCATCAACATATGGTTGACTTGCTTTAACTTCATCTTTATTCGCAATACTATTTCGAAGTTGATTCATTGCATTGTCAAGATTTGTTGCATTATCTTTCACACTTTGTACACCAGTTACTAGAGTCGCATTATCAATTTGTCCAGTAATACTTTGTTTTTGTGCATCAGATAAATGCGTCATTTGACGTAATGCTTCTTTAGCTTGTTGCTTCGCAGTTGCTAAGTTTGTATCACCGTTTAAACCTGTTTCAGCATTATTGACACGTTGTGTTGCTGCTGTAACATCTGCTGCATTTGTAATCACATTAGGTGAACCATTTACAATGTTTTTCGCAGCATTATATGCATCAGTGTAAGCACCTTGCTTATCAGGACTTGCGTTAGTGTAATTACCACCAGCTACAATTGTGTCATGATCAGCAATTGCTTGTTTTAATTGATCCATCGCATTATTAAGTGATGTAGCACTATTTTTCAGATCAGTTACACCTGATACACGTTGCGCAGCGTTCACTTGTTGTTTTAATGCTGTTTTTTGTGGTGTATTCAAATGTGTCAAGTTATCGATAGCTTGTGTAGCTTCAGTTTTAGCGCGTTGTAAGTTTGCGTCACCGTTCAAAGCATTTTCAGTAGACGTTACACTTTGAATTGCTTGTTCAACAGCTTGCTTATCTTTATTCGCACCATGATCTTTATTTAAGTAAGATTCAGCTTGTGTGATGGCATTATCAAATGCTGTTTTCTTAGTTGGATCTGCGTCGATGTAGTTTTCGCTCGCTTTAGTTTGATCTTTATTTGCGATTGCTGACTCTAATCGTTGCATTGCACCATCTAAGTCTTGTGCTTTCGTTTTAACACCATTTACACCGTTGATTGTTGTTGCGCCTTCGATTTGTGATGTTAAATCTTGTTTTTGTGCATTATTTAAGTGTGTTAATGTACCTAAGTTTGCTTTCGCATCTGATTTTGCTTGTCTTACATTTGCGTCACCATTCAAAGCATTCTTAGCAGTCGTTACTTGATTTAATGCAGCTTCAACTTGTGCTTTTGTCATATTTTGACCGTTTGCTTTATCTAAAATACCTTGAGCATTCGTAACAGCATTTGTGTAAGCATCTTTCTTACCTTGGTCAGCATCTGTAAAGTTCACTTGTTGTTTAACAGTGTTTTGGTCATTAATACCATTTTGAAGTTGACCCATTGCTGTATTTAACTCATTAGCAGTATTTTGTGCAGCCGTTACGCCTGCTACTGTCGTTGCATTGTCAATTTGACTAGTTGCTGCAGTTGATTGCGCATTATTCAAGTTACTATATGAAGCTAATGCACGTTTCGCTGATTCTTTCGCTTGAGCAACTTTATTATCACCATTCAAGTCATTTTTAGCTTGATTCAATTGGTTAAGTGCTGCTTGAACTTGTGTTTCGTTCGCGTTGCTGCCATTAGCATTAGTAATTGCTTCTGCTTGTGTAACCGCAGTATCATACGCTTGTTGTTTTGGTCGATCCGCATCTGTGTAATTAACACTACGTTTCGTATTATCCTTTTCAGCAAGTGCATGTTTCAAATTACCCATCACTGTGTTTAACGATGTTGCTTTATTTTTAGCCGCTGTTACAGCTGCAAGATTTGGTGCTTGATCCACTTCAGCATTTGCCGCAGTTCGTTGGGCATTATTCAAGTCTGTTAAACGACCGATATCTGTTTTCGCAGTTTGTTTTGCAGCTGCTAATTTTTCATCACCGTTCAATGCAGACTTCGCACTGTTCACTTGGCTCGCTTTTTGATTAATCGTATCTGGATTCATTTCAGGGTTATTCGTTGCACTAATAATACCCTCAGCATCAGATACTGCACGGTTGTATGCAGTTTGTAAATCTGCATTCGCGTCTTGATAATCTTCGCTTGATTTAGTCGCATCTTTAGAAGCAATACTTTGTCTTAATTGATTCATTGCTTGATCTAAAGTACCGGCATTAGTTTGAATACCTTGAACACCAGCAACAGTCGTACCGCGTTCAATTTGTTCTGTTAAGTTTGCTTTTTGAGCATCAGTTAAATGTGACATTGTCGCTAATTGTTGTTTAGCTGTGTTCTTCGCTTCATTTAATCGCGCGTCACCATTTAATGCTGTTTTAGCAGTATTCACACGTTGTAATGCTTGTTCAACGGCTGCTTTATTGTCATTTGTGCCAGCTGTTTTATCTAATAACGTTTTAGCTGCTGTTACAGCATCATTGTATGCAGTTTGTTTATCTCTATCTGCATCAGTATATTTCTGAGCTGCTTTTGTAGCTGCTTCATCATTAATACCATTTTGTAAGTTGCTCATTGCAGTATTTAATTCAGATGCCGTTGTAGATACTTGATTTACACCTGCAACTGTTGTCGCACCTTCAATTTGTGATTTCAATGCTTCTTTTTGCGCGTTGTTGATTGATGTTAGGTTATTCAATGCATTTTTCGCAGTTGTCTTAGCATTCGCAACATTTTGATTACCGTTCAATTCGTTTTTAGCACGTTGTACATTTTGTAATGCAGTTTCGACACCGTCTTTTGCAGTATTTGGACCTTGTGCTTTATTTAAAATTTGTTCAGCTTGCGTCACTGCATTTGTATATGCATTACGTTTCGCTTCATCTGCATCAGTGAAGTTAACACCTTGCTTAATCGTATTTTGATCTTGAATACCATTTTTCAAGTTCGTCATAGCTGTATTTAATGCATCCGCATTATTTTGTGCTTGTGTTACTTCATTAACATGCGTTGCACCCTCGATTTGGCGTTTTACTGCATCTTTTTGAGCATCAGTTAAGTCACTTAAGCCATTCAAATGTTGCTTCGCATTTGTTTGCGCAGTTCTTAAGTTTTCTTGACCATTTAACGCTTGTTGTTTAGCTGTCACTTGGTCTTTCGCTTGATTGATTTCTTGCGCATTCATTGTTGGACTAGTTGTTTGACCAATGATTGCTTTTGCTGCAGTGACTGCACTGTTGTAGTCAGTTTGTTTGTTTTGACTTGCATCTGTGTAGTTTTGACCTGCTTTAATCGTTGCTTCATTCGCAATGCTATCTCGTAGACCTTTCATTGCAGTGTTTAATGTTTGTGCATTATCACGAACAGTTTGAACATTTGGCAACGTCGTCGCTTGACCCACTTGTTCTTTAAGTTTTGCTTTTTGCGGACCATTTAAAGAAGTCAAACCATCAATTGCTGTGTTAGCATTTTGTTTCGCTACTTCTAAATTATGATTACCGTTTAACTGCGTCTTAGCATTCGTTACTTGCGTTTCTGCATTTGTAACATCAGATGGTGTTAACGTTGGTGTTGGTGTACCACTAACGATATTTTCTGCAGCTGTCACTTTTTCATCATATGCTTGGCGTTTATTCGCATCAGCATTGACATAGTTACCACTAGCTTTTGTGTCAGCTTTATCAGCAATGGCACGTTTTAAAGCTGTCATCGCAGTATTTAATTCAGTCGCAGTATGTTCAACACCATTTGCTGCAGATACGCGTCCTGCACTTGTTACTTGTGCTTTTAATGCTTCTTTTTGTTTTGTATTTAAGTCCGAAGCATTTGTAATAGCTGTGTTCGCAGCCTGTTTCGCACGTTCTAAGTTTTGAATACCGTTTAGTGCAGTATTTGCTTGTATAACAGCTTGCATTGCTCTTTCAACATCTGCTTTAGGTGTATTACCGCCAGCTGTTTTATTTAAAATAGTTGCTGCTGCATTTACTGCTTGAGAATAAGCAGTTCGTTTAGCATCATCAGCATCTTGATAATTTTGACTTTGTAACGTCGTGTCTTTATCACGAATTGATGTTTCTAATTGACCCATAGCACCATCTAATTGTTGCGCTTTGGCTTTAACTGTATTAACACCTTCAACATTTGTTGCTTGTGTAATTTCATTATCTAACGCTGTACGTTGTGCATTATTAATGTGTGTTAATGTACCTAACGTTTGTTTCGCAGCGGCTTTAGCTTCATTTAATTTCGCATCACCGTTCAACGCCGTCTTCGTACTGTTCACATTTTGTAATGCTTGTTCAACTGCTGCTTTGTCTACATTTTGACCACTAGCTTTTGTTAAAATTGCTTTCGCTGCATTTACAGCTTGATCATAAGCTGATTTCTTACTTGGCTCAGCATCTAGGTATTTCTGAGTTTGTTTTGTTTGTGTCTCATCATTGATACCATTTTGTAAACTATGCATTGCGTTATTTAATTCTGTTGCTTTGGCAGTTTCTTGATTTACACCAGCTACTGTTGTTGCAACATCTATGCTATGCGTTAATGCATCTTTTTGTGCATTGTTAATTGATGTTAAGTTATTCAAGTTGTTTTTCGCAGTTGTCTTAGCTTGAGCTAAGTTTTGCGCACCATTTAATGCATGTTCTTTAGTTGTCACTTGTGATGTTGCTTGCGTAATAGTATTTGGTTCCATCGTTGGGTTCGATGTTTGATTAATGATTGCTTTTGCTGCAGTAACTGCACTGTCGTACTCGTTACGATTAGTTGGACTTGCGTCAGTGTAGTTTTGACCTGCTTTAATTGTTGCTTCATTCGCAATACTATCTCTTAAGCCTTTCATCACTGTATTCAACGTTTGAGAACTATTTTTAACAGTTTGAACACCATCTAATGTAGTTGCACTTTGAACTTGTTCTTTTAATTTTGCTTTTTGTGCATTATTTAATTGTGCTAATCCATCAATTGTATTATTAGCATTTTCTTTTGCAACACGTAAGTTGTTATCACCATTTAATGCTGTTTTAGCCGCATTGACTTGTGAAGTCGCACTATTTACGTCATTGACTGTTAATGTCGCATTCGGTGTACCATTAATGATATTTTCAGCGTTCGTCACTTTTGAATCATACGCTTGACGTTTTTCTTGATCAGCATTGACATAATTACTGCTTGCTTTTGTTCTTTCTTTATCAGCAATAGCTGCTTTAAGTGCTGTCATCGCGCCGTTCAATTCAGTAGCTGTATGTTGAACGTTATTTGCATCAGATACACGTTGTGCATTGTTAACTTGTGTTTTTAATGCATCTTTTTGTTTTTGGTTTAAGTCATGTGCGTTGTTAATTGTGTTCGTTGCATTTGTTTTAGCTTGAGCTAAGTTTTGTGCACCATTTAACGCTGCTTTTGTTGTATTGACTTGATTTGCCATGCCATTAATCGCATTAGCATCCATATTTGGATTGCTTGTTGCATTAATAACACCATTTGCATTATTTACAGCAGTATTGTAATTATTTTTGTTGCTATCAGATGCATCAAGATAATTTTGACTTGTTTTCGTCGTATTATCATTTTGGATACTTGTACGTAATGCACCCATGGCAGTATTTAACGTATTACCTTTATCTTTAACACCATTTACACCAGCTACATTTTGCGCTTGTTCAACTTGATGCTTCAAGTTGTCTTTTTGTAATTGTGTTAAGTTTGGTAACCCATTAATTGTATTTGTTGCTGAAGTTTTCGTATTTCTTAAGTTTTCAGCACCATTTAAAGCCGCTTTCGCTCTTGTAACTGCATTTAATGCATTATCAACGTCTGCTTTAGATGTGTTACCACCAGTTTGTTTATTTAAAATGCCTTCAGCTGCTGTGACAGCTTGAGTATATGCGTTACGTTTTGATTCATCTGCATCAAGATAATTTTGATTTCTTAATGTCGCATCTTTATCATTGATTGAACCTTGCAAACTATTCATTGCGCCGTCTAATGTATTGGCATTTGTTTTTACAGTATTAACGCCATCAACAGTCGCCGCTTGATTGATTTGACCTTCTAACGCAGTACGTTGTGCATTTGTAATATGGTTTAAAGTACCTAAGTTTTGTTTAGCTGCCGCTTTCGCTTCTGCTAGTTTCGCATCACCATTCAATGCATCTTTCGTACTTGTTACTTGTTGTAATGCACGGTCAACTGCTGCTTTATCTGAATTTGAACCAGTTTGTTTATTTAAAATTGCTTTCGCAGCAGCTACAGCTTGATCATAAGCAGTTTTCTTACTTTGCTCTGCATCACGATATTTTTGAGTTTGTTTTGTTGCATTTTCATCATCAATACCATGTTGTAATTGACCCATAGCTGTATTAAGTTCATTTGCAGTTTGTTGGATACTTGTTACATTTGCAACACGTTGCGCACTTGTAACTTATGCTTTTAACGCATCTTTTTGCGCTTTATTTAAGTTAGTAGCACCATCGATGGCATTTGTTGCTGTTTGTTTCGCTTGCGTTAAATTATGTGTACCATCTAATGCATTTTTCGTTGATGTCACTTGTGTAGCGATTTGGTTAATTGCATTAGCATCCATATTTGGATTGCTTGTTGCATTAATGACACCATTAGCACTATCAACAGCATTGTTATAGTTTGTTTTGTTACGTTCTGTAGCATCAAGATAGTTTTGGCCATTTTTCGTAGCTGTATTATCTTGAATGCTATTTCTTAACGTACCCATAGCACCATTTAATGTGTTGGCACTTGATTTAACAGTATTTACACCTGCAACATTTTGTGCTTGTTGCACTTGTTGTTTCAATTTATCTTTTTGTGCAGTTGTTAAATGTTGAAGTCCGTTTATAGTAGTGTTTGCATTTGATTTAGCTTGCTCTAAATTATGGTTACCATTTAGGGTACCTTTCGCATTTGTCACTTGTGACAACGCGTTTTCAACGGCAGCTTTATCTAAATTTGATCCACTATTTTTATTTAAAATATTTTCTGCGTTCGTAACGGCTTGAGTATAAGCAGTTTTCTTATCTGAATCAGCATCATGATAGTTTTCGCTCGCTAAAGTATTCGCTTTATCATTAATACCATTTTGCAAGTTAGCCATCGCTGTATTCAATTGTGTACCTGTATTAGATACCGCTTCAACACCAGCTACTGTTGTTGCTTGATCAATTTTAGTTGTTAAGTCACGTTTTTGAGCATTATTAATTGACGTTAAGTTATTTAATGCATGTTTAGCTGTATTCTTCGCATTTGTAACGTTTTGATCACCATTCAATGCATTTTTAGCACTTGTAACATTTTGAATAGCTGCTTCAACATCTTGTTTAGACGTATTTGCACCTTGCGTTTTGTTCAGAATTGTTTCTGCTCTGCTTACCGCATTAGTATACGCATCACGTTTGGCTTTATCTGCATCAGTGAAGTTAACACCTTGTTTAACTGTGTTTTGATCATGGATATGCCCATTTGCGTGTTTAACTCAGTTGCTGCATTTTTAGCAGCTGTTACCTCACTCACATGACCTGCACGATCAATTTGTGATGAGATTGCAGATTTTTGGTTATTGGTTAAGTGTGATAACGTATTTAAGTTTTGCTTAGCAGTGTTTTGTGCATTTCTTAAGTTTTCGGCACCGTTTAAACCATTTTTAGCATTATTCACTTGTGTTGTAGCTTGAGTAATCGTACTTGCATCCATAGTCGGATTATTAGTTTGATTAATAATACCTTTCGCATTTGACACAGCGCTATTATATGTTGACTGGTTATTCGGACTTGCGTCTGTATAGTTTTGACTTGCTTTGACTGTTGTTTCGTTAGAAATACTATCTCTTAAGCCTTTCATTGCATTGTTCAATGCTTGTCCATTTGTTTGAACAGATTGTACGTCTTCTAATCTATTGGCTTGTCCCACTTGTTCTTTTAATTTAGCTTTTTGAGGTGTATTTAATTGCGTTAATGCATCAATAGCAGTATTGGCGTTTTGTTTTGCTACACGTAATCTTTCGTCACCATTTAATTCTTGTTTCGCGCTGTTTACTTGATTAGCTGCAGCTGTTACTTCTGAAGGTGTCGTAACAACCGTTGGCGTACCGCTAATAATATGTTCAGCATTGGTAACTTTAGTTGTGTAAGCATTTTGTTTAGTGCTATCGGCGTTAACATATTTACTGCTTGCTAACGTATTCGTCTTATCTACGATGGCATGTTTTAATGTGCCCATTGCTGTGTTCAGTTCAGTCGCATTACGTTGTACATCTTGTGCATTAGATACGCGTTGAGCACCATTAGCTTGTGCTTTTAATGCATCTTTTTGTTTTTGATTTAAATCAGATGCGCCATTGATTGCTGTAATCGCTGCTTGTTTCGCATTATTTAAGTTTTGCGTACCATTTAATGCATGTTTCGCACTATTAACATTATTAAGTGCTTGTTCAACTGCAGTTTTCGCTGTATTCGGTCCAGTTTGTTTATTTAAAATTGTTTCGGCAGCTGATACAGCTTGATTGTAAGCATTACGTTTTTGCTCATCAGCATCTAGGAAGTTTTGGCTCGCTAATGTTCCGGCTTTATCGTTGATAGCCGTTTGTAAGTTACCCATTGCACCATCTAAACTATTCGCACTTTGCTTAACAGTTTCAACACCAGCTAAGTTTGTAGCTTGTGAAATTTGATTTGTTAAATCATTACGTTGTGCTGTAGTGATATGCGTTAAAGTAACTAAATGTTGTTTCGCTGCGTTTTGAGCTGCAATTAATTTTGCATCACCATTCAATGCATCTTTCGCAGTATTCACACGTTGCAATGCTGCTTCAACTGCATTTTGCGCAGTGTTTGGGCCATGTTGTTTATTTAAAATCGCTTTCGCTGCAGTAATAGCATTATCATACTCTTGTTGTTTATTTGTATCAGCATCACGATATTTCTCAGATGATTTCACTTGAGATTCGTTGTTAATACCATTTTGTAAGTTAGCCATAGCTTGATCTAGATGTTGTGCATTTTGTTTTACAGTATCAACACCACTAACTCTTGTCGCACTACTAATTTGACTAATCAAATTGTTCTTTTGAGCATCTGTAATACTCGTCAATGAGTTTAAGTACGTTTTCGCATTTTGTTTTGCCGTAGCTAAGTTTTCATCACCGTTAAGTGCCGTTTTAGAACTATTCACTTGCTCTGCTTTTTGTGTAATCGTACTTGGATTCATTTCTGGATTACTATTCGCATTAATAATCGTTTCAGCAGCAACTACTGCGTTGTTATATGCTGTTTGCTTATCATTATTAGCATCTACGTAATCTTCACTTGCTTTAGTCGCATCTTTGTTGGCAATACTTTGTCTTAACGTATTCATCGCTTGATCTAATGTATTCGCATTTGATTGAACCGTATGAACACCAGCGACAGTAGTACCACTATTAATTTGATTTGTTAAATTCGTTTTTTGAGCAGTTGTTAAATGCGTCATATTATTTAACTGCTGTTTCGCTGTTTGCTTCGCTTGATCTAATAAACGCGTACCATCTAAGTTAGTTTTAGCCGAATTCACTTGATTCATCGCTTCTGCAACTTGATCTTTCGTTTTATTTTGACCATTTGATTTATTTAAAATATCTTTCGCAGCTTGTACCGCATTTGTGTATGCTGTTTTCTTACTTGGTGTCGCATCTTGATAATTTTGACTATTAAGCGTCGTTTGTTCATCGTTGATCGCACCTTGCAAGTTACCCATCGCAGTATTTAAATCTGTACCTTGTTGTTTAACTGTATTTACGCCAGCAATATTTGATGCAGCATTAATTTTAGATTTAACATCTGCTTTTTGTGCATTATTTAAATGTGATAATGCATCAATTGCTCTTGCAACATCTGTTTTAGCTTGTGCTAATTTTTCATCACCATTTAATGCATTTTTATTATTAGTAACAGCTGAAGTTGCACGATTAACATCATCAACAGACATCGTTGGATTTGTTGATTGATTAATGATTGTTTCAGCACTTGAAACTGCACTGTTATATGCATTTTGTTTAGCTGTATCTGCATCCACATAATCTTCTGTACGTTTCACTTGCTCTTTATCTGCAACAGCATGTCTTAAATTACCCATTGCACTATTTAAGTTTGTTGCATTTTGCTTAATCGTATTAACTGTCTCGATTTGATGCGCACCATTAATTTGCGATTGTAAGTTTTGACGTTGTGCATTATTCAAGTTATTTAAATGACCTAATGCAGTGTTCGCTTCTTGCTTCGCAGCATTTAATTTTGTATTACCATTCAATGCTTGTTCTTTACTTGTGACATTTGATAAAGCATTGTTAACATCACTTGGTGTTATAACTGGATGTTGTGCATTACCGTTAATAATGTCATTCGCATGGTTGTATGCATTGTTGTAATCATTTTTCTTATTAGTATCTGCGTTGACATAATTATCGCTTTGTACGACTTGGTTATGATTAGCAACGCCACGTTTTAAACCTGTCATTGCAGTATTTAAGCTTTGAGTTGTTTGTTTAATATCATTTACTGCTTGAACATTTTGCGCACTATTCACTTGTTGTGTTAATGCATTCTTTTGCGCTTGGTTTAAATCACTTGCATGCGTAATCGCATTTGTTGCTTCTGTTTTCGCACGCTGTAAGTTTTGTTGACCATCTAAAGCATCTTTAGTTGATTTCACAGATGCTGCTTTTTGGTTCACTGTATTAACATCCATTGTTGGATTAGTCGTTTCTCCAATAACACCTTTAGCTGCATTGACTGCATTGTCATACGCTGGTTTATTAGCTGGTGTTGCGTCAGTGTAATTTTGACCTGATTTAATCGTATTATTATCCGCAACACTCTCTTTTAATTTCGTCATCGCATTATTTAAAGCTGTAATGTTAGACTTGATCGTTTCAAGTGCTGCATGATTTTGAGCAGCATTAATTTGTTGCGTGAAATTATTTTGTTGTGCTTGGTTTAAGTTAGATGCACCATGTAATGTATTTAACGCTGGTTGTCTATCTAATGTTAAACCTTGACGTGCTGTATTTAATTGATCCTTAGCTTGGTTTGCTTCAGTCACTTTATCATTGATATTTTGGACCGTTGGATTGCCATTTAACACTTGATTAATTTCAGCTAACTTTTGACGCGCTGCTTGTAATTTTTGGTTGTACGCATTTAACGAAGCGGTCGTCATACCTGTTGTATCTGTAGGTTGGTTAATACTTTGTTCTAATTGCGTTTTCGCAGTTTGAAGCGGCGTTTTATCTGGTGTTAACGCTTGACGTGCATGATCCAAATCAGATTTAGCTTGGTTTGCTGCAGACGTATTTGTATTAATTTGATCTACTGTAGGTGAACCTGCTAATACTTGATTGATTTGTTGAATCTTATTACGTGCAGCCGTTAACTTCGCATTATAAGCATTTACCGAGTCTTGTGTCATACCAGTTGTACTTGTTTGCGTGTCAATACTATGTTGTAGTTGATTTTTCGCATTTTCTAAAGGCGCTTTATCAACTGTTAAGCCATTGCGTGCTTGATCAAGTGCTGTTTTAGCAGCATTCGCTGCTGTCACGTTTTGACGAATCGTTGCAACATCTGGATGAGATGCCAGTACGCGATCAATTTCTTGAATTTTAGTTCTAGCTGCTGAAAGTTTTTCATTAAATGTAGCAACAGATGCGCTTGTCATACCAGTCGTACTCGTTGGCTGATCAATATCATTTTGCAACTGAGTTTTCGCAGCTTGTAATGGTGCCAAGTCTGGTGTTAATCCAGCAATTGCTTGTTTTAAGCTATTATATTTTTCTTCTACTTTAGCTTTTTCTGCGGCAATTTGTTGATCTGTCGCATCACCATTGTTAATAACATTTTGTGCATTTGTTGATTCTGTTTGACCCACACGTTTAGCATTTTCATATGCTTGGATTGATGATTGTGTCATACCATCAGTAGTTACTGATTTATTGATTTCTTCATCAAGTTTCGTCTTAGCTGTTCTTAAAGCACTATTATCAGCTAAAGGTACTAATTGATTAATAGCTTGCGTTAATCGCTCATTTACACGATTTACATTTGTTAATGCAGATTGTACCTCTTGCACTGTTCTTATTGGCTTTTGAATAATAGCGTTGGCACTATTTTTAGCACTTGTTAAGTCACTTTGAAGTGCACGAATCGAATTATTGTACGCAGTAATACTTGCTGGTTTCTTACCAGTCGTTGTACCTGTACGATTCAATTGTTGTACTGCTTGCTCTAAGGCATGTGTATCTGCAGTTAAATCATGTTTCGCTTGGTTTAATGCTGTTAATGCGTTATCGACACGATGTTTTTCATCTGAAATTTGTTGTGCAGTTGCATCTCCATTGTCTATAACACGTTGTGCTGCAGTTATTTCAGTTTCTGCTTCACGCTTCTTCGCATTATAGTTATCAATACTTTGTTGCGTCATACCAGCAGTTGATGGTACTTGGTTCACAGAACTTTGTAAGTTATTTTTAGATGTTACTAATTGGCTATTATCTTCTTTATTTTGAAGTAATGCTTTAGCTTCATTTATCTTAGTTTGTGCAGCTTGAACTTTAGATAATGCTGCGTTCACTTGTTGTGGTGTTGCACGATCATTATTAATAACTTGTTGCGCTTCTGTTTTCGCAGTATTGATTTGTTGTTGCGCATTATGAATTGCATTATTGTACTGCGTAATTGTACCTGGCTTTTTACCATCTGTACTGACTGGATCATCTAAATGATTTTTAGCTGTGATTAACTCACGTTTATCCGCTTTTGTGAAAATGGACTCTTGTACTTCTTCACTACTGCCATCATTGTAAGTTACTGTCACAGGAATCGTCGTTGTGCTACCACCAGCTAAATTAGTAGGCATTGCTGTGCCATTTTTAATTGTTGCAGTACGTTTATTAGCAACTTGAACTGCATTGTTAATTTCAGCTGCTGTTACATTAGAACCATAATCTTTTACAATTTCAGTTGTGTTGACAGTATGAGTTGCCGGTGCAGTTAATGTACTTGAATTACTACTTGCTGAGTGACCTGTACCTGCTTTCGGTGTAATGGTAATTGCTGAATTCGGCTTGACAGTATTGGCATTGAATGTCACTTTACCAGTTTGTGCATCTAACGTTACATAGTCAGGCTTATTCGCAATTGTCCATTGATTATTTTGACCACGAACAACATTAATTGTCTTACTATGTTCTGCACCATTACCCACTTTTTCAGTGTAAGCAATATCCATTGCTTGAGTTGGATTAATTAAATGCCCTGTTGGATTATTAGGCGTGATATCAATATGACCATTTTGCCAAATCTTAGTAGTCGCTTGGTTCGGTTGTGGTACGACAACTGTGAAATCATCACTACGTTGTTCGTCACTGATTGTTTCACCACTACCTTGTGTTGCAACAACTTGAATTGTATCAGCAGGATTGAAAGTACCTGCTGCAACAGTAATACCATTATTAGTTCCAGCAATACCTGCTACAGTTGCTGCAGATGCTTCTTTCACCCATGGGCTCGTATTATTGCGACGTGTAAATGTCGTCACAACGTTACCATTACGTTTAATAACTAATTTATCAGCATACGTCGTTACGTTACCGGCATGTGTATTCACTGTTTGGTTTGCTCCAGGTGCAATTGTAATCGCTCCTGCCGCTGTTTCAGTCACAGTTGGTTTCGCTGGTTGCACATCTTTTACTACAAACTTCGCTGGTAGTGATGTTGCAAATGTATGTCCATTATAGATGACATCATATTTTGCATTAACGACTTTAGCCATATTGGGTTTATTCATAGCTGCCCAGTTTGCATCGTTTGTACCTGTTGCTGCATTATTCCATTTATACGTAAATCCATCTGTTGGTAAACCTGTAGCATTTTGCATTTGTGCATAACCTGATGCTTGCGTACCACTTGCTAAAGTGCCACCAACTGTTGTTGTATAAGTAGTTTGTGGGAATTCAAATTGATATACATTCACAGTAACAGGTACACGTTTTGCAGCTGAAATGCCTGGATAAGTTACATCGACATTTAAATGTTGCACGCCTGCTTGTTGGTTATTTGGTTGTTGTCTATTTGCCCATGCTGCAGTGATACCATTTGTGTTTGTATTTGGATCAAATGTAATGTAGTTCATCGCATCTGTTCCATTAGTCAAATTTTGACCTTTCACATCACGTGATGGCGCCTTAGCATTAGCAACTGGATAAACTTTGACTGGAACTTCAACATTACGCGTACCTTGACCACTAGGTAATGTTACAACCGCAGTTTTATGAGTGTTGCCGACTGTATTCTTCCATGTATCTGGACTATCATGCCATGCAACCGTTGCTCCATGTGGTGGGTTTTGAATAAATCTTTCTACGTGTCCGAAATCAAAACCGTCGCCACCTTTAATAAATACAGCGCCTTCAGTAGTTGCTTGTAATTGTGGTGTCACTGTTACTGTTGCACTGTCATTTGAATCAACAGATTCATTTATTGTTACATCTATCGCTCGACCATGTTCATCTTGAGTAGTGTACGTCACATTATTCATTGTGATAGAAGACCTTGCCTTAATCACACCATTTGGTAACGCATCACTTACCGTTACAACAGCAGTATTACCACTACCATAAGTCGTGTTTGTAATCGTTAATGGCGTATTATCTGCTTTAAATAATTTAATAGATGAACTACTTAACACATTATTAATTTTAATTTGTTGGTTAGTAAGACCTGCTTTATAAGTCACAGAATTGCCATCAATTCGCGGTGGATCTGGTTTAACTTTTGCTAAAATCTTGATAATTTGCGTTTGGTGATTATCATAAGTAACTCGAATATCCCTTGTTGAAATACCAACCACATCTTTACTTGGTCCATATGAATTTGTAAATTGGAAATTCATACGTTGCGCATTTTGTGTCCAAGAATCATTAACTGGTTTAACATATTGTTTCGCATCATACACATCAGATACACCTGGGAACACAGCGCCTCTATTCGTCTCAAAGACATGCTTCGGTACTGAACTTACTACTTTATATGTTGCTGTTTTCGTAATCGGCGTTGTTTCGCCATCAATTAAGATATTTGCTGTTACATTAATATCTTGACCAATACGCGTATTATCTTTATTTGGCGCTTGTCCACTTACCCATGTAATAGTTGCATCTGGAATGGCACTACCATTAGATAACTTAAAGTAATCTGATGCACTAGAACCATTACCTGCTGGGAAGTCTTGGCCTTGTACAGTGTAATGCGAATGTGCAACGATTTCTGGAATGACATGCTTTACAGGTACAGTCACTGTTGATGTTGTTCCGTCTTGATAAGTAACAGTTACTGTGACATTGGCATTATTTCCAGTACGACTGACATTACTAACTGTTTTACTAGTGATTTCATTTGCGCTTGCTGTTGCATAGTTTCTATTTGGTACTGTTTCAGTAAACGTTAATGAATTAATAATTGCCGTTTGATCAGCTTGTGATACTGTCGCATTATTCGAAATATTGGCAATTCTCACAGGATTAGCAGCCGTTGATGAAGTACCAACTCGATATTTATCACGCAAAGGTTTCACTGTTACATTGAATGTAGTTGTAGCTGTATTACCACTTGTATCAGTTGCTAATAAATTGATTGTCTTAGTAGTTGCTGATGTCACATTTGGTGCTGTTGCTGAAACATGTTGATGGTTATTATCAACAGTGCCTGTAATTTGTGATGTCGTTGGTACAGTTACCGATTGCACACCAAAGTTATCATTCGCTGTAATAGTATTTGTAAATGTTTCACCTGAGAACACTTGATGATTAGTATAATTACCTACTGAAATTGTAGGATTCACTAAATCACTTGGTACAAAATAAATGTTAATAGCGTCAGTAGTATTTCCTGTATTTTGATTTAAATGTTCAACATATTGTTTTGGCCCATATGGCGTTAAGTATAACTGCGCTTTATAAACTGCATCACTTGCATTATGTGTAGAATTACTTTTTACAACGTGGTCTATTGTAAATGCGCCAGCACCATTAGCTGCCGGTTCATTTACGTTAACAACAGTTGAGTTACTATGGTTTGCACGAGTATTTGAATTTGTAACAGTTTGCCCACCATAACCGTTTGAAGGGTTGATGATGTCTAATATTTGAATCACTTGACCATTCAACGTATATTGTCTTTGGCCATCAGAAGATGCATTTGCTTGTGAATAACCAGTTGTTCTATAGTTTGGTCTTCCACCTGCTTCTGCTTGTGCTTTTTCATTACCAGTAATATTATTACGCAATCCAGGCACTGTAGTAGTCGCTTTTAGCATCGTTAAAATATCATTAGTTGTAATTTGTGTGCCTAATGTAGCATCATAACGATAAATTAAAGATTTATGGTCATCGGACCATGATAAACCACCATCTGTTGGTCTGTTTGCAATTTTTGCATTCGTCCATGTCACTGTATAATCTTGTGGGAAATTAACCCAACGCAAGAAATTCATATTAGCTAGGTTAGACGCGAATGATTTCGTTAATCGACCTTTATTAATATTTACTGTAATAGTACTTACATTAGCACCATTAGGTGTATTTGTAACTGAAATATCACCTTCGGCAAGAGTAATTACATCTCTATTTGCATTAATAAAAGCTTGTTTTACTTTTGAGATTTCATCAGTAGTTAAATCATATGTTGACGTACGATATACACGTTGATCGCCTTCAGGTTGTTTCACATCAACGATTTTTAAACTAATATAGAAATCTTCTGTGTCTTTATGATATGCATTTGAAGCAACTATATGATATAACTGCGTACCTGCATTCATTTGACTAACTTCTTGTGCAGTTGGAATAGCTCTATCAGATGTAATATTTGTAAATGTTCCACTTGGAATAGCTTGTCCATTACTTAAAGTAAAATATTGTTTAATATCACCAATATTAAATGATTGTCCTTTAGCAATCGTTACCGTTGCTGTTTTAGCAGCATTGGCAGTTTGGTATTCAGGTTTCACAACTGGTTCGTATGTCATCACATTTGTAGCATCAAGCGTCGTTGATGAACCATCACGGTAATGTAATGTGACATTACCATTATTATCGACAGTTACTGGATTAGATGAAGCTAAATATCCTCTTATATTTTGGTTTTTATTCATAAAGGCAGTAATTATGCTTTGCTTTTCATCATTAGATACAGCAGTCGGATTGACTACTACAACTTTCTCAGTATTTCCTAATACAATCGGATGAGCATCTTCACTAATTTTACCTACATGAATTGACACATGTTTAGATTGACTATCATTTGTCGTATTATTGACATTATCTGTCGCTGACACTTTAAATGTAATATCACTGTTAAATGCCTGATTCATAGAGACTCTACCTGTAATAGCTAATGAGCCGTTTTTGTT
Organism: Staphylococcus sp. SA22; assembly: GCF_054165785.1. NCBI lineage: Bacteria > Bacillati > Bacillota > Bacilli > Caryophanales > Staphylococcaceae > Staphylococcus > Staphylococcus sp. SA22. The sequence continues at coordinate 162,346 of NZ_JBSZQY010000001.1, read as the reverse complement.
GTCGGATTTAGTTAAATTTGATGTCCAACCACTTGGCAATGTCGTAATAGTTGTACTTTTTATTCCAGAATGTCTATCAGAGACACCCATTGTAAAGTTGACTTCGTCGCCTCGATAGTATTTGGCATTTATTCCAACAGGATTATTGATTGTTGGTGGAATGTCATCTGGCAAAATAGTAACAGCATTACTCATATTAGATGCAACTACTTTATTATAATAAACTACTGCTCTAATTTGTTTACCTACAGGTGGTATGAATACAACATAATCTTGCGGTCGTATAGTAATTGTGTTGTGCACCCCATCAGGTGTACCAGTCGCAAGTATCGTATAACCCGAAGGTATTTGATCCGCCTCAGTACCACCATTCGTAGTTTGAGCAGTTGGTGCAACTAAATAAACCAATGCTGATGGATCCAACGGTATTCCTGAAATATTAACAGGAACTTTTTGTAATTCTGTACCTCTTAATTGCTCAGCTGTCGTAGTTATGGTTGGTGTATGTGGTTTAACACGAATTTCAAATAATTGTTCTTTACGTCCAAAACGTATCGTGCCAAAGTAATCCCCTGGTAATAAGTTACCAACTAGTTCAATATTGCGTTCTCTGGCATTATTAGGTCTATTTGTCGAATTTTCAATGTGTAATGTACGCGGAATACCTGTAATTTGCCAATCTTTATCTGTAAAATTCTCATTACTTGTTAAATTAATACGTAATGGTTGAATAGATGTTACGCTACCACCTAAATTCACGGAAGCATTCCCTTGGTTACCTGCATATACATAGAAAACTGGATGCCCAGCTTGTTTTGAAAATGGTTTTTCAGCAATATTTTGAGTATCGTCATTTTTATAGAATTTAATATTATGTTGGATTTCAGGTAATACTGTTAAGTTAACAGGAACTAAAGTTTCACTGTTACCATAACCATCAGGATAGTCGAAACCAATCATTAATCTTATTGGGTTTCTAGTTCTTGCTGCTTCTTGTAATTTTTGATCAGTAAATAATTGACTTAATTGATATTCATTTAATTCTTGGGCTCCACCCGGTCTAAAAGCATTAGTGTTTGCATTAGTCGAATAAAATCCTAACACTTTATTACTCGGCGTCTTAACATAACTTAATGGATCATCAACAAAATCATCTATATTTAGGTTTGTACTTTCTAATACCTTTTTCGTTTGTACATTTCCTTGACTCACTTCTACACGTTTAGTTGTACCTATGCGATATGTACGATTAACCACTTGTCTTAAACCATTAAGACGTTGTTGATGGTCTTGAGTTGATTCGACGTATAGTTGACTGTACATAAATAATTGATTGTACTCTAAAGCACGCCCACCTGCTGCATAGTACAATTTATTAACAGTTGGCCCTTGTGTTTTAAATGAAATTGTATAACTTGCATCACCTTGACCGAAGAAAGTATAAACTTTAGGAACACCCGGTGATTCAGCAGGTTTTTGACCATTAATATATTCAAAATTTTGTCTACCAAATGCTTTAGTAGCAGCTGTTGCTCCAGCTTCACTAAAATAATCACTCGCTCTAGATAAATCTTCTAAAGAATAAATATGGACAGTTGGCCACTCATATATTACTTGGCCACTTCTATTTCTTATTTTAAAGTCATGTGAACGATGAGGGTCATTTACTCCATATTCCCACATTTGTTGAAGTGGTTTATTTGCACCTGCTCCTGCTCCATGACTCCATTGTACATTTGTTCCATCTGAATTAACTGTTACAAAGTCAGTTCTTCCTACTGGCACTTGGTCTGCTGGTAATGCAAACCAGAAAATCATATTTTGATGTGGAGCATGTCCTTTATTAAACTTAATAACCCATTGGTAGCCATCTCCAGTTTGTTTCGCTGTCATAAGAGCAATTTCCTTTGAGTCAGAGGCCTTCAATGTATTCCATGGTGTAGTTGGTAAATTATATGGCGCCCCTTTACTAGAAGCATTGATATATGTACCTACAGGATATCCTGAACCATCATTAGCATTTTCAACATAATATGATGAATTTGCATTTTGATAGTCTGATACTGATCTAGGCTCTGCAGCTCTTGACTCAACCGAACGCGTTTGAATTCTGTTTGATCGACGGCTAGTTTGTTGACGTTGAGGCATTGTACGAATTAAAGCAACAGCTTGTTCCAATTCTTTGTATGCAAGTTGCAAGTCTTTATTGTTTATTGGATCATTACTGCCTAATAACGTATTAATCTTGTCAAAAATGCCTTTTACATAGTTAAATGTGCCAGAATCTGCATTTTCACGGTCAATAAAGCGATAATCATGATAATTTGCATCAAAAAATGCTTGTAATTCATTTCGGTCATGTTGTACGTTACCATTATCAGATAAATCTGAAGCTGTTACTACATTTGCTTCATGATTTTCTACATGAGCCGCTCTATTGTCGTTTCCATTTTTATTAGCAGATTGACTTTCGTTTTGTTTATGCTTATTTTCTTCTTTATCTGGTTGTGTTGTCGCAGCCGTTGCCGAATCTTTCTTTGTATTTACATTTTGAGATGCTGGTTGTTCATCATTAGTAGTAGATGATTGCGCTACTTTTTGATCTACTAAATTAGCTTGACTAATTTTTGGTTGCTCATTTTCATGAGTAGCAGATAATGATTGACCATTTTGTGAATTTTGAGAATTTTGTACTTGAGATTCTCGATTCTCAGTCTGTTCATTATTACTTTGTTGTTTCTGTTTAACCACACTTGCTGGTTGATTTGTTTCAGCAGCATGTGCTTGTGATGTATTGAATCCTAAAAATACCAATGTCGCAATGACAGTTGAAAATGTACCAACTGTATATTTACGAATACTAAACTTTTGAATTTTATCACGATAATTCACAGCTATTGTTCACTCCTTATCTTGTTGTTATGTCTCTGTTGTGTTGTGAATGTATTTACTTTTGATTGCTTGTGTATTGTAATGCTCATTCCATTCTCATTTAAAAATTTAAAACGATGACGATTCAATACAATTTCGCAATCTATCCAAAAAGTATTGAAAAACATTACAACTATGTGTTGAACAATTTATTTATGCTACAGAATATAATAATACAAAATATATTGTAAGGTAAATTGAATTTGTGACAATTTATAATAATTATAAATAAAGTAGCGTAAAAGAGTAATAAAAAACCAATCCCTATGTTCATTTAAAATAATGACACATAAGAATCGGTTTATATTTTTGTTTAATATTGTAGCGACTTGTATGATTTCAATTTAATTCTCAATTATCATAATTGAGTGTCGTTTTGTTTAGGCACAAGTAACAAAATGATAACGAATGATAAAATTGCCATTCCTGCGTTTAACCATAATGCAATCATTGCACCTGTATAAATGTTTGTCATATTTGATACGATTGCATAAACTGCACCACTCAATGCGACGCCAAATGCTCCACCTAATGCAGAAGCCATTTTATAGATACCTGCAGCAACGCCTACTTTTTCTAACGGTGCATTTGCAATTGCTGTATCTGTTGATGGTGTAGCATATATTCCTAGTCCTAAACCAAAGAATAAATAACCTATAATACAACAAATGACATACAATATTTCTGGCAAAAATGTTAATGAAATGAGGCATTCTCCGACAATAAGAACTCCTGTTCCAATTAACATTGGTTTCTTGCATCCGAGTGTTTGAAGTAACTTTTCACCAACACGAATCATAATTAATACCATTACTAAATAAGTGATTGATAAACTTCCTGCTTGCAATGAAGAATATCCTAAACCTCTTTGAACAAATGTGTTGGCTACTATTAATGTTCCGGCAACACCATTTAACAAAAAGTTTGAAGCTGTTGCACCTGTGTAAGCTTTATTTTTAAATAATTTAAAATCGATTAAAGGATTTGTAGCACGCTTTTCAAGAACTATAAATAAACTAAAAGATCCAATTGCAATTGCTAATAAAGTGATAAAAAGAAGTGAGGTTACACCTAATTCTGATCCTTTAGTAATTAAAATATTTAAACTGAGGAGCATAATGACTAAAAGAACCAGACCTTTAATGTCAAATTTATTTAGAGAAATCGATTTAGATTTAGTTTCAGGTGTGCCTTTAATAAGAAACAGCGCAATTAATGAAATTATAATTGATAGGATAAAAATCCAACGCCAACCTAAAAGCGTTGCAACTGCACCTCCAAAAAATGAACAAACACCAGAGCCGCCCCATGAGCCAATTGACCAATAACTTAAAGCGCGTTGTCTATCTTTCCCAATGTAATATGACTTAATAATAGACAAAGTTGCAGGCATAATACATGCTGCTGAAAGTCCTTGAATTAATCTTCCTATAATAAGTAATAAAGGAATATTTGAAATAATGATTAATAATGAACCCAATATATTTAAGATAATACCAATGTTCGTGAGTTTAATTCTGCCATATTTATCAGCAAGACCACCTGCTCCTACTACAAACATTCCTGAAAATAAAGCAGTTATACTAACGGCGATATTAACCGTTCCAATATCTGTATTGAAACTATCTTCAAGTATTGGTACAACATTAACCAATGATTGTGCAAATAGCCAAAACGTTATTACACTTAAAACAATTCCTATTAACAACTTATTATTGCCTTCAAATGCCTCTCTTGACGGCTTTTCCATCTCTATTTGCCTCCCTATACTTTTGAAAACAGACAAATTCCATAACAGAAATTTGTCTGTTCGATAGAATAATTGAATGGTTTTTGATTTTAATGTGTAAAACTTTAAATTTATTAGTAGTCCATCCATTTATTCTCAATGCTAGTTATCTTACCTTATGCTGCTTTTTGTTTCTTCTTATAGTAATAAACTGGTATACCAAGTGCTGTTATTAGAATTCCAATGATTGCTAATATAAATTGTGTAAACAGTGTATTAATTAATACAAATGATCCTGCCAAAATAGCAATTAAAGGTATGATCGGATATAACGGTACTTTATATGGTCGCTCCATATTTGGCTCACGTTTTCTTAAAATTATTACCGCAACAAATGACATACAATAGAACAACCAAATAACAAAGATTAACATATTTGTAATCGTATCAAATGCTCCCATTGACATCATGATGATAGCGATTATAAGTTGGATAATTGCGCCAAACCATGGTGCGCCAGATTTTGTTAATTTTGCGAATAAGTGGCTAAATGGCAATAATTTTCTTTCAGCCATTGCATATGGTACGCGCATACCAGTCATAGTATAGCCATTGATCGTACCATAAACAGAAATTAATATACCTATTGTAATAATCTTACCGCCATTTTCACCAAATAATATTTTTGATGTATCTGAAGCTGCATTTAAATTACCAGCAAGTAGTTCTATTGGCAGTGTTAATAAGAATGTAGCGTTAATTAATAAATACACAGCCATAATACAACCGATACCAACTGAAATCGCTAAAGGTAAATCGCGTTTAGGATTTTTAAGTTCCCCCGCAACATTTCCTACATGAATCCAACCATCATATGCAAACATAGTTGCTAATAAACCACTACCAATTGCTGTAAAGAAACCATTTCCTGAATTACCTGTAGTTGGAATTAATGAAAAAGTAATATCTCCAGATTGAAAAATACCAAAAATTACGATAACGATGATTGGAATCAGTTTAATTACTAATGTAACTGATTGTAAAATTCCGCCTGCTTTTGAACCTAGGAAATTTATCAACACAATAGATAACGCTGATGCGATTGCTATCGGTATTAACGAACCTATAGATAAATGGAATAAATTAATTAACTGTGTCGCAAATACGATAGACAATGCTGCTACGTTAGCTGGAAAATAAATAAATGATTGCGCCCAACCTGATAGGAAGCCCCAGAAATCACCGTATGTATATTCTATATACTTCGTTAAGCCACCTGTTTCAGGGATTGCAGCAGCAAGTTCTGCTGCTGTTAACCCCGCACAAATGGTAATGATGCCGCCTAGGAACCATACAAACAAGGCCATTCCTGCTGTTCCTGTTACTTCTGTTACGTTTGATATTTTAAAGAATACTCCTGAACCAATAACTGTCCCCATAACAATAGCAAACGCTGAGAAGAAACCTATATTTTTTTGTAATTCTTTACCATTTGACATAATTACACCTCATTTTTAAGATTAAATGTTTTAACCTACCACACCCTTGCTTGTATCTGCAATATTCAGTCCATGTTCAATGACACCTGAAACTCTTGTTAAGTCAACATTCCCGCCTGAAACTAAAGCAACAACATTTTTATCTTCAAGCCATTTATTGTTTATTTTTCCACTTAAAATTGCAGCTGTTGGTAATGCGCCTGCACCTTCAGTAATAATTTTGGCACGCTGCATTAAATCTTTCATAGCATGTTCAATCTCTTCTTCTGTAACAAGAATAAACTCATCTACTAAATGTTTAACTACTTCATATGTTTGTTCACCAGGAACTTTTACATCACAACCATCTGCTATTGTGCTATCCACTCGATGTTCAGTTAAATCTCTCTTATAGAAAGACTCAGCCATACCATGAACATTCTCAGATTGAACACCGATAATATGAATTGAAGGGTTAAATGATTTTAATGCGGTGGCAATACCTGCAATTAATCCTCCACCGCCAACTGGTACGATGACTGTATTCACATTCCAAATATCATCTAAAATTTCTAAACCAATTGTTCCTTGGCCTGCCATTACAAACTTATCGTCATATGGATGAACGATTGTCATGCCATTTTCTTTCGCTAATTCTTCCATATAAAGTCTAGTTTCGTTAAAGTTTTTACCTTTTAAAATAACCTTTGCCCCATAGCCTTTCGTTGCTTGTTGTTTCGCTTGTGGTGCTGTTTCAGGCATTACGATAGTTGCATCAATGCCTAATAATTTAGCTGTTAAAGCTACACCTTGTGCATGGTTCCCAGCAGATGCTGCGATAATGCCTTTTTCTTTTTGTTCATCTGTTAAGTGATTAATTTTATTGCTAGCGCCTCTAAATTTAAAAGATCCTGTGAATTGCATATTTTCTAATTTTAGAAATACATTCCCTTTAGTTATACTTTGGCTTAAATACATTGATTTAATTAGAGGTGTTCGACGAATAAATGGTTTAATGCTTGCTTTAGCTTCTTCGATATCTCCTAAACTTACAATATGTGCTGTTTGTAATGTAACTGTGTTGGTTGTCATAATAATTACATCCTTCCGTTTTGTAAATTTTTAGTCCAAACAATAATGCTATATTTAAAATATTCATTTCACTCAATTTCATTTAAATTACTATCTATTCGATAACATTTAATATTTCTTTATAATCTAGGTCATGTGATGTAGCTAATCCTTGATTTGTCACTTGTCCTTGGTAAATGTTTACACCAGTACTTAATGCTTCATTATCTTTAATTGCTTGTTCTAAGCCTTTGTCACAAATTTCTAATATATAATCAATATTTCCTTGTGCTAATGCCATTGTTGAAGTTCTTGGGACTGCTCCTGGTTGATTTGGTACACCATAATGAATCACACCTTCTTCTTCATACACTGGATCAGAAATTGTAGTTGGTCTAATTGTTTCAATAGTTCCACCTTGGTCAATAGCTATATCGATTAATACTGAACCTTTTTTCATTGATTTAACCATCTCACGAGTAACCAATTTTGGCGGTTTCGCACCTGGAATTAAAATTGTAGAAATAAATACATCTGCTTTTTTAATTTGTTCTGCTAAATTTTCTGGTGTTGATTTGACTACTGTTACATCTTTTTCTGCATACATATCTTCAAGACATTTAATGCGGTCATCGTTTAACTCGATAATGATTACTTTAGCATTTAGTCCCAAGGCAACATTTGCTGCATTTGTTGCTGCTACTCCACCACCGAAAATCACATATGTACTACCAGGTATATCCACATTTTCATGTACACCAGTCACTAATGTACCTTGACCACCATGTTGTGCTTCAGAGTAGTAAGCTCCCATAATTGCTGAGCGTTGACCTGCTATAGCACTCATTGGCGCTAATAATTCTGCTTTTCCATTTTTTATAATGGTTTCACCACTAATCGCAGTTACACCAACTTCTTGCATTTTTTCTACTATTTCTTTTGAAGATGCTAGATGTAAAAATCCCCATATAATTTGATTCTTTTTGAAATATTGATATTCGCTTTCATGAGGTTCTTTTACTTTGATAACAAGATCTGCTTCCCATGCTTGTTCGTGAGTTACGATCTTAGCGCCTTCTTTTTCATACATATCGTTAGAAAATCCTGAACCAATGCCAGCATTTTTTTCAACAATTACTTTATGTCCTGCATCCGTTAACTTACGCACATTTTCGGGTGTGCAAGCTACACGTCCTTCACCTTGTTTTAATTCTTTGACTACTGCAACTAACATTTGCAACACTCCTCTTTCGTTTGTGAATAATTTCACAATTATTTTATCCTTTGGTTATGAATATGTAAATACCATTAATTAATTATTCATATTTTATCTATAATTTGTTAATAAATATTTAATATATTATTCTTATTCTTAAATATTATGTGCAATTATACCACTATATTTATTTCTTATACTCCATTTGATTTATAGTTGTATTAATACATTGACTCAAAAACTAATTAATAAAATCCATTTTTTTAATGAATAAAGTTGTAACTGTACTATTTTGTAGTGTATGGTAATTTATTTGGATGAAATATAATTCTTTAAACTCTATTGATTAATCAAATATGTATCAATCAAAATTCGGCTTATTTATTCACTTTGACATATCCAAATACGCAAAAAGACTATTTCTACCTTGTATCGATAGAAATAGTCTTTTTATACTTAATTGGTTTAATTTTTCATAAAATCTTATACTCTTTAAAAATGGGATGAAATATATTTTCCTGAAACATGTAATTCATGTTCGTTACAAATTGATAAAATATGATTAAGCGTTGTTGCAAATGACATTTTCTCAAAAAGCGCTTCACTATCAATTGGTACTTGTGTGTGAATTTCAGCCAGTCGCTTTGATAAATATAGTTCATCTAAATTGTCATTAATCTTATTACGTTGCCCAGCTGATAATGCATCAATGTTTTCAACCACATTTTCAACGCTTTGATATTGCTGAATTAACTTAATAGCCGTTTTCTCACCAATTCCTTTAACACCTGCATATCCATCTGCTGTATCACCCATAAACGCTTTAATATCGATTAGTTGTTGTGGTTCAAGGGCATATTCTTCGTTAAAACGATGTAATGTATATCTATTATAAATGTTAAATCCTTTTTTAATTAGCCAAACTTCAACATTGTCATTAATACATTGCAGTAAATCTTTGTCCCCCGTAATAATATAGACATCGTTATCAGTTGAATATTGTTGTGCTAATGTACCTATAACATCATCCGCTTCATAGTTTTTAACGCCAATATTTACAAAGCCAAATTGCTCTGAAATTTCTTTAACATAATCAAATTGTGGTATCAATTCTTCTGGTGGTGCAGAACGATTTTGCTTATAACCATCAAACATATCATTTCTAAAAGTTGATTGTCCCATATCCCAACATACAGCTACATGTGTAGGGCGTATTTCATGTATTGCCGAAAAGATATGACGCACAAATCCTTGTATTCCATTTGTAGGTATACCTTGTGAATTGTACATAAATTGTTTATGAAGACTTGTAGCGTAGAAATGTCTAAATAATAGCGCCATACCATCTACAAGTAATATTTTATTAGGCATTTAAAACGTTCCTTCTTTCTTAATATAAAATAGTTTTCAGTTGTTGATGTTTATCTTTCAATTGATTGATAAGTGTTGTATCTAAATCAAATGCTAATAAATCGTTTATTTGCGTTTGAATATTAGCTTCAAAACTTTCAAATTGCGATTCAGCTTCTACAGCCATTTGCTTTACATATAATTCAAGCTGTTGCCTCAATAATCCCATTTGTGGTTGTAATAATCCTAACGTACTTTGACAAATTGATTCATGTATATCTCTTTGCCCATTTGGATTCAAAATTTTACGTTTTGTCAATTGTTTAGGCAATGCATTTAGCATATCGTTGAAATCGATGTGCAATAATGGTTGCTCTATATTAGCTGATTCAAAGTTAAACTGAGGATTAACAATGACATGTAAATCTGCTAATTGTTGAACGATTGGTGCAATTTGCTCAGTGAGTTGCTTATTAAAGTATTTTTTTATACGTTCTGTAATTAAAGATTGCTCTAAAAACAATCGTTGATGAATTTGATCTAAGTATACTCTCGTAGACACTTTCTTTTCTTCATTAAAATCACTATTTTGCGTCATTTGAGAATTAAACACTGATTTAACATCGTCAAGTAGTTGTAGTTTTAAACGGGCATTTAAATGATAAACTTGTTCTTCAACTTCGTTGTCTGTATGTTGTAACGTCGCATCAATTAATTGATGTTGTAAACGCTGTTTATCTTTATAGACTGTTAACCTTTGTTGGCGACGTGAAATATCAGCTTTATTTGTTTCAAATTCTGTAATCATCTCTACATAAGAACGATCCATTTGTTGAAGCTGATGAATCATTTGTTGTTCTAAAATTGATTTAGATTCAACATCAACAAATTGTTGTATGCTTTGTTTTAATTGATCAATACCCTTATCTTCAGCTTGCAATGCATTTCGACTTGATACAGCAAAAATGTCTGATTGTAAGTGTACTTGTCTTAATGCATCTGATACATATGTTTCAACCGCTTCAAGATCATCTTGACTTTCTGCTAAATCAGCAGCATTAATTACCATTTTAAATGCTTGGTTTTCATTCAGTTGGTTCATATCTTTCATGTGTTCTATAAACGCCTTGTCATTATCAGTAAATGAATGATTAAAATAACTTACATACAATATTAAGTCTGAAGAAGTTAAAATTTGCTCGGTTTCATTTGTATGCCTTTGGTTATTTGAGTGTAGCCCTAATGAATCAACAATTATTTTACCTTTTAACCAATCATGCATTAATGCAATGTGTACTGTTTTAACAAATGTTGCGTATTCATCTTCTGCACTCCACTTTTTCAATTCTTGTTGATTAATGGCATGTTTTTCACCATTTTCTAACATATTGACATACAAATTATAATGTTTTTCAACTGCATGAACAAAAGCAAGTTGGTTTTTATTTAAATGTGATTTTAACTTTTCTAAATCTGAATTAATAAAGTCTTCTATAGTTGAAAAAGATATATTTTGGTATTCAACTACTGCATTAATTTCATCTAATAATTGCGATTGTGATTTTAGCGTTATATAACTCTCATCTCCATAAGATATTTCTGTAGTAGCTGCTGTAGTAGGATTTGGAGAACTGACTAAAATATGCTCGCCTAATAATGCATTTATCAAACTACTTTTACCCGCACTAAATGTTCCAAATACACCTATTTTTATTAATTTATTATCTATACGTGTTAATGTTTCGTGGATATCCTGCTTTGTACGCTTGAACAAAGGCACATCCGAAATTATATCAAGTGCTTTTTGAATATCTATAGACATATTTGTTGTAGCTGTATTTTGATTTAGCTGCTGATGATCACGATTATCCTGAGCATTATCAGTAGCCACTTGATATGTTGTCTCTTGTCGATCTACTAATTTATCTAGAGATTCATCTAAATGAATATAGTAGTGACGATAATTCTTAGTCGTCAATGACTGACGCAGCTCATTTAATTCTGTATAACGTTGATATTCTTTTAAATCATCACTTTCTTCTGTTGGTAATTCATCTGCCTGCACATTTTCTATTATTTCTTTAAAAATCGGTGTTGATTGTTGTTCAACATATTTCTTAATGGCTTTAACCACTTCGTCTGAAAATGTAAGTACATAAGTATTGCTGATTGATGTTTGTGGTTGATATAAACCTTCAATCATTTCCGGCTTAACGTCATAATGCTGATTTAATACTTTATCTGAAGCTTCTTTTTTATTGATAAAACGCGTAACAAATGACATATCTTCTCGCATTGGTTGACGAATTTGTTGATTAACATGTTCTTGTAACGCATCTGTCGCTGTTAATAATCGCTGTTGTCGAATTTGTAGCTTTTTCTTCTTTTTATTAAAAAGGCCGCCAACATTAAAGTCTTGAGACATACTCTCCAAATAACTTCGTAACATTTCTCTCATATTATGCGGCATAATGTATGCATTTTCTAAAATATTTTTACGCTTATTCTTTAAAAATGCCATTAATTCATCTGGATTATTTAAAAGTTGTGCCTCTTCACTAATTGCTTGATGTTGTTGACTATTTAAAAATGCTTGTTCAAACTCTGCTTCTTCGATACCTAAATCTTCTAGTACTTCCTGAATTTCAGACTGAATGTAATCTAGCTGAGCTTCGGTAATATATTCAACCGTTCTTGATGTATAATCCTCAATTGTCTCTCTATGTTGATCTAATGAAACTAGATAACTTGATAATGCTTCAAGTTCATTTTCAGGGTGATCAAATTTCGATACATAAAAGGTGCGTTCTAATTTAATACCCCAATCTGCAATTGATTTTTCAACTCGTGATTTAAACGTAGAGAATGACAATTCATCGTCTTGATGCTTGTCAATTTGATTAATGATAAACACAACAGGTATTCCAACATCATTTATATGCTTCATAAACTTAAAGTTAAGTTCAGATTGAACGTGGTTATAGTCAACCGTATAAAATATCATATTACTTGTATACATATATTGTTCTGTTATTGACTGATGTGATGCAACATTTGAATCAACACCTGGTGTATCTTGCAACGTAAACCCATTTTCAAATTTAGCTGATTGAAAATTAATTTCTACAGATTCAACGTCGACATTTTGGCGATTCATTTCCCTTACTTCATCATAATTAGATAATTTGGCATACGTTTGATTCGGCAAATTAGCAATAATATCGTGATTGTCTGAAACTGACACGATAGCAGTATTACTTGTCGTTGGTACAGGTGAACTTGGTAAGATATCTTGTTCAATTAATAAATTTATCAGTGTCGATTTACCTGCAGAAAAATGTCCAACGAACGAACATGTATATTGCTGCAAATATACTTTCTTAATTACTTGGTTAATTGTATGTAAAAGTGCTTCATTTCGCGACTTTTCAACTTCTTTTTTTAATTTATATAAAAGATCTAATTGTTCTTTATTAATCATGTTACTTTCCCCTTTGGTTCGTTCACATAGAAATACTTGCTTGTTAAAACGAATTCATACAATATCGATGTCCATTTAAACATAGATCGTTAAATGGCTCGCATTGTATTATGTTTAAATTTTATCATAGCTGCTTGATAAAACATACGAATAATCAATTTTCTTCAAACATTCCAACTTAAAAGTTCATTTTTCTAAAAATCACAAATCATCGTTAAATTTTTCTAGAAAATAAATATTGTCACAGTTTGTTCACACACGTCACAGAATTGACACCGTATAATAGCCAATTGGGAGGGAAATATGAAAAATACATTTAATCCATTACAAAGATTACATTTCTATGCAGCAATATTTATTGCTCCACTGTTAATCACTTTAACCATTTCGGGCATTGGTTACTTGTTCTTTCCAGAAGTTGAAAATAATATTTATAAGAATGAGTTTTTTGGTGACAGTGATGTAAAAACGCATCAAACATTAAATGATGCAGTACATCAAGTTGAACGACAATATGAAGGATTCTTTGTAAGTAAAGTTAGCATACTTGATGAACCATATAACAAACGAATTACACTGAGTGATATGGCAGGAAATCAGCGTTACGTCTTTCTAGATCATAACAATCAATTTGTTGCAGATCAAAATGCGAAACATACGTATTCTAATGTGATGCGAAGTATACATAGTTCTTTGTTTACTGAAAATACTATTATTAATTATTTAGTTGAGTTAACCGCATGTTGGACGATATTCATGATTTTATCTGGTACTTATTTACTCATTAAGAAGCATTTAATTTCTAACAAAAGTAAGGCACTTCGTTGGCAAAAGTGGCACGCAATGATTGGAGTTATCATTGCAATTCCAGTGTTTGTATTAGTCTTAACTGGATTGCCATGGTCTGGTTTTATGGGCAGTAAAATTGCCGGTATGATGGACACAAACGGTGACCTTGGTCAAGGTGAATTAGTGATTAATCCACCTAAATCAGATTTGAATGAATTACCTTGGGCTACTCGTAAAAATAAACAGCCAGCTTCATCCGAAAAAGGTTCAAGTAGTCATCATGGTAATGCAGCAATGCCTCAAACCAAATTAGATTATCAAATATCTATTGATAAGGTCGTTGAACAGGCGCAAAAAGCTGGTATTAAAAAGCCGTTTTCAATCGTATATCCAAGTGATAAACATGGTACCTTTATTGTATCTAATACTAGTAATTCAGGTGTTACTGGGCTAGATGTATCACCTAACAAGGAACAAACACTTTATTTCGACCAATATAGCGGTAAAAAGCTAGGTACGATTAAATATGATGACTACGGTATTATTGCTAAATGGTTTACATGGGGCATTCCGCTTCACGAAGGTCATTTATTCGGTATTTTAAACAAAATCATTAATTTATTTGTATGTATCGCTTTATTAGTAGCCATTGGTATGGGATTTGTCTCTTGGATAAAGCGTACAAAAAATACTGCAGTAAAAGTACCACATCGCGTAAAAAAACCAGCATCTATATCACTCATTATATGTTTAATTGTATTAGGACTATTAATGCCATTATTTGGATTATCACTTATCCTAGTATTTATAATTGAATTAATATTATATATTAAAGATCGTCGTGCTAAATAATCATGCACTTAAAGTTTTGAACTGACGAAATTTACAAAATGATTCTCGACTCTCTAATTACTTAAAACGGGCTCTATAATAAATCGAACTGATAAAAAGTTTTTTACTTTTCATCTGTCCGATTTTTTGAATTTGAAGATAAAAAAGCATCTAAAACGTATAAGAAGATTACTTTACTTCTTCCAAATTACGTTATAGATGCTTTTTATTAATTCATATGCATGTCGTGAATTTTCATCATTAAACCGTGTGGGACGTCATCATGTTTAACAATTTCATGTTTATAAAATGTCTTCCCATCATCTTTAGAAACTAATTTTACAAAGTCTCCTTTTTTCGGTTTAAAATCATTTGATGGTTCTACTTTGATATTATGTTTGACTAATCCATCTTTTTCACTGACAACTTTTTCTGCATTTGTATTACTATTCATATAACCAAAATAAGTCGTTTTTTGACTAGAAAAAATCATTAAACATACAACGGCAATACCAATAACAACCAATGCTATAGATAAACCTAGACCCATTTTTTTACCCATTTATAGACTCCTCCATTTTTCAAAAATACCTATTATCATGAGAACTTAATTATTACTAATTTTAGTCACACATTAGAAACACTTTAGTTTTCAATAGTTTTACGTTCTGTTTTTTTACCCCAGTATTGATAATAAGTACATTCTATATATCCATTAAATAACTTACGTCGCTTCGTTGCTTTACGATCTACTAAATATTCAAATTCTTTATTACTTGTTAAAATGTATGTAGATAAAAATGGATGTTGTTTCATTAGTTTACCAATATAACGGTACATTTCTTCAACTTCTTCACGATCACCAATACGTTCACCATATGGAGGATTTCCAATTAACGCCACCGGTTCTTCTGTATCAATTGTTAACGTATTGACATCTTTTACACTAAATTTAATAATATCAGACAACCCAACTTCTTCAGCGTTACGCTTAGCAATCTCTACCATTTCAGGATCGATATCAGAAGCATATACTTCGATTTCTTTATCATAATCAGCCATCTTATCCGCTTCATCACGGTAATCATCATAAATATTTGCTGGCATGATGTTCCATTGCTCTGATACGAACTCGCGATTAAAACCAGGTGCGATATTTTGAGCAATTAAACAAGCTTCTATAGCTATTGTACCCGAACCGCAAAATGGATCAATTAAAGGTGTATCACCTTTCCAGTTTGCAAGACGGATTAAACTTGCTGCCAACGTTTCTTTAATTGGTGCTTCACCTTGTGCTAATCTATAACCACGTCTGTTCAAACCAGATCCTGATGTGTCGATAGTCAATAATACATTATCTTTTAAAATGGCAACTTCAACGGGGTATTTCGCACCTGATTCATTTAACCAACCTTTTTCGTTATATGCGCGACGTAATCGTTCAACAATAGCTTTCTTAGTTATCGCCTGACAATCTGGCACACTATGTAGTGTTGATTTAACGCTTCTACCTTGAACTGGGAAGTTACCTTCTTTATCAATAATAGATTCCCAAGGGAGCGCTTTGGTTTGTTCGAATAATTCGTCAAACGTTGTTGCGTTAAAACGTCCAACAACAATTTTGATTCGGTCTGCTGTGCGCAACCATAAATTTGCCTTTACAATTGCACTTGCGTCTCCTTCAAAAAATATACGGCCATTTTCAACATTTGTTTCATAGCCTAATTCTTGAATTTCCCTAGCAACAACAGCTTCTAATCCCATCGGACAAACTGCAAGTAATTGAAACATATATGATTCTCCTTTTATACAGGTATTTTATTCTTAGCTTGTGTTTTTTTATACATTTCCAACAAATTTAATCGCTGATACATTAACGCATTTGCTTATCATTTTAAAACAAGGCAGTGTCATTATATCAAGACAAGGCGTTAATTTTAAGTGTTCTTTTCATGAAAAAAGCTCTCCATCATCTAGGAGAGCTAAACTAGTAGTGATATTTCTATAAGCCATGTTCTGTTCCATCGTACTCATCACGTGCACTAGTCACACTGGTACTCAGGTGATAACCATCTGTCTACACCACTTCATTTCGCGAAGTGTGTCTCGTTTATACGTTGAATTCCGTTAAACAAGTGCTCCTACCAAATTTGGATTGCTCACTCGAGGGGTTTACCGCGTTCCACCTTTTATATTTCTATAAAAGCTACGTCACTGTGGCACTTTCAAATTACTCTATCCATATCGAAAGACTTAGGATATTTCATTGCCGTCAAATTAATGCCTTGATTTATTGTTTCATCAAGCACGAACACTACAATCATCTCAGACTGTGTGAGCATGGACTTTCCTCTATATAATATAGCGATTACCCAAAATATCACTTTTAAAATTATAACATAGTCATTATTAGTAAGACAGTTAAACTTTTGTATTTAGTAATTATTTACCAAATACAGCTTTTTCTAAGTTTGAAATACGTTTTAAAATATCTACATTATTTGAAGATGTATTTGTTGTTGTATTATTCGAAGAAAAACTTTTATTTTCCTGAGGTCTAGATGTTGCTACACGTAGTCGTAATTCTTCTAATTCTTTTTTAAGTTTGTGATTCTCTTCTGATAATTTTACAACTTCATTATTCATATCGGCCATTTTTTGATAATCAGCAATAATGTCATCTAAAAATGCATCTACTTCTTCTCTTCTATAGCCACGAGCCATTGTTTTTTCAAAATCTTTTTCATAAATATCTTTTGCTGATAATTTCAATGAAACATCTGACATTTTTTCCACCTCATTAGAAACTTTGATCTTCAGACCACTGTAAGTCATTGATGAATGCTGTTAATTCATCGAACGTCACAATATCACAAGTATAGTTTGTTTTATCCATAAAATCAACTAACATCTGCTTGAAGAACTTAGGACTCGCCTCTTGTTCCTCATCATAAATGAGCAATGTTTGATCCGAATGTTCAAGCATAAATTGATCTGCTTGTTTAAATTGAAAAGGACCTTGATATGACGTATGAAAAATACTATCAACATAATCTGCATGCTTAATTATGTTGGCATACTTACTTTGATTATGTTCATTCCACTTTTCTGCATGTCCTTGGAACGGTGTAATTACAGCAAACTTTAACGAATCATATGTTCGTTGTAATTCAATAACAACTTCTGCAGTCCATAATTCTATACCCATTTGCCCTTGTATTAACACCCATTCTAATCCTTCATCCAACAGTTGTTCAATTTTATGTTTTATAAATTGTTTTAAATAATGTACTTCAGGTGCGTCATCTTTAAAAATGTTTAATTCGAATGATTTGTAACCTGTTACATAAACTGTTTTAACCATAAGTGCCCTCTTTAGTTATGCCATCTAATATATTTTGTAAATCATATTGAACACTTTTAAGCTTTTCTATAAATAACTTTCTACTTGTTCGCTTAAAATGACATTCGACAGAAAGTTGTTCAATGTTAGCAATCAGTAGCTCAAATTTCTTTGAATTCATATAAGGTACTTCTATAATAAATTCACGATGTAATTTGATCTCATTGAGCAAGCTATCAATATGTTCAGTATATGGCTTTACAGTTTGGTAAAAATCATGATCTTGTTGTTGTGATTTCACATTTTCAAAATTTTGTTGCATGTTGTTAACTTCATAAATTAGTGATTCGACTACATCATTCATGAGGACGCCTCCTACATTTTTTAATTTATCACAATATACTGTATTCGTCATGTTTTAACACTCTATATAATTTGATTTAACTATTTTTTCAAATGTGTTATCTGTTAAATCAAGTAAATCTAAAAACTTCCTATATAAATACAAAATTTTATCGTGTATGTTGTTATACGATGAAAATACTTTTAATCTAATAAAATCATTTAAATCAAATACACCTCTGCTGATTAACAACACATACTTGTACTTGCCTCAAAAATAATAATTACTGATCATGATTTGACTTTTATAACAAAATTCAAAAATATTGTAATGAGTATTCATTTTTATAAGCAAAACTTTTCAATTAATTAAAATTGTGTGTAAAATTCCAACATTAACGGTAAATGTATTATAATATTATTGTGTTAATGCTGAAATCACGTTAAAATAAGCTTTGGTGTATTGTGTCTTTCGCATATATACTAATTTAAGTTTGGTGTTTCACTATAATGTTGTGTATAATAAACAACGTTTACTACCAAACTTGTGTGGTGAAATTTATGAATTATCCAAATGGTAAACCATATCGTAAAAATAGTGCTATAGACGGAGGGAAAAAGACCGCTGCCTTTAGTAATATTGAGTATGGTGGACGTGGTATGTCACTTGAAAAAGATATCGAACATTCAAATGCGTTTTATCTTAAAAGCGACATTGCAGTTATTCACAAAAAGCCTACGCCAGTACAAATAGTTAATGTCAACTATCCTAAACGGAGTAAAGCTGTGATTAACGAAGCTTATTTTCGTACACCTTCAACAACTGATTACAACGGCGTTTATCAAGGTTATTATATTGATTTTGAAGCAAAGGAAACTAAAAACAAGACGTCCTTTCCTTTAAATAATATTCATGACCATCAAGTCGAACACATGAAAAATGCATATCAACAAAAAGGTATTGTGTTTTTAATGATTCGTTTTAAAACGCTAGATGAAGTTTATCTTTTACCCTATTCAAAATTCGAAATATTTTGGAAGAGATATAAAGATAATATTAAAAAGTCTATAACAGTTGATGAAATACGAAAAAATGGTTACCATATTCCTTATCAGTATCAACCAAGATTAGACTATCTAAAAGCAGTTGATAAGTTGATATTAGATGAAAGTGAGGACCGCGTATGACGGAAAACAAAGGATCTTCTCAGCCTAAGAAAAATGGTAATAATGGTGGGAAATCCAACTCAAAAAAGAATAGAAATGTGAAGAGAACGATTATTAAGATTATTGGCTTCATGATTATTGCATTTTTCGTTGTTCTTTTACTAGGTATCTTATTGTTTGCTTATTATGCTTGGAAAGCACCTGCTTTTACCGAAGCTAAATTACAAGATCCGATTCCTGCAAAGATATATGACAAGAACGGAGAACTTGTTAAAACATTAGATAATGGCCAAAGACATGAGCATGTAAATTTAAAAGACGTGCCGAAATCAATGAAAGACGCAGTACTTGCAACTGAAGACAATCGTTTCTACGAACATGGCGCACTTGATTATAAACGTTTATTCGGTGCAATTGGTAAGAACTTGACTGGTGGATTTGGTTCTGAAGGTGCCTCAACATTAACACAACAAGTTGTTAAAGATGCATTTTTATCACAACATAAATCTATTGGACGTAAAGCTCAAGAAGCATACTTATCATATCGTTTAGAACAAGAGTATAGTAAAGATGATATCTTCCAAGTATATCTAAATAAAATTTACTATTCTGATGGCGTAACAGGTATTAAAGCTGCTGCAAAGTACTACTTTAATAAAGATTTAAAAGATTTAAACTTAGCGGAAGAAGCTTATTTAGCCGGTTTACCTCAGGTTCCAAACAACTATAATATTTATGATCATCCAAAAGCTGCTGAAGATCGTAAAAACACTGTTTTATACTTAATGCATTATCATAAACGCATTACAGATAAACAGTGGGAAGATGCTAAGAAAATCGATTTAAAAGCGAACTTAGTAAATCGTACTGCTGAAGAACGTCAAAACATTGATACAAATCAAGATTCTGAGTATAATTCATACGTTAACTTTGTAAAATCTGAATTAATGAATAATAAAGCATTCAAAGATGAAAATTTAGGTAATGTATTACAAAGTGGTATTAAAATTTATACAAACATGGATAAAGATGTTCAAAAAACATTACAAAATGATGTTGATAATGGTAGCTTCTACAAGAATAAAGACCAACAAGTTGGTGCAACGATTCTTGATAGTAAAACTGGTGGTTTAGTTGCTATATCTGGTGGACGTGATTTCAAAGACGTCGTTAACAGAAACCAAGCAACAGATCCTCACCCTACTGGTTCATCTTTAAAACCTTTCTTAGCGTATGGACCTGCCATTGAAAATATGAAATGGGCAACAAACCATGCGATTCAAGATGAATCTTCATATCAAGTTGATGGATCTACATTTAGAAACTACGATGTGAAGAGTCACGGTACTGTATCAATTTATGATGCTTTACGACAAAGTTTCAATATCCCAGCTTTAAAAGCTTGGCAATCAGTTAAGCAAAATGCTGGTAATGATGCACCTAAGAAATTCGCTGCCAAACTTGGCTTAAACTACGAAGGCGATATTGGTCCATCTGAAGTACTTGGTGGTTCTGCTTCAGAATTCTCACCAACACAATTAGCATCAGCATTTGCTGCAATCGCTAACGGTGGTACTTATAACAACGCGCATTCAATTCAAAAAGTAGTTACTCGTGATGGTGAAACAATCGAATACGATCATACTAGCCATAAAGCGATGAGTGATTACACTGCATACATGTTAGCTGAGATGCTAAAAGGTACATTTAAACCATATGGTTCTGCATATGGCCATGGTGTATCTGGAGTAAATATGGGTGCTAAGACAGGTACTGGTACTTACGGTGCTGAAACTTATTCACAATATAATTTACCTGATAATGCAGCGAAAGACGTGTGGATTAACGGCTTTACACCTCAATACACTATGTCAGTGTGGATGGGCTTCAGTAAAGTTAAACAATATGGTGAAAACTCATTTGTGGGACATAGCCAACAAGAATATCCACAGTTCTTATATGAAAATGTGATGTCAAAAATTTCATCTAGAGATGGCGAAGACTTTAAACGTCCTAGCTCAGTAAGTGGTAGTATCCCATCAATCAATGTTTCTGGTAGTCAAGATAACAACACTACAAATCGTAGTACACACGGTGGTAGTGACACATCAGCAAACAGCAGTGGTACTGCACAATCAAATAACAATACTAGATCTCAACAATCTAGAAACAGCGGTGGATTAACAGGTATATTCAACTAATCCACTCAACATAAAATCCTCAGTTATACCATATTTATGGTGTAGCTGAGGATTTTTTATAAGTATTCATAAGCTATTGCTATATTAGTAGAAACCGTAAAATCAGTCATTCACATTCATTTTGAAACATCTAAATAGTTTTTCATATTCACATCTTTAGCTATTTTAAATTATTGAAATTGCAAAAATGGTTGTTCCCATTTTTAAAATTATGATTATATTTTCTCATAGTCATCTTAGACGCTGTTTTAAATTGATATGTTTATCAATTCCCTGTGTACGTTAATCAGTGAAATATCAACATGTTTGTAACGTATTTTCACATTCATAGATATAAGAAATCCACCTACGATTCGAAATAGATATCTTAAAACATACCTCAAGATATCCATTATGATGTAGATGGACAGTTTTTATATTAAAATGTTGTAATGTCACGACACCTAACATAAATACAAATATGTGTGCATGAAATAGTTTTACATCTTTTCAACATTAGGAAATGATCAAACTTGTCTATACCTGCTTATTCTTTAACCTTGTTTGATAACTAGCATTCATTTTAATCAATTCAGTTTTAAAGGTCTTCATTTGTCGATAGCCCATAAAATGATATTTACGTTCAATCATATAATCATATCTTTCTTTAAAATTCATTGGCACAACAGGATATTGATTTAAATTATCAAAATCAATATTGCCAGTTATGTCATTAATCTGATTAAAATAATCAATAATTTTACTATGGTATTCATCCAAGTAGGGCTTTGCTTCACTAGAACCTAATGTCTTATTTTTGGCAAATACATCAATCTCTTGTTCTAAAATATCAAATACCTCTTTTGTAATATTTGTCATGTTATCACGCTTCTTTCAAACTAGCTTTATAACGTTTTTGTCCTTCTCTACACTCTTCTAATAGTGGACAAATATCGCATTTAGGTTTTCGGGCTAAACAGTGGTATCTTCCAAAGAAAATGAGTTGATGATGGCTCCTATTCCATCTATCTCTAGGTATAACAGAACATAAACGGTCTTCTACCTGTCTCACATTATCTTTCCAACGATTAATACCTAAGCGTTTAGAAACACGTTCTACATGCGTATCAACAGCTAATGAAGGTTCACCAAATGCTACACTCATGACTACATTAGCAGTTTTACGTCCTACACCTGCTAAACTTTCTAATTCCTTATGTGTTTGTGGTATTTCTCCATTAAATTGATCAATCAAAGATTGACAAAGTTTCTTAATATTCTTAGCTTTGTTACGATACAGACCGATGGAACGAATATCATTCATAAGTTCTTCATCACTGACTGCCAAATAATCTTCAGGCGTTTTGTATTTTTTAAACAGCTCAGTTGTTACTCTATTTACTAGAACGTCTGTACATTGCGCTGACAATAATACAGCAATAGTTAATTCGAACGGATTATCATGTTTTAATTCACATTCTGCATCCGGAAACATATTTGCTATAACATCAATCATTTCTAATGCTTTTTTCTTACTTACCATCAAGGTTCTCCCCGTTTAACCAATCAAATTTAGGTACCGTTTTAACTGTGTGCGTCATTTTCGGTTTATTAAATTTTTCTCTTATTTTTCTAGAATCGTCAATTGTTTTGACATTGTTTTTCTTCCAATTAAGTAAAATACGATCCATATATTTAAAGCTAAGTTTATTCAAACTATTCGCCTCGTCTAATGCCGCTTGTATAATTGCACTATCGTGTTTATCAACATCAATCCATTGATTTAACGTTTCTATTTCATATGGAGATAACGGCCTTGCAAATGTATCCTCTAAAACTCTAAATAATTGTTTAAATTTTTCTTTACTATTTTGCTCTTTCGTTTCCATACTTTGTTGCTTCAATATATGACTTAATTTTTCGAAAAAAGGATCTAGATTCATATATTCGGTAAATCTACCTTCTTCATCTTTTTGAACTTGTAATTCTAGCAATTCACGTTGTATCAAATTTTGAATAACCATTGTAATATCGCGTGGTTGCATAGTTGAGCCCTTCTGAAGTAATTCAATTGAAGGCTGTTTATTTGATGTTTCGGAAGCATAAATCAATTTAAGCAAAATGACTAAATCTTGCTCATCTAAACCTAAGTCACTGTAATGGTCTAATAATTCTCTTCGTATCACTACAGGTCTTGCTTTTAATTGATATTTATCCATGTTCGTGCCCCCTTTTAAATTTAACCATTACTTAATAGTATAAATCATTTTCTTTAATTTTCGACTAAAATGCTTAATATATTTAACTAGTAGCAAACAAATTTTAAATAACAGTATTTTTTTAAAACTAGTTTTTAACAATGAACTTTATGTATAATCAAATGAGCTATTTATTTTCCAAATATAATTACTAAACAAAAGTTTGTTCATGCTTAATGAAAGCCGTTATCAATCTACATTTTCCAAGCATAAATCGCCCAGCTATTAATATAGGCTGGACGATTCTTTTTATTATCATAATATAAATTTTAAGTAACGATCCTAAAACTTATGGATATAAACGGTTTAATAATCTTGGGAATGGCGCTGTTTCACGAACGTGTTCAACACCAGAAATCCATGCTACTGTACGCTCTAAACCTAAACCAAATCCACAGTGTGGCACACTACCATAACGACGTAAGTCTAAGTAGTAACTATATGCTTCTTCGTCTAATCCATGTTCTTTAACGCGTTGTTCTAACAATTCTAAGTCATCCACACGTTCAGATCCACCTATAATTTCACCGTATCCTTCAGGTGCAATTAAGTCTGCACATAATACAGTTTCTTCATTCTCAGGATTTGGTTGCATATAGAAAGGCTTAATTTTAGTTGGATAATTAGTAATAAACACCGGTAAATCATAATGATTAGCAATGGCAGTTTCATGTGGCGCACCAAAATCTTCGCCCCATTCAATATCATCAAAGCCTTCTGCTTTTAAGAATTCAATTGCATCATCGTATGAAATTCTAGGGAATGGTGTCGCAACTTTTTCAAGTTTTGATGTATCACGCTCTAAAATTTTCAACTCTAGTTTACAATTTTCTAAAACTGATTTTACTACATGTGTTACATATTGTTCTTGAATTTCTAAACTTTCAGCATGATTTGTGAAAGCCATTTCCCCTTCAATCATCCAGAACTCGATCAAGTGTCTACGTGTTTTTGATTTTTCAGCTCTGAAAGTTGGACCAAATGAAAATACTTTTCCGTGTGCCATTGCCGCAGCTTCTAAGTATAACTGACCACTTTGAGATAAAAACGCATCTTGATCAAAGTATTTAGTATGGAATAATTCACTTGTACCTTCTGGTGCACTTGCTGTCAAAATTGGTGGATCAACCTTTGTAAATCCATTTTTGTTGAAAAATTCATACGTTGCACGAATAACTTCATTTCTAATTTTCATTACAGCATGTTGTTTTTTAGAACGTAACCATAAATGACGGTGATCCATTAAAAATTCTGTACCGTGATTTTTAGGTGTAATCGGATAGTCATGCGCTTCTGAAATAACTTCAATTGATTTCACTTGCATTTCGTATCCTAAGTCAGAACGATTATCTTCTGTAATTGTGCCTGTAACATATAGAGATGATTCTTGAGTAATTTCTTTCGCAAGTTTGAATACCTCTTCATCAACTTCTGATTTAACTACTACGCCTTGCATAAAACCTGTTCCATCACGTAATTGTAAAAAGGCGATTTTACCACTTGAACGTTTATTTGTTAGCCAAGCACCAATTGTAACGTCTTGGTTTAAATGATCTTTCGCTTGTTTAATCGTTGTTTTCATAACCATTCTCCTATTTATTTTTTCGTTATACAATACTCATTCATTTTAACAAAATCCGCTTTCAAGTTCTAGAACTAGACTAAAAGATAACGTGTAAATGGTAATGATTTAAGCACAGATTTGAACATTAATTTATATTAAGACAGTGCAATCATCAGTTTCAGACAAAATATATAATAAAGCCTCAATATTATTAGTATGAAGGTCGTTTTTTGTGCTAACATTCAAGTTTAATTATAAAACTCAAATATTGACGACCAAACAAAAATTCTTGTAACAGAACATAGCACATGTCATGTCACAAGAATTTTACTTTGTATCTCACTTTTTCTTTTTTTGAATTTGTCTTAATAATTTTCCAAACTGTTGAATGTCGCCTTTTTTCTGACGATAATTTTCAAGTGTTTGTTCAAAAAAGTTTTTATAATTACTGTTTATGAGTCGATCATCAAATGAAACTATTATGCCGCGATCATTTTCATTTCTAATTAATCTTCCAAGTCCTTGTCTAAAACGTGTAACTGCATCAGGTAATACATATTCCTTGAAAGTTGAAGTGAATTCAGAATCCATAAGCCAATATTTTGCATTATGCTTGTTCATAAACGGTAACTTCGCTATCATCACACATTTAATACCATTTGCTTTAAAATCAAAGCCTTCAAAAAATGTTGACGTACCAAGCAGTATGGCCTTATCAAAATTATTAAACTGTTGTACTATTTTATAATTTTGGTTCTGCTGTTGTGTTAATACAACATAATCTTCAAATTCTGGCAATTCATTTAGCATATCTTGTACCATATGCATCATTTTATAACTCGTAAATAAGACTAAACATTTTGATGACGTTATAGTCGTATATTCAATAATATAGCTTACAATCGATGCTACATACTCATCTATATTTTTATATTGATAAGATGCTACATCACTCGGTATAAATACACTTGTATTTTTTGCACTTTGTAACGACGTGTTAACTTCAAATGTATTAAAGTGAACATCTTTGTTGAATAACTGTTTAAAAGCATCAAACGAATGATTAAATTTTAAAGTACCAGATATAAAAATGAGTGATTTAAATTTTTCCAATACTTGTTTCGTCAATACATCTTTTACAGCGTAATCTTTCACATATAAACGTATTGTTGATTTTTGAGATAAATTTTTAATTGAAATGAAACTAGTATGTCCAGCTTTTAAACTTTGTTCGATATTTTTAAATTTATCTTTTAAATACAACAACTGTTTCCGTAATGATTTAACTGTTTTATGACTAATGCCATTGAATATTTCTAGCGTTTTATTTAACTTATCGATAATCGCATGTAAATCCTTCAAAATGTCTTTTGTTTCAAAAGTAAATACATTATGGAAACGATGAATATCATCATCATAAACATCAGAATCATTGATAATCGTAAATATCGTTGAGAACAATTGCTCATTTAACTCATGAATCTCATTCATACTAGCCTTCAAGCCAAAAATATCAATTGGTGCAATATCTAATTTTTCCAATATTCGTTGCTTTTCCAGTTGATCAATTGCCTTTAACAATTTTTCATTTTCGTTTTTACCAATCAAACCAAGCTGATATTTAATATCAGCATAACTCAACTCATTTGTCACTTGATTTAAGGCATAGTCTGGTAAGCGATGTGCTTCATCTACTATACAATCATCAAACAATTGATATATTGAATTTTCAACATCAGAATGAATTAAATGTGCATGATTTGTAATACCAATTTGAATGTTCTGTGCATTTCGCTTAATAAAATTATAATAATGAACATCGTGACGTGCCGGTACATATGTTTCGATTTTCTGGTCAAAATACATCTTTTGACCACCTTTTAAATTTAATTCCTGGATATCTCCGGATGGCGTCTCTGTAATCCAAATCAGCAATTGCATTTTCAAGATATTCACTTCGTAATTACTTGTGTCATCTTTTAAAATTTGACTAATAAGTCCCAATGAAATGTAATCACTTTTACTTTTAATCAATAGTGCATTAATTTTAAAATTCAACGCTTCATTCATTGCTGGAATATCTTTTTCTAACAATTGACTTTGCAGTAATTTGGTATTGGTAGAAATCATGACATGCTTCCCAGTTTCAATATTATACATCAAGGCCGCAAGTAAATATGCTAATGATTTACCACTGCCTAGTGATGCTTCAATCATTGCTTTTTCACTATGCATGAGCTGATCTAATATAGTTTCCGCTAAATATAATTGCTGCGGTCGATATGTTAAGCCAAGTTGATCTACAGCTTTGCTATATAAAGACTTCAAGCTGCCTTTATAATTTGTTGTCGGCTTTTTAAAATCAACTTGCTTACGATAGATAATCTGTTCGAACTTTTCGTACGATTTATCCAATGGCTTTGCATCATATTGCCTAACCATCTCAAAGAAAATATCATACAAATCGTATTTCAACTGTTTACTTAAATAATATAATTGCTTTAAAGTATCTAACGGTAACTTTTCAAATTTTTCAAAAGCTAATATCATCAATTTAGCAGTAGTAGCGGCATCTTCGTCAGCTCGATGGGCATTTGCTAAAGTAATACCATGTGCCTCTGCTAATTCACTTAATTGATAGCTTTTATCTGTAGGAAAAGCTATTTTAAAGATTTCTAGTGTATCTATAACTTTTTTGGGACGATATTGAATATTACAATCTTTAAATGCCTTTTTAATAAAATTTAAATCAAAATCTACATTATGAGCGACAAAAATGCAATCTTTTATCTTATCGTAGATTTCTTGTGCAACTTGATTAAAATATGGCGCTTGTTGTAGCATATTTTCTTCAATGGATGTTAACGCTTGAATGAATGGCGGAATCTCTAAATTTGTTCTAATCATAGAATGATATGTATCAATAATTTGGTTATTGCGCACAAACGTTATACCAATTTGAATGATATCGTCAAAATCTAATTGGTTGCCTGTTGTTTCCAAATCCACAACGGCATAGGTTGCCATACCCATAGCTATCTCTCCTTGCTTTAGTGTTAAAAATCTATATCTGCACTAATTAAACGGTGTGATTCACCCGCTTCATCTCTAACAATTAGATAGCCATCGTAATCTAAATCAATTGCTTGTCCTTTAAACTGTTTATCATTTTCTGTAAATAGCAACGTTCTATTCCAAATATTAGAAGCTGCAATATATTCTTCACGAATTTCAGAAAAAGGTAACGTTAAAAATTGATTATATCTTTTTTCAATTTCTTGAAGTAATCTCTCTAAAAATTGATATCTATCTAATTTATTTTTATCATGTAATTGTATACTTGTTGCTCTATGTCTAATACTTTCATCAAAGTCTTCTAGTTGTTGCGTCAAATTAATACCTATACCACATATTATTGCTTCTATACCATCATTATTAGCAACCATTTCAGTTAAGAAACCACACACTTTACCATTATCAATATATATATCATTCGGCCATTTCACTTTGACTTCATCTTGACTAAAATGTTGAATCGCATCTCTTATCCCTAATGCAATAAATAAATTAAATTTAGATATCATTGAGAATGCAACGTTAGGTCTTAACACGACAGACATCCAAAGTCCTTGCCCTTTTGAAGAACTCCAATGTCTATTAAATCGCCCACGACCTTTCGTTTGTTCATCACTCAAGATAAAAAATGAAGATTGATTTCCAACAAGTGACTTTTTCGCAGCAAGTTGTGTAGAATCTATTGAATCGTATACTTCACTAAAATCAAACAAAGCAGAACTTTTTGTATATTGGTCTATTATACCTTGATACCAAATATCTGGGAGTTGTTGTAATAAATGTCCTTTATGATTTACTGAATCTATTTTACATCCCTCTAACTTTAATTGGTCAATCACTTTTTTTACTGCAGTGCGCGATATATTAAGTGATTCCGCAATGCTTTGTCCAGATATATAATTCGGTTTATTTTTATAGAGTAATTGAAGTACATCTTGACTATATTTTGACATGATTATCCACCCATTTCAAAATTTCAGTTTCTTCGTTGCTTACTTTACCTGTTACAATCGCTATCTCAATTTGTCTTAGCACATCTTTTAACCACGGACCACTTTTGGCATTTAAATGTGCCATAAGTACACCGCCATTAACCATCATGTCTTTTCTATTATGCATAGGTAAGTGAAGTAATGTTTCATCAATCGTTTGAAGGTTAACGATTAATGGTTCATGTCCTTGAATATCATTTGCCTTTAACACGTCTGCTGCAACCATTACATTTTTAATGAGATTCGTATCATAATCATAAACAAACATTTTTAATTGTTCTTTTGTAATAATACTTGGTAATGCATTCATAATTTGAATATATTGATTGATATCTTTTACTTGTCGGTTACTTAGCTTTAAAGGCTTTAATGAGTAATTAATATCAAATTTAACTGACACTATAGCAATCAACAATTCTAAATCAATTGGTTCAGTCACATTAATTTGATTCATATCAAGATGTTCGAAATATGGCATATAATTAAATGCTTTCATCGATTTTAAATGATTAAAACTCTCTTCAACATTAATACCTCGCATTAATTTAGTTAGTTCAATCACTATACGCTCAATTGATAAAAATTTAATATCTGCCATTTGTGTACGCATTGCTTCAAATGTTTCCGTTGCAATATCAAATGATAATTGTGACTGGAATCTTAAACATCGAATCATGCGTAAAGCATCTTCTTGGAATCGTTCCGCAGCTATACCTACAGTTCTTATTATTCGATTATTAATATCTTGTTGACCATCAAAATAATCATACAATTTGTATGCTGTATCCATTGCTATCGCATTCATCGTGAAATCTCTTCGTTGCAAATCTTCGTATAAATCACGAACAAATGTAACACCACTTGGTCTACGGTGATCGACATAATCTTCTTCAGCACGGAATGTTGTCACTTCATAATTTTCATCATTAAAAACTACATTTATGGTGCCATGTTCTTTACCTACAGGTATCGTATGACTAAAGATAGATTCTATTTCATCTGGCGTTGCACTTGTTGTGATATCTATATCATGAATATTTCTTCCCATGACATAATCTCTTACAGAGCCACCTACATAATATGCTTCAAAACCATTGTCTTGAATTTGTTCTAATATAGGCCTTGCCTGTTCAAATAATGATTTATCCATATTATTACTCGCCTTTACTTTTGTTATGCTCATTTAGCATTTTTTGATAATAATACTCATATTGATCTGTAATGAGTTCTGATCCAAAACGTTCAGCAATATCTGCTAGCATGTTTTTCTGAAGTTTGTTGTATAACACCTTATCTTCAAGTAATCGGATAGCATAGTCACTCGCTGAATCACTATCACCCACATCTACGACAAATCCAGTTTCACCATGTTTAATAACCTCTTTAATTCCACCGGCATTTGAACCAATTGGAACGACGCCTGTTTTCATAGCCTCAAGTAAAGTTAGTCCAAAGCTTTCTTTTTCACTTAATAATAATACTAAGTCAGATAATTGGTAAAATTCACTTACGCAATCTTGTTTCCCTAAAAATAAAACATCCTCTTCTACGTTTAACTCTTTCGTCTTTTGACGCATTGGCACTAATTCAGGACCATCACCAAGTAAAATTAATTTACTAGGTATCTTTTCACGTACTTTTGCAAATGTTTCTATAATAGTATCTATGCGTTTTACTTGTCTAAAATTCGATACATGTATTAACACTTTTTCATCTGGTGCTATACCAAATTGTGATTTTAATGCTGTGTTATGTTTAGTTGGAAACTCATTTTCACGTACAAAATTATAAATCGGTATAATCTCTTTGTTAGTTTCAATAATTTCATGTGTTTCTTGCGCTAAAGATTTACTCACACTTGTTACAATATCACTTTTTTCAATGCCAAATTTAATTGCACCTTGGAGTGAATGATCATAGCCCAAAACAGTAATATCAGTACCGTGTAACGTTGTCATAATTTTTATATCTTTACCTGACATCTCACGAGCTAAAATCCCACAAATTGCATGAGGTACAGCATAGTGCATATGCAACAAATCAAGATCATATTCTTTAATAACTTCAGCGATTTTAGTACTTAACGTAATATCATACGGTGGATATTGAAATACTGCATATTGATTCACTTCAACTTGATGAAAAATCATATTCGGTAATGGTTTTCTTATTCTAAACGGGATATTTGAAGTGATAAAATGTACTTCGTGACCTCGCTCTGCTAATTTAATTCCTAATTCTGTGGCAATAATTCCAGAACCACCCATGGACGGGTAACATGTTATACCTATCTTCATTCGCTTGCCCATCCTTTCTTTCTATTTCTCTTTCTATTATTCTCGATGCGTAGATTATTGTTTAAATTTAATTTTACAATTTAAGTTTATAGTAATGTTGAGTTTATAATTTCAAATATCTAAAAAAACAGGTGCTGTATATATAATCATTTATCTAGTTCTACTTACTTTAAAAATAATATGATTTCATGCGATGTAATTCATTGGTCTATGTTTTTAATCTTAATCAAATCCAAATAAAGCATATATTTTTATATTCACTTTCTTTCGAATCGATTTTTATCTCTTGTATTAAACTTTTCCATTGTTTCATTAAAGCTCTCTGTCATATCTATTCCCATTGAATTCGCTAAACATAACAACACAAATAAATTATCACCTAATTCTGCTTTAATCGTATTTGCTTCCTCTGAATCTTTCTTCTTTTTTTCACCATAGGTATGATTTATTTCACGTGCAAGTTCGCCCACTTCTTCAGTCAATCTAGCTAAGTTAGCTAATGGTGAAAAATATCCTGTTTTAAATTGTCCAATATATTCATCAACTTCACGTTGCATTTCTACCATTGATTTCATTTCTACGTTCTCCTTATATTGCATTTCTAATATAGTATATATCAATTTGAAGTCTCATGCATGTTTAGTACAATCTACTGACTCTAGCTAAACTAGATGACAAGTTGTTTATTTTAGAAGTTTAATAATTCAGTTTATATAAATGTAATGCATTCCTAACTAAATTAAATCAATTGAAATTGGGATTATAACTTTATGATACGTACCACTACAATAAAATAATATAGTGAATAATCTACCATTAGAAAAATAAGCACAAAAAAACTAGCAATCACACAAAATGTGATTAGCTAGTTAATAAGTGTCTAATTTAAGTTAATTGTTAATCTATAAGATTAATCACTTGAACGCGCAATCAAAATAATACGTACAAGCTCTGCTACAGCGACAGCAGTTGCTGCAACATAAGTCATTGCTGCTGCAGATAATACTTTACGCGCATGTTTGTATTCCTTTTCATTTACAATGTTCAATGCCGTAATTTGTTTCATCGCTCTTGAACTCGCATCAAACTCAACTGGTAACGTAACAATTGAGAATAATACCGCTAATGACATTAAACCAGCACCAATCCATAAAGCAGTTGAACCAAATGCACTACCTATCGCTGTTAAGATAATACCTAACATGATGATCATATAACTTAATGAACTCCCTAGGTTTGCAACAGGTACTAATGCTGCTCTGAATCTTAAGAACCAATATCCTTGGTGATCTTGAATGGCATGACCAACTTCGTGGGCTGCAATTGCAGTTCCAGCAACTGATGGTCTGTCATAGTTTGCAGGAGATAGTGAAACAACTTTCTTTTTAGGATCGTAATGATCTGTTAAGAATCCTTCACCTTTAACAACTTCGACATCATAAATACCGTTTGCATGTAAAATTTCTAATGCAACTTCACGACCCGTTTTACCACTAGTTGATCTAACTTGTGAATATTTCTCATAGTTAGATTTAACTTTGTGTTGTGCCCATAAAGGAAGCACCATTAATATTACGAAATAAATTATCATAGTAAAAATTGAAGACAATAAACTCACTCTCCTTTATAAATATTTTACTGTCATTTGCCGTTTTTATCAAATCATTTACACTTTAATAATTTGTTTAATTCAATATAAAGCAAAAGTCCAAAAACACTCAGACAACATGATAATACACCAAT
Organism: Staphylococcus sp. SA22; assembly: GCF_054165785.1. NCBI lineage: Bacteria > Bacillati > Bacillota > Bacilli > Caryophanales > Staphylococcaceae > Staphylococcus > Staphylococcus sp. SA22. The sequence goes on along the minus strand of NZ_JBSZQY010000001.1, from coordinate 128,509 downwards.
TTGCCACACATGTGTAGTTATAAAATCATAATATGGAAATTGAAGGTAAAAATAGTCAATATAATCATTCAAAAATACCCAAGTCATCGCTACAATGATTCCAATCATAGAACGTTTAAACCTAGGATAGAAGTAAATTGCCTGAACAGCCATTATACTGTGGGAAAACATTAATACCAGGCCATTTACTGTAATATCACCTTGTTCAATAATAAATAATATATTCATAATAACTGCCCATATCCCATATTTGAATAATGTTACAAATGCCAGTGCATCGATAATACTATTTTGTTTTCGGATTAATATCAATGAGATAGAAATAACTAAGAATAATATTGCAGTTGGGCTATCTGGAACAAAAATCTTAAACTGCCACGGCGTATGACTTAATTGTTCACCATACCATATATAACCATAAATCATCCCTAATATATTACAAATGAGTAGCATCATTAACCAAGAACGTTGATAAAGTGTATATTGCCAAAATGTATTAATCGTCATCTGCTAAGTCCTCAAATTGATTATGTTTATTTACTAGCTTGAGTGTATTTAAAATTTGCGTTAGTTGATAAAAACGTTGCTTTTCATTCATCTGTAAACTTAAATCAATATTATGTAGCAAGTAATCTATTAATAACGCATGTTTATGCCGATCTATAGACATACTATTTAAATCATGAAGATAAGTTTGATAGCTGGGCGATTCCGTTAGTTGAGCAACTATTAAATCATCTAGCCTTTGCTCACGCTTTGACACGTTTGCGAAGTGAATTTGAATATCAAAAGCACAATTATGATTAGCGATATAATCAAATATTTCATTTGTATTCATTAACTTTATATTATGCTTAGTAAATTGAATTGCAGAAGCGTGACTTCCCACTTCTGCAATTTCTAATGTTTCATGATGATTAATTTTTGTATCTACAAAATGAATGTTTGCCAACTTCGTCTCATTCACTTTTATATAGTTAAGTACCCAAACTGCAATACGCGACTTAAATCGATATTGAAAAAGTAAATATTCAATAAAACTTTCTTTAATTTGATTGAGTGTCTCTGACATCAAATACCCCATTTTAAAATTGCAATCTTGATAATTCGTCATGCCAATTTTCGTTACTAGGTTCTAGTTCCAACAATTGATTTAAAATAGTAATTGCTTGTTCCTTTTGACCAGTTTCAATTAAATAGAAATAATAATCACTCATAAAATCAATATTTGTTTTCATCGTTGGATATGCTAATTCAAAGAAATGTTGAGCTTCTTTATCTCGCTCTTCTTGACCATAGGCGAACGCTAAATGCCACATGAATGTAGGATCCAAATCTTCTTCATCTACATATGTTAATAATTCAATGATTGCTTCATAATCTTCTTCATTACGATATAAATCGCTTAAAATCAATAAAGGTTCTTGGTAAGCATTATCAACCTCTAATGCTTGTTTTAACAATAATACACCTTCATTAGCATCGCCGTGTTCTATTTCCAAACATCCAGTTGTATACATTAACTCTTTATAAAAATGACTTAGTCGTAATCCTTCTTTACCCGTTTCAATGGCATCTGGATAATTTTTTTCATTTTCATATAATGATTGTAAATACAAGTAGCCTTGAATATAATCAGGATCTTTAGAAAGTAATGTAGTCATTATTTTAATTGCTTCTTGAGTGATGTCATTTTTATCGTAAGAAATGGCTTTTTTGAGATAATCTTCTGAAGTCATTTCATCTTCATTAATTTCATCGTATAAGCGAATCGCATCACTATAGTTACCACTTTGCAAACTACAATCTGCCATACGAGAGAATAAATTCACACCATTAACTTGATATTCACCAGTTTCTAAAACAGTTTCGTATTCAGAGGTAGCACGTAAATATTGACCATCATAATATAACATTTCAGCCAATGCAAAATGGATTATTGGATCATTTGGCTCTAGTTCAAGTGCTTCTTGTAATTTATCAATAGCAACTTCCATCATATTAATTTGTTGATATAAATCTGCTTCTAACATCAACTTTTCAGGTGATGGTTCAACATAACTTAAATATTCTAACGCTTCGTCAGTTTGATTTTCAGACATTAAACCTTCAATAAAATAAATCAGCAATTCACTTTCGTCTGGATATTTGTGATATAACACGCGGAATACTTCCAAACCTTGTGGCATTAATCCAAAATTGTAAAGTGTCTCTCCTAGAATAAATAATGCGTCATCGTTGTCAGTAGTTATTGCTTCATTAACACGAGAGTCTAAATTTTCTAGTTTTTGTAGATTGATATCGTCTATTAATTTATAGATATCTTCCATTTTATATTATCCCTCATTTTCTAAAAGCTTTAGTTTTGGTAAAAATCCTGGAAATGATACATTTACAGCATCAAATTGTTTGATTTTGACAGGTTCGCTTGAAAGTAGAGAAGCAACTGCAAGCATCATCCCTATTCGATGATCAGTTAAACTATCCACTGTTGCATTTGTTTTAAATTCTGACGGATGAATAATCAATCCATCATTAGTTGGTTGTAATTCAAACCCTAACAAGTTTAACATATCAGCCGTTGTATCAATTCTATTTGTTTCTTTTACTTTTAATTCCTCGGCATCTTTAATTGTACTCGTGCCAACTGCTTGTGTACAAAGTAATGCTATTACAGGCAGTTCATCAATTGCTTTTGGCACTAATTCACCTTCAATTGTTATTGGTTGAAGCATTGGTGTGTATTGAATACGAATAGAAGCAGTAGGTTCAGCACCAGTTGTTTGATTGAAAAGTTGAATATTACCGCCCATTTTTTCAACAATATCAATAATACCTGAACGTGTTGGATTGATTCCAACATTATGAATTGTTACATCACTTCCTGGTGTGATAAGTGCTGCAACAATAAAGAACGCTGCAGATGAAATATCGCCAGGAACATGAAAATCTGCAGGTTTAATGTATCGAATTGCTTCAGGGGTTGTAGTAATTGACAACCCTTCTGCTTCAATTGGAATATTAAAATGTCTGAACATCGTCTCAGTATGATTTCGACTTACATCTAATTCTTTAATGATCGTCGCTTCCTTAGAAAATAGACTTGCGAATAAGATGGCACTTTTCACTTGTGCACTTGCCACTTCCATCTTGTAATTAATACCTTTAATTACAGATGGTTTAATGATTAATGGGGTGTAATTGTCTTCAATTCCTTCAATATTTGCATTCATACTTTTTAACGGTCTTAAAACACGATCCATCGGCCTTTTACCTATGGAAACATCTCCAGATAAGACACTTTCAATACCTAAACCACTTAACAAACCTGCCAATAATCGTGTTGTCGTACCAGAATTACCTGTATACAATACTTGATGTGGCGTGTTAAAAGATTGATATCCTGGGGAAGTCACAACTAATTTTTCATCATCTTCTTTGATTTCTACACCTAACAGTCGGAAAATGTCCATCGTACGACGACAATCTTCGCCAAGTAGTGGCTTATATATAGTAGATACACCTTCAGCTAGCGACGCCAACATGATTGCACGGTGTGTCATTGATTTATCGCCTGGCACTTCTATTTCGCCCATTAACGGACCTGAAATATCAATGATTTGTTCATTTACCATTTCATTCACCTACTTAAAATATGTTTTTAATTGTTCACATGCATGTTGTAATGTTAGTTGATCAACATGTTGTACAACGATATCTCCAAATTGTCTAATCAAGACCATTTGTACACCTTGCTTATCATTCTTTTTATCACTTAGCATATATTGGTATAACGTTTCAAAATCCAAGTCAGTTATCATGTCTAAAGGATAGCCGAGTTGTATTAAATATTGAATATAATGATTAATATCATGCTGAGAATCAAACAAAGCATTCGCAACTATAAATTGATAGATAATGCCAACCATCACGGCATGACCATGAGGTATTTTATGATAGTATTCAACAGCATGCCCAAATGTATGACCTAAATTTAAAAATTTACGTACACCTTGTTCTTTTTCATCTGCAACAACAATATCCAGCTTCGTTTCAATACCTTTAGCAATATATTTATCCATACCATTTAATGACTGTAATATCTCTCTATCTTTAAAGTGCTGTTCGATATCTTGCGTCGCTGATTCACCATTCAATAACGCATGCTTATAAACTTCTGCATAGCCACTTAATATTTGCTCAAATGGTAACGTCTTTAAAAAGTCTAAATCATAAATCACAGCAGTTGGACGATAAAATGCACCGATAAGGTTTTTACCTTGCTTTGAGTTAATACCCACTTTACCGCCAACACTAGAATCATGCGCCAAAATCGTTGTCGGAACTTGTATAAAATGGACACCTCTTAATAGTGTTGCTGCTACAAATCCTGCAAAATCTCCTGTCGCACCACCACCAACAGCTATAATCGCTGTATTACGCGTTACATGATGCGACAAAATGTATTCTAAGGTTTCTTGATATTGCTCAAATGTTTTCGTCTTTTCACCAGCTGAAATAATGACTTTATGTACATTTTCATATAATAAAATATCATCAAATTTATTCGCAAAATATTGATTTACATATTCATCAATTAACAAGAAACTTTGGTCAAATTGATTTAAATATGTGCCTATATACTTGATTGCACCGTGTTCTACATATATTGGATAATTGTTTGAAGGGTATGTTGTTTGTAATTTCATGATTACACCTCAATTGTTCTTGTTGTTAAAACTCAATATTTAATTGTCTGCGCTCAATAATTTGTTGTTTAAGTTGCTCAATATGATTTGATTGGAATTCTTCCAATAATGCTTTTGCAATTTCAAATGCTACGACATGTTCGCAGACGATACTTGCTGCAGGAACAGCACAACTATCAGAACGTTCAATTGTTGCTTTAAAGTCTTCTTTGGTATTAATGTCTACTGAATTTAATGGTTTATATAACGTTGGAATTGGTTTCATTACACCATTAACGATAATTGGCATTCCATTTGACATACCGCCTTCTAAACCACCTAAGTGATTTGACCCACGATAATAGCCCAATTCAGTATTGTAGAGAATTTCGTCTTGAATTTCGCTACCAGGCTTTTCAGCTGCTTTAAATCCTTCTCCAAAACTTACACCTTTAAATGCATTAATACTAACGACACCCTGTGCTATTCTTCCATCTAATTTACGATCATAATGTACATAACTACCTACACCAACAGGCATATTTTCAACTACAACTTGAACTACGCCCCCTATTGAATCACCATCGTTTTTCGCTTCATCAATTTTATCGCGCATTGCTTGTGCGATGCCATCATCAATTACACGGACGTCATTTCGATCAAGGTTTGCTTTAAATGTTTCTGAATCATAAAAATCTTTATCTTTAATGCCACCTATTTCAACAACACGACTGTATATTTCGATATCTAATTGTTCTAATAAAACTTTGCATAATGCACCAACAGCTACACGTGCTGCTGTTTCTCTGGCAGATGAACGTTCTAATACATTTCGTAAATCCCGATGATTATATTTCATACCGCCAACTAAATCTGCATGTCCCGGTCTTGGCTTCGTAATTGTACGTTTCATATTTTCTCGTTCTTCGTCACTTATTGGCGCAGCACCCATAATTTTTCGCCAATGTGTAAAATCATCATTAGTAACAACCATTGTAATAGGGCTACCTAATGTATAACCATTTCTTACACCCGAAACAATCTCCACTGTATCTTTTTCAATTTGCATACGACGTCCACGTCCGTAACCGCCTTGACGCTTAAACATTTCTTTATTAATATCTTCAACCTTAACTTCTAAATTTGCAGGTACACCTTCAACAATAACTGTTAACTGAGGTCCATGTGATTCTCCTGATGTTAGGTATCTCATACACGCTCGCTCCTTTCATACTTCCACGATAACATTATAATATGTTGTTAATCTTATCATATTCATTGTGCATTCATAAATGTTTGTTTTCAAGCTCAATTAAGAAAATGGATGACATCTCATTTTAAATGTCAGAATTATCTTAATATTAAACGAACTAAAATTAATTATAATATATTCGTCTGTAGAAAAGTATCATGAATTTCTAAACAGTTGCATCATATAATCATTAATTAAAAATGATTAGCCGTTTTAATATAATCGTATCGCAACTTTAGCAAATAATATACTGACTACATTTCTTAATACAAAAGAACGAACTGTTAATTATTAATAAAGTTAATCAGTCCGTTTAAAAAAATTATGATATTAAAAATATACATATGTTAAGCGCTTTTGTTATACTTTGACTTCAAAAATATAATCAATTCTTTTACTAATACATAAAAAATATAAATGAGAGTCAGTATAAAAATAATTTTTGTTATAGGATTAAGTGGTTTATCTAAAAATATAGCACCATATAGTAATTCCATTAATTTTAAGAACATTAAAATCCCCAAAATAATCGAAATAATATTCTTCATTTTAACAACCCCTTCTCTCTGTTTAGTTTCATTTGATAAAGAATATTCCTCTCTTTTTAATACGTGTTACCAAAAAAACTATAAAATTTTTCAAGTAATTTACTACAACATAAAAAACGGGCCTTGTTATGTATAATCATAATGACTAACCACATAACAAAACCCTTTCTACCTTTATAAATAAATCGTAAAGGTTTATATCTTATATTTTATTCGTATAACCAAGCATCACGTGGTGAAGCATAGCTAGTAATTTCATTTTCATTAAACCATAAATTAATTTCACGTTCAGCAGACTCTAATGAATCTGAACCGTGAATGATATTTCTACCAACAGTTAAACCTAAATCACCTCTAATTGATCCTGGTGAAGCTTCTGAAGGATTGGTGCTGCCAATAATATGTCTTGATACATTAACTGCATCTTCACCTTCAACTACCATTGCGAACACTGGTGCTGATGTAATAAATGAAATTAAATCATTATAAAATGGTTTACCTTGGTGTTCACCATAATGTGTTTCAGCAAGTTCTATTGGTACTTGCATTAATTTACCACCGACAAGTTTTAGTCCTTTTCTTTCAATTCTTGAAATTACTTCACCAATTAGATTTCTTTGTACTGCGTCTGGTTTAATCATTAAAAATGTACGTTCCACTTTATGTATCCCCCTGTGTTTAATAGGTTTATGTATATTACTATTATATATTAACAGGTTGGTAAAGCGCTTTCAATACTTTTCATAAATACTATGTGTTTCTTGAACCCATTTTTTTCGTCAAACTTAAAAGTAGTGATTTCGGATGTCCATCTGGTAACTCAGAAATCAAATCCAAAGCTTTACTTAAATACTTCGAACTTACTGACTTAGCCTCATCGATGCTGTCAGATTTTCTAATGATTTGGATACATTCGTCAAATTCTTTGCGTTCACTATCACGACGTAACTGTTCGATTTTCAGTTTGAAGTCTGGGTTTTTACGCATTTCTAATAAAATCGGTAACGTAATATGACCATTAAGCAAATCACTTCCGACCGGCTTACCTAATTTCTTTTCGGTACTTGTGAAGTCTAATACATCATCAATGATTTGGAAGCTCATACCTATATAATGACCAATCATTTTCAATTTTCGTACAGTCTCTTTATCAGATTGAGATGTAATTGCACCAACTTCAGTTGATAATTGAATTAACAGTGCTGTTTTGCGATTGATACGTCGTAAATAATTGATAATTGTCTGTTGACTGTTAAATTGGTCTTGAAATTGGAAAAGTTCCCCTCTACAAACATCAACGATAGATTCAGATATTAATTGATGTACACGATTATCTTTAACGGCCATTAAGTGTTCAAGTCCTAATGCCAATAAAAAATTCCCAGTTAAAATAGCAGTTGTCTGATCCCATTTCTTTGATATGGTTAACTTGCCTCGACGCTTGTCGCTTTTATCAATAACGTCATCATGAACAAGTGTTGCCATATGAATTAACTCTAATGCGACTGCAACTTGATACGTTTGTTCAGACGTTTGTTCATCTTTGCCAAATTGGCTACTCAGAATTACAAATGCTGGGCGTACTCTTTTACCACCAGAAGACAATAAGTGTAATGATGCCTGTTCTAATACAGAATCTTTACTTTTTATTGCCTTTTCAAGTCGTTGTTCCACTTTCTTAATTTCATTGTTCATGTTTAACTTTGCCACGTTAATCACCTTTGGTATTATCTTTTTCTTTATAGCCAAGGTGCATTGCAGCAACGCCCCCTGTAAAACTACGTACTCTTACATTTATGAAACCCGCTTCTTCAAACATGCGCTTCAACTCTTCTTTTCCAGGAAAATTAAACGTAGATTGCTGTAACCATTCATATTCTTCTTTTGATTTTGCAAATAATTTTCCAAAAATAGGCATAACAAATTTAAAGTATAATGCATACATTTGTTTAAAGACTGGCAAAGTTGGTTGGCTCGTTTCAAGACATACCACCATACCACCTGGTTTAAGTACTCTATTCATTTCTTTTAACGCGACTAAATAGTCTGGCACATTTCTTAATCCAAACCCAATTGTTACATAATCAAAAGAATTGTCTTCAAACGGCAATTCCATTGCATCACCATGAACAAGTTTAACATTTTCCATTGAAGCAGTTTTTTCTTTTCCTACTTCTAACATATTCTCACTAAAGTCAATACCAGTAACTTCACCTGTTGGTCCTACAGCTTTGCTTAATGCGATTGTCCAATCACCAGTACCACAACAAACATCTAATGCTTTCGTCCCTTTTCTAACACCCATGTCTTTCATGACACGTTTTCTCCATACTTTATGCTGCTCAAAACTAATAATATTATTTAATCTGTCATATTTTTTTGAAATATTTTGAAAAACGCGATGTACTTGCTCTTTATTTGCTTTATTGTCAGCCATGCTTAATTACCTCTACTTTTTAAATAACTTTTTTGGATATCGTGTAAGTAATGCTTTACTTCACTTTGATTATATTTCTTGAAGTATGATGGATAGTAATCAGACATATCTTCAAATAAATAATTATATATTTCCGACTCATCAATATTGATACCGAAATGAGATAACGTAATATATGGGAAAAGTGTTTCAATTTTTACTATTGCTTGAGAAATTTCATAATCATTTAAAGCTTGATGATGTAATGAAGATTTCAATTCATTAATTTCAACAATTGCTTTACTAATTTCATTTTGAAATGATAAATCATTGATTTCTGCTAGTAGCGTATAAAAATGTGCACTAATTAAATCTCCAATCAAAATGGAATGCTTAGACAAATGATTATATGTAATGTCATCAAGGTGTCTCATTGATGTGTCAATTGTGAGGCATGCTACTTTGGCAACATCTGGAATATCATATGAATCGAGTAACTTACCTAACCGATGATTAATATTAATGGATTCATATTCTGATACGCCCTTTAATCTTTCTTCTATTTGTCTTTCCAATTTGCTAACAGTTGTTTCCATGTCTACACCTCACGATATTATCACTATTCATATTAACATTATATGTAAGAAATTAAAATCTTTTGAAGCATTAAGATTACTTATCATTTTTAAATTTCAATTTAAACTAACAGTAATTTATGTAGCTTTTGTAATTCTCATAATAACCCTTACTTCATTTACATTATTCATCATTTTAAATAACGTAAAATACTATAGTAGACATGGTTACCTTTTAAGTAAATTCAACGCTAACAATTAATCTCATTATTCATATGTATATTTTGTAGTTGCTATTTTTATCAAAACTATTATGTCATGTAATATTTTGAACGCTTAAACAATGAATGTTCCAAAGATTAAAAACTTAGAAGAACATTACAATTTAAGTACAGGTTGTAAGTATTAAAAGCAAAATAAAAAGCCCTTATTCAGGGCTTTTTAAGTAAAATTATTTTACAGCATCTTTTAATGCTTTACCAGCTTTGAATGCTGGAACTTTACTTGCTGGGATATCAATTTCTTTACCAGTTTGAGGGTTACGACCTTTACGTGCAGCACGTTCACGTACCTCAAAGTTACCGAAACCAATTAATTGTACTTTTTCACCTTTAGCAAGTGAGTTTTGGATTGATTCGAATACAGCATCTACTGCTGAACCAGCTTCTTTTTTAGTTAAATCAGCTTGCTCTGCAACTGCATTGATTAAATCTGTTTTGTTCATTAGACATTCACCTCCTGAGGTTTGATAATGATATGTTTATATCATTATGGTAAAACTTTAACACAAGCATTACATAAATCGCAATCATTTATGTGGCAAAAACGTTGAATTTAAGCCATTTCTATTCATTTTGCGTAATTATTAGCTGTATATGTGTAATAATACACATTTTATTCAGATTTTTTATCGCGCTCCATTAAATCTTTTACGCATTCTTTTACCGAAATATTTTCAAATAATACTCTATATAATGCATTTGTAATTGGCATATCCACATTTTTTTCTTTAGCTAAATGATAAACGGATTTAGTTGTATAAATACCTTCAACAACCATATTCATTTCAGATAATGCTTGATCCATTGATTCACCTTGTCCAAGTTTATATCCTAATGTGAAATTTCGAGAATGTGTTGATGTGCAAGTAACGATTAAGTCACCGATACCACCTAAACCTAGAAATGTCATAGGATCGGCACCTAATTTTTCACCTAATCTGCTAATTTCCGCTAAGCCACGAGTCATTAATGCAGCTTTTGCATTATCACCGTAGCCAATTCCAGCTACGATCCCACTTGCTACTGCGATGATATTTTTCAATGCACCACCAAGTTCAACACCAATCAAGTCATCATTCGTGTACACACGCAAATAATCATTCATAAATAAATCTTGCGTTAATTTACTTACATTTTTATCTTTTGATGAAGCAGCAACTGTAGTTGGTTGCTTGACTACAACTTCTTCCGCATGACTTGGCCCTGACAACACGCCAATACCTGCATTATATTCAGGTAAAATAGAATCTTCAATCATTTCTGACACACGTTTAAATGTCCCATTTTCAATACCTTTAGCAACATGTATAAAAGTCTTTTTAGATGTCAGCTTATCATTAATTTGAGTAGCAACTTCTCGCATTGCTTTAGTAGGTAAAGCCATTAAGTAAATATCTGCAAATTGAATTGCTTTGGTCATATCTGAAGTAGCGATGATGTTAACGTCTAATTTTGCGTATTTTAAATACTTTTTATTTGTATGACATGTATTTAATTCATCAACAGCATCTTGATTTTTACCCCACATCAAAACATCATGTCCATTTTCTGCAAGAACATTGGCAAGGGCTGTCCCAAAACTTCCCATACCAAAAACGGTAATTTTAGTCATTGTTATCCCCCAATCGTTAATTTCTCTTTCGAGCTATAATATGAATTGGTGTACCTTCAAAACCAAAAGCGGCACGGATTTGATTCTCTAAATAGCGTTTATAAGAAAAATGCATTAATTCTACATCATTAACAAATACAACAAATGTCGGTGGTTCAATAGCAACTTGTGTTGCATAAAAGACATTCAAACGTCTACCTTTGTCTGTTGGTGTAGGGTTCATGGAAATTGCATCAGTAACGACTTCATTTAAAGTTGAACTTTGAACACGTTTTTTATGGTTTTCACTTGCTTCATTAATGTAAGGGAATAATGTACGTAATCTTGTGCGTTCTTTAGCAGACACAAAAGCAATTTGTGCATAATCTAAAAATTGGAATTCTTTACGTACTTCATCTTCAAATTTCTTCATCGTTTTACTATCTTTTTCCACAGTATCCCATTTATTTACGACAATCACGACTGCTTTACCTTGTTCATGTGCATAACCTGCAACACGTTTATCTTGTTCAATAATGCCTTGTTCTGCATCAATAACCACTAAAACAACATTTGAACGTTCAATCGCTTTTAAAGCTCTTAATACTGAATATTTCTCAGTTGATTCATATACTTTTCCTTTTTTACGCATACCAGCAGTATCGATTAAAACATAATCTTGTCCATCATAACTATACTCTGTATCAATAGCGTCTCTGGTTGTCCCTGCAACATTAGAAACGATAACGCGATCTTCACCTAAAATAGCATTTACTAAACTTGATTTACCTACGTTTGGTCGTCCAATAATGGATAGTCGAATTGTATCTTCATCATAAGGATCTTCTTCCTCTTCACCAAAATGAGAAACAACTGCATCTAACAAGTCACCAAGACCTAAACCATGTGACCCTGATATCGGATACGGTTCACCAAATCCTAATGAATAGAAATCATACACGTCTGTACGCATTTCCATATTATCTACTTTGTTAACCGCTAATACGACCGGTTTTTTAGATTTGTATAAAATTTGAGCGACCATTTCATCGCTTTGTGTCAATCCTTCACGCACGTTAACCATAAAAATAATAACATCCGCTTCATCTATGGCGATTTCTGCCTGCGCTCTAATTTGTGTTTGGAATGGTGCATCACCAATTTCAATACCACCTGTATCAATAATATTGAAATCATGTGTTAACCACTCACCTGAAGAATAAATACGATCTCGTGTTACACCTGGCGTATCTTCAACAATCGAAACACGTTCTCCAACTATTCTATTAAAAATTGTAGATTTACCTACATTAGGCCTACCTACAATAGCTACTATAGGTTTAGTCATAAGCTAACTTCCTCTCTTTCTTATATCTTTTTAATAATATCACATGAGACTGTGTATTCAAAATGAGTTTATTACTGTAATGATAAAAATCAGCACTTAAAACTTTATCTTATAAAACACTTAGTTTAATTTGTCCACGTTATCATTCCGAATATATTTGGTTACATAAAAATACTCCACATGCAATCATAAACATGTGGAGTTGACTATTAAATATTATAGTTTAAGATTTTTAAGTTTATCACCAATCATATCGCCAATTGTTGGATTATCTTCTTCTTCGCTTTCTAAGTACGCCTTAGTCGTAGAAGGATCACTTTCAACAACATCTTCGTTTGGTAATGTTGCTTTAATAGATAGTGATACTCTTTCATTCTCTTCATCAATACCTAATATTTTAACATTTACTTGTTGACCAGGTTCTAACACTTCACCTGGCGTACCAATGTGTTTGTGTGCAATTTCAGAAATATGTACAAGTCCTTGTACACCTGGTGCAATCTCAACAAATGCACCAAAGTTTGCCAATCTTACTACGACACCTTCAATGACATCATTTTCGCGGAATTGACCTTTAATATTTTCGAAAGGTGTTGGTAACGTATCTTTGATTGATAATGAAATACGTTCTGTATCTCTATCAATAGATTTAATTTTAACTTTAACATCTTGACCAATTGAAACTACTTCTTCTGGTGTTTGAACATGTTCGTGAGAAAGTTCAGATACATGCACTAAACCATCGACACCGCCAATGTCTATAAATGCACCAAATTGAGTTAAACGCGCTACTTTACCATCAATAACATCGCCTTCATTTAAAGATTGTAATAATTGATCTTTTTTAGCATCGTTTTCTTCTTGTTCAACTGCTTTACGGCTTAAAATGACTCTATTATTTTCAGGATCCAATTCTTCAACTTTAATACGAATTGTTTGTCCATCAAACACAGAGAAATCCTCAATGAAGTCTGTTGAAATTAGTGAAGCCGGAACAAAACCTCTTTGTCCTACATCAACAACCAAACCACCTTTAACTACTTCTGTTACTTTCGCTTCGATGATTTCATTATTATCTAATTTTTCTTGTAAATAACTATAAGACTTCTCAGTTTCAAGTTGTCTTCTAGATAAGATGTAAGCTCCAGTTTCATTTTCTTCATCAAACTCAACTTTAGTGACATATGCTTCAACTTCGTCGCCCTCTTTTACAACTTCACTTGGGCTATCAATATGATGCGTAGATAGTTGACTAATAGGAATAATCCCATTAAATTTACCACCGTTGATATGAACAACAACTTGCTTGTCTTCAACTTGTTGTACCTCGCCAGTGACTTTGTCACCTTCTTTAATATCGTTAATCATTGATTCATTGAATTCTTCAGTCATCTTGTTTGCCTCCTTATACACTACATATTTATAACATCTTATAAACTGACAGAATTGTCAAGAAATTCAACCTTTATTACATTTAGTAAATTAGTTGTATCCATAAATATGTCACTTAATCTCATTCTGTGTATTATTTGGACATATATTTATTACAACCATATATTCAAACAAGTAATAAAGTCCGCTATGTTTATACATATTTTTGTATAAAAATTAGCATAGCTCACTATTTTGTTTTATAAGTCTGTCATTTCATTGTTCTCTACAAGATATATTATAGTAAAATTTTATACTTTTATAAAACAAAAAGCCACGCAAATAAGCAACTTTTACAATTGAATAGTAAGAAAACCGTATATAGTGCATCTTTCTCGAATTATTACATAGGACTTTTTTTGTGACTAAATCAGCTTCTTTTGCAATTCTTAGATTTGTAACACTCATTTTCTTACCATTTGTAAAATGCTTTATGAATGTAATGAATTATTTTTGGAATTCTAATAATTTATCTTTATTATTTCTGTTTACTTTTTGAAAAACTTACACAATTGACTGATGCATTAACTTTTACCAAAAATAAAAAGGCAACTTTCATTCATCGTTGAATAAAAATCACCTTTTAATTTGAGTAAATCATTAACAGCACATTCAATTTGTATATGCATTAAGCGTTGCCCATTACAAATAAATAGTTATGACTTACTAGATTATTTAATTTGATTCACCATCGCTAAAATTTCGTCAGTAACTTCTTCAATCGTCTTGCCTGTCGTATCTAATGTCACTGCATCATCTGCTTTTCTTAATGGCGATATTTCACGGTTCATGTCATATTGATCACGTGCTTCAATATCACGTTTTAAATCTTCAAAATTTGATTCGATACCTCTTAATTGATTATCTTTATATCTTCTTACTGCTCGCTCTTCAACTGATGCAATCATATATACTTTTAAATCTGCATCTGGTAGCACTACAGTTCCGATATCGCGGCCATCCATTACGATACCTTTTTCTGCAGCTAACTCTTTTTGTTTTTTAACGGCGAATGAACGTACTGGCTCTTTAGATGCAACGTATGAAACATGTTGCGTCACATCATTATTTCTCAAAAAGTCTGTTACATCTTCGTTATCTAAAATGACACATTGACCTTTATCTGCTTTATAAGTTAAATCTAATGTTGTTTGGTCAACTAGTTTTGCAAAGTCCTCAGTTTTGTTTAATTTTAAATATTTGTATGTTAATGCGCGATACATTGCTCCTGTATCGACATAAATCATTGATAGTTCGCTGGCTACACGTTTCGCAATTGTACTTTTTCCGGCAGCAGCTGGACCATCTAATGCAATATTAATGGCTTTCATGCGTCATTTCCCTTCCTTGTCGTTTTATGAATAATATTTTATCATAATTAGGTAAATGAAATATAGGAGGAAATATATGAAACATCTACTTGTTATTCATACTGGTGGCACCATTAGTATGTCACAAGACCAATCTAATAAAGTAGTAACAAATGATATCAACCCTATTTCAATGCATCAAGATGTCATAAATCAATATGCACAAATAGATGAATTAAATCCTTTTAATGTACCATCACCTCATATGACAATCCAACATGTTAAACAATTAAAGGATATTATTTTAGAAGCAGTAACAAATAAATATTATGATGGTTTCGTTATCACGCATGGTACCGATACGTTAGAAGAAACTGCCTTTTTACTTGATTTAATATTAGGTATCGAGCAACCTGTTGTTATTACTGGCGCAATGCGCTCGTCTAATGAAATTGGTTCTGACGGATTATATAATTATATTTCCGCTATTCGCGTTGCCTCTGATGAAAAGGCCCGTCATAAAGGCGTCATGGTTGTATTTAATGATGAAATTCATACGGCGCGTAATGTTACCAAAACACATACGTCTAATACAAACACATTTCAAAGTCCAAATCATGGTCCGCTAGGTGTATTGACAAAGGATCGTGTGCAATTCCATCATATGCCATATCGCCAACAAGCATTGGAAAATGTCAATGAGAAACTAAATGTACCATTAGTAAAAGCATATATGGGTATGCCAGGTGACATTTTTAGTTTTTATAGTCGTGAAGGTATCGATGGTATGGTTATTGAAGCGTTAGGACAAGGCAACATACCTCCAAGCGCATTAGAAGGCATTCAACAATTAGTATATTTAAATATACCTATTGTGCTAGTTTCACGTTCCTTTAATGGTATTGTGAGTCCAACTTACGCATACGATGGTGGTGGTTACCAACTCGCACAACAAGGTTTTATTTTTTCTAACGGTTTGAATGGTCCAAAAGCAAGATTAAAATTATTAGTCGCGTTAAGCAATAATTTAGACAAAGCTGAAATCAAATCATATTTTGAATTATAATGATTACGTAACATAAAAAGGTCTATGTACAATAATTAGTCATCAACCTCATTTGACATATCATGAATGTCAGTCGTTGTAAAACTAAGTTATTTAGTACGTAGACCTTTATTTTTATGATTCTAAGGGCGTTTGTTTCTTAGCTAGCATGCTTTGAGCAATAATGCCACCGTGGAACTTACCATTTTCAATAAAAATGGTATTCGCATCGTTCCCTGCAGCAATCACACCTGCAATGTAGCAATTTTCGATATTTGTTTCGTATGTTTCTTTATTATACATAGGCGCTGTTCCAAATTCATTTGTATTAATTTGAATGCCTACAGATTTTAAAAATTCATAATCGGGATGATAACCAATCATCGCAAATACATAATCATTGTGTATTGTTTTACTTTCACCATTTACTTCATAAGTCACAGTATCTTCAGTTATTTGGGTAACATTAGCATTAAATTCCATGTCAATTTTTTCATGATTTACTAATGCTGTGAAATTTGGAAGTATCCACGGTTTAATTGAAGGCGAATAATCTCCACCACGATATAGAACCGTCACGTTAGCACCAGCTTTTTCCAACTCCAAAGCAGCATCGATAGCCGAATTCTTACCACCAATAATAACAACATCTTGATCAAAATACGGATGTGCTTCTTTAAAATAATGGAACACTTTAGGTAAATCCGCACCTTCAACTTCTAATGTATTATGCTGACCATAATAGCCTGTCGCGATTGTTAAAAATCGACATTCATAAACATCTTTCGTCGTAGTAATAGTAAATTTATTATTCATTTTTTTAACAGTTAATACTTCTTCAAATGCATTTACTTTTAATTGATGATGTTTTACAACTTCTCGGTAATAAACTAGCGCTTGATTACGTCTTGGTTTACTTTCTTCAACGATAAACGGTACGTCCCCAATACTTAATTTATCACTTGATGAGAAAAATGTTTGGTGAGTAGGATAATTGTAGATTGATTCTACGACATTACCCTTTTCAATAATTAAGGTATCAATACCTTTTCTTTTTTGTTCAATAGCCGCACTTAATCCGCATGGCCCTCCACCAATTATGATACTTTCAACTTTTTGCATTGTTTCGGCCTCCTTTAATCCCAAACTATTATAACAGTTCAGTGATTGATGCGCTAAGTCTGTGCTTGAAGATTTATGATATATTTTTGACAATTTGTTTAATGTGCATAGAGAATTGTTAGCCATGGAGTTGAATAACACTACAATTTAATATGTTGATTTATTTTTTATTCATCCTTGTTAAATTTGTTGATTGTGGTGTTTTATCTTTTTGATGACTATGTAAAAAGTTTAATTGATATACCAATATTCGAGACAACACCTTGTTAAATAACAAACTTTGAAAATGAAAAAACCGCTACATACTTATAAGAGCAATTTAAGTTCTCTATAATATTTAGAGAAACTTTATAATATGCACGTTTGTATATAGCAGTTCAGTTACAATTAATATAGTTATATTATGGAATAACGATTTGTTGACCGTTTCTAATATTGTTACCACTTAAACCATTGGCACGTCTAATTTTTTCAACATTTTCCGGTGAACCTGAACCGTAGTATTGAATTGCGATACGGTATAAGTTTTCTTGACCATTCACTGTATGTCTTTGGCCACCACCTTGACGTTGTTGTTGCTGTTGTTGATTTTGATTAGCTTGTTGTTGATTTTGATTATTTTGTGCTTGGTTGTTCGCTTGATTAGCGTTGTTTTGATCATTATCAGATTCATCTTTAGTCGCTTTGTCTTGATCCTCTTTTGATTTATCACTGTCTGTAGATTTTGATTTATCTTTAGAAGCGTCTTTAGATGTGTCTTTGTCTTTACTTTCATCAGCATTATTTTTATTTGTATTCGCGATTTTATTTTCTTTTGTACCATTATTATGATTGTTTAATGCCATACCTCCAAATATCGCTAATGCACCGATAATTAGTACAGCTGCAATTAATGGTAACAATACTTTGGCCATGCCACCTTTTTTACGTTCTTTATCTCTGTCATGATGGTCATGTTCATCATGGTTTTGACTTGCATTGTTAGAGGCATGTGGTTTTGAAGCGGCAGAAGCACTTTTACTTGCTGCGCCTCCAGCTAAACCTGCTGTTCCAGCACCGATTGCTGCACCTTTTTTACCATTATGATGATCTTTAGACTTGTCTTCAGACGCTTTATCCTCAGTCGAGTTATTCGCCTTGCCAGAATTACTTTTGTTATGAGCGTCATTTGAATGTTTCTTAGCTTTAGAAGCAGCCATTGCACCAGCTGCACCAGCAACACCCGCTGTTCCAGCACCAATTGCTGCTGCTTTTTTACCACTATGATGTTCTTTAGGTTCAGCTTGATCTTGTTTTACAGAATCATTATCATGTTCATCTTTTGATGTTTCTGATTGGTTAGCACCTGTTGCAAAATATGGTTTAGGTTGCTGAGATTGTTCAGCTTCACTCTTATCAGAAACTGTTGAATACTCAGTGTTATTTTCTGCATCTTTAACAGTCTTGTGTTTATCATTGTCTTCGATTGGTTCTGGATGTGATTTGTCCATTGCAAAAGCATTCTTATTATAATATCCCTCTTCATGTTGAGGTGTACTGTCTTGATGGCTAGGTTCTTGACTTTCAGTACTGTGTGATGATTCGACTTGACGATCATCTATTGTGCCAGCCTCATTTTGAACATTGTCGTCAGATGCTTGTGATTCATCGTGATGTTGTTTGTTATGATTTGTTGCTAAATCACGGCGTCTTTTTCTTCTTTGGGCATTTCTTGGTGGGAACTGTTGCTCCGTATTCTCTGTTGTATCTTGATGTTCTAATTCTGATTGGTCTTTTTCGACATCTTCCGTATGGTCTTGATGTGAATTTGTGTCTATCGATTGACGATTTTTTTCAAAGTCATCTTTAAAATTATTAGACATAGCCATCTTCCTTTCTATTCTATTACAATGATTTTACATAAAATATACCCTTATGACACAAGTTTATGTATATTTTTCAAAATTATTTCAATCATTTTTCAATTGTGTATACACTAATTATAGCTTGTCAATTTTCTTTTAGTAAAGTAATACTATCTGAGAAATAAATTTTGCAACTTTTCATCAAATCCAATACTTCTAATTACCTTCTTCTTATTTAAAATTGCGATATCAGTTATATTAGAATCATTGTCACAACATCGATCTTGTGTCGGTGGATATTCACCGAAAAATTCTAATAAATACTTCCGTCTACATTGATCCAATTTGCAATAGCCAATCATGCGAAAGAATCCTAATTGCTTTCGTTTAAACGATTGCTTAAATATTTGTTTCAAGGCGCCGATACTGTAGAATGAATGCAACGTTGTCAAAACGTCTTGCTTATCGGGTGCTAAAAATTCTCCTATTTCGAAATTTTGTACATCTTCTTCTGTTATCATATCTGCAAATAATAACGTTTCTAAAATATATTTATCGTCCGGTTGGAATAAACTAATTGCCTGACTTAGTTCACCATCGCGACCCGCACGGCCAATTTCTTGAATGTAGTTAGAAGGACTTGTTGAAAGATGAAAGTGAATGATTGTGCGAATATCTTTTTTATTAATCCCCATACCAAAAGCACTCGTTGCGACTATAATCGGAATATCATTATTTAAAAATTGTTGTTGAACTGTGTGTCGCTCTTGATAATTCATATCACCATGATAAATGCCTGTAAGAAAACCTGAATCATAAATAAGTTGCGCTAAATTCAGACACATCTTTTTCGATGAGACATAAATAATCGTTGGTCCCGACTGTTGTAGAAACGGCAGTAACCACTCAATTTTATCTTCATCATCATTAAAATTAAGATGCTTAAAGCTTATGTTTGGGCGATTCATTGTAGTTTTAATAACGTTGAATTGAATCGCTAACATTTCCGTCAAATCATCTTGTAAATGCGGTGGTGCAGTTGCTGTCAATGCTAAGACTACCGCTTCTTTAAAATGCTTTGTTACTTTTCCTATTAGCGCGTAATGTGGTCTGAAGTCGTAGCCCCATTCAGATAAACAATGTGCTTCATCTAGTACAATCATGCCAAAGTCTATCGTGGAAATTAATTTAAAATTTGCCGGTTGCAGGAGAAATTCTGGACTTAGAAAGATGAAGCGGCTATGTCGTAAACATTTAATATTATGCTTTTTCTCAATTTCATCCATACCAGAGTGAATACATGTTACACGTTTTTCTCCATTTATTTTCAACTGCATAACTTGGTCATCCATTAAAGATATTAGCGGTGAGATAATTAATGTCGGCTTACCTGATAAATACGTAGGTATTTGATAACACAAACTCTTTCCACTTCCAGTTGGAAGAATACCTAGAGTGTGTTGTTGAGACATTATACTTTCTATAATTTCCTGTTGTCCCGGTTTAAAACTCTCGAAACCAAATTTGTTTCGTAAAATATCATGCAACATTCAGATCACCTCTTTCAAATCCAACGATTAATACTTTTAATTGAAAATATGATAACGTGTCAAATTGTTCTTTGTAAAATTTTAATCGTTCGCCACGATGCTGTTGATAAAAATTCAAAAATTGCAGTTGATCTTCTTGTTCAACATAATCATCGTAATTAGACATGTAACCTTTGATTAAGATTTCAAGTACATGATCTTCGATAGTATTGATTTTAACTTGTTGTTGAGCCGCTATATCTTCCATCGTGAATTGTTCAAGCAATCTTGTATATGTAATATAAGTTTGATTTAATAATGTAGGTTTCATTATTATTTTTGATAAAATCGTATATTCTCCACTTTCTAATTCAAACATCATTGTCACTAAATTATTCATTTCGTATTCAAACAATTGCTGTTGAGATAATTTTTCTATTAAACTAACTTGCTGTCTCGTATACATTGGTTCATCATAGCCTTGCAAATAATAATGTAAGTAACATGGCCCTTTTAAAGTTATTGCTTTAAATAAGTTATGTAGTTCATTTTCAAAATCAATTTGTAGTTTGTTTTCTTTAATGTAGTTATAGACAATCTTTACAGTTTCTTGTATCTTATTATTTTGAGAGATTGGTACGAAACGAAAATCTTGCTGCATAGTATTAGACATGGTTTGCACTAATAGTTGAATTGCTTGAAATGTTTGCCCCATACTTTCAAATGTATATCTAGGATGCAACATGATTTCCATTTCAGCATTAAATTCAGTTATATTTTCTAAAAATAGCTCAAAAGATGGATATTTTAATAGTGGTAAACTGTGATATAATGACAACTGTTGTTGACTACAAGCGTCAAAAAAGGTTTGGTGAGATTTCTTTCCAACTAAGATATTGTAAATACTTTTATTTGTTTTATAGTTAAATGTTTGTTGTAATGCTGTTTTTATAATGTGTTGCAAGTTTAACCCTCACTCTGTAAAACGGATAATTTGAAAATAAAAATGATGCTGTCTAAAATTTTAGTCACATTACTATTTTAGCATTTTTATCAAAGGAGGCGAAGACATTGGCAAAATATACAATCGTTGATATGGATACTTGTATTGCATGTGGTGCATGCGGTGCAGCAGCGCCAGATATATATGATTACGACGACGAAGGTATTGCTTTCGTAATCCTTGACGATAACCAAGGTACTGCAGAAGTGCCTGAGGAATTATATGAAGATATGGAAGATGCAATTGATGGATGCCCTACAGATTCTATTAAAATTGCAGACGAATCATTTGATGGGGACGCTTTAAAATTTGAATAATTGATTTTTTAGACAAATGTTCCATAGAAAAAGCAGGCAAGCTATCGTTTATTGATAGTCACCTGCTTTTTATTATTATGTGTATATTATTTTGCTTTAATTTGATTAAATTCTTTTCAAGAAATTCGCAAGCCTTCTATATAGTAAAATAAATACAATAGAAATGACGATACCTTTAATAATATTGAATGGTATAATTCCTGAAACAATGATTACTTTAAGATTATTTGCGATATCAGCTAAGTTAAATATCATACCGTACAAAGGTAATAGAACGAAATAGTTCAAGATACTCAACACGATAGTCATAACGATTGTCGCAATGATTAATCCAGTAATCAAAGATTTTGTTGAACGTTTATTTTTATAGATGGCGTAAGCAGTTAATAAGAAACTTGCACCTGCTAAAAAATTAGCAAATGGTCCAACTGGATCGCCCATACTAAATAAGTAGTTCAATAAATTTTTAACCAGTGCAACTATGATACCGGCAACTGGTCCAAACGTAAATGTAGCTAGTAGTGACGGTACATCACTAAAATCTAAAGTTAAGTATGGTGGCAAAAATGGTATAGGAAACTTGATAAAAGTTAACACAAACGCAATCGCGCTCAACATACTTATTGTGATAAGACGTTTATTTTGTTGCATATTCAATTTTCTCCTTCCATTCATCTCGTAAGAATAGGAGGATTATTGCACAACAAAAAACCTCCATCTTCTCCCATCCAGACTATACTGTCGGCTCTAGAATCTCACTAGATCAGCCACTAATATGATACATACTAGCAGGTCGCAGGCTTTATTTACTGCCGGTTGGGAATTACACCCGACCCCGAAGATGAATTTTACATTATTAAATTTAATTCTCATTAATTTTATACTATATATCACAAAACCTCAATAACTATGCTTTAATTAGATCATAGTTACGTAATTGGAGAGTGATACATTGGTGATTTGCGTTCATTGGTTGGAATGTTGTTTGCTTGATTGTTTTTTGAGATGGATTTTGGGACGGTTTTTTGAACCTACCTTTTTATTGTTATTAGTTTAATCATTCGTGTTAGTTTTTTCATGATTAAATACACCTACTTCTATTACATCCTTCTTACTATAATTAGGTCTTGTTGTATTTATATATTTATTAGAAATTTGAAGAGAAACATTCAAATCATGAGGAATATTCTTTTTCTTTTTTAGTACTTCAGAAAAATCAATCATCTCGTCTATTGTATTATCTTTAGTAAAATTATCTTTAGTACTAAATAAAGTTGTAACAACATATGGACGTGATTTATCTTTAAGTTGTTTTTTTGAGTTTCTCATACCGTCCCTAAAAGACTTATCATCCTCTTTGATTAAGGGTTGAAAATACCTTTTATATTCATCTAAAGTATATGGAATTGCAGTCAAATAATAATACTCATTTCTAAAACCACTATTCTGCGTTTTCATAATTGCATTTTCAGTATAACCAGTATATTTATATTTACTTTTATATTCTTTTAAAACTTCTGTTAAATTATCCAACTCTTCCTTATGTGCTCGATATTCAAAGCCACTCAACACTGTACCAACTAAAGTACTCATATCATCGCCTTTATCCTCACTTCTTAATGAGCTATCACTGTCAATAATTGATTTGTCAAATGGAATACTCGCATTAAATACGATATCGTGGTCATCACAATGCACGTATACTTCTACGCCGTCGCCACTACCTACAACATTCGTAGCTTTAACTTTTAGACCGAAGTTATCCATAAAAAATTGTTCGCCACGTTTAGCAATTTTATCTTTATGCTTCTTCGCAAATTCAATCGCATCTTTTTCTGCAGGTGGTTGGAAGCCTTGTCCTACATATTTTGAAGCTTCCATTTCTTCTGGTACAGATTTCGTTTCTGTGTTCGTGTCTTCTTTTGTTTCATTTTCAATCGTGGAACATCCTGATAGCAGAAGTGTTGCTATTAAGATTAGTTTAGTTCTTTTAAACATAGCTCATCACCCATTTATGTGTTTGTTTAGAATATAGAGAAATTAGCTGATTTCAAGTCATTCGACCTCAATCCTTATAGACTCATTATCACTGTAATTAACTCGATTAGTACTAATAGTAGATTTTGCTAGTTGTAAAAATATTTTCGTATTTTCAAAATTAAGGTGTAACTTTTTCGTACTTTCAGACAAATCTATAACATCATCTAATTTTTTGTCCTTTGAAAAGTTACTACTTTTCGAAAACAATGTAGTATGTACTTCTATTTCAGCTTTATAGCCTACTCCTTTCCTTGCTTCTTTCATACCTTTTTTAAAATTCAGATTATTTTTCTTTATTAGGGGTTCGTAATATTTCCTATATTCTCGGAGCGTCGGTATATTAGCAACTATATAAAAATATTTATTTTCATATCCACTATTTTGTGTTTTGTTAATTGCCTCTTTAGTAAATCCTGTATATTGGTATTTCTCTTCATTATCTTTGAAAAAATTATATAATTTATCATACTTTTCTTTTTGTGCTCGATATTCAAAGCCACTCAACACTGTACCTACTAAAGTACTCATATCATCGCCTTTATCCTCACTTCTTAATGAGCTATTACTGTCAATAATTGATTTGTCAAATGGAATACTCGCATTAAATACGATGTCGTGGTCATCACAATGCACGAATACTTCTACGCCGTCACCACTACCTACAACATTGGTAGCTTTAACTTTTAGACCGAAGTTATCCATAAAAAATTGTTCGCCACGTTTAGCAATTTTATCTTTATGATTTTTCGCAAATTCAATCGCATCTTTTTCTGCAGGTGGTTGGAAGCCTTGTCCTACATATTTGGAAGCTTCCATTTCTTCTGGTACTGATTTTGTTTCATTGTTGAATTCGTTATTGGTAGTTGAACATCCTGATAGTAGTGTCGTTGCTATTAAGATTAGTTTAGTTCTTTTAAACATAGCTCATCACCCATTTATGTGTTTATAAAAATTTTATTTTTGAAAAAGCTACTTATTCTCAATGAAAACAAGTAGCATTTAATAAATTAATTAGTATACTGCTAGTTTTTCTAACTGTTCTTTAACTTTAATTAAGTTTGAGCGAATTAGAGAGGCAGATTGATCCATCGTTTGAATTGCTTGTCCTTCATTTTCATTCAAGCCATTACAAACAACTTCAAACTGTTGTGCCATTTGATCAAGACGTGCATGGGCTTGTGCGTTTAAAATAAACATGTCATCATAATGAGATGGTTCAAATAACATTTGTACAATCAAAGGCTTCATGTTCTTAACAATATCATCTAAATGGTTATCTAAAATTGGTGACACTGCTTTTAAATCATTAAGAAATGGCTCCCATTTGCCTAAATTATTATCTAATTCTTCTAATTTAGTTTTAATATAATTACAAGTCGCTTTAGGAATTATGGACAAAAATTCTTTCTTTTTTACATTTAATATTTCAATTGCATGTCTTAAATTCTTACGTATTTTGGGTATTGTATTAATCAAATATTTTATTAAATCGACAATTTTTGCTGCATATTCATCATATATACCTTGAACATAATCTGCCAATTTTTTAATACCATCATCGATATGGTCTTTTAATATTTTCATTTTTCTTCCTAAATAATTAGAAGGTAAAGCTAGACCCTGCACCATATTTTCACCGCTATAATTAATTTGATAATTTCCATCTAAAATTGTTGCATCTTGTTGCTTCATAATACTTCTAATATCTGCAATTTGCCTACCATAAATATCATTTTGATTTTTTATTTGCTGAATATTCTGTTTTACTACTTTTAAATGTTTCATCATTTCCTCAGATACTCCATCCTTGAAGTCATGATCAATATTTTTGAAAATTTCTTTAATTTTACTATCTATACTATCATATACTTTTTCTATAAATGATTTTATTCCATTAAACAATTCATTAATTCTTTCTTTTAATGCATCCAATGCAAAATCAGGTAATAAGTGTTTAACAGCACTAATACTTTCTATTGTTTCATCTGCAACTTCTTCAAGTGAGTTTATTTTACTAATTAAAGTTCTTTCCATTTCTTCTAATTGAAATAAGTTAATCTTATCCTTAAATCCTTCTGATAATTGTTGCTTTCTATCTGCAAAATTTTTATTTTCATTTTCTGAGATGTTAAAACTTTCATTTAAAAAGATTACGCATTCTGCTAGCATACCACTAGTTTCACCAGTAATCAGTTTACTCAACGCATCAAGATTTTCTAAATTAAGTTTAATTAAAGTTCCTTTTCCGGAACGTGCAATCGAATCTCCGGTCCAAACATTTATTGGAATTCGCCCATCCATATCTAATGTTATGTTAATAATCTTTTTTACCTTTTTTCCATTTTTAATTTCTGTATCTTTTACCGACTTTATTTTGATTAATGGTACGGTATCGTATGTGTTATTCTTTCTATTTAACTTCCTTTTATAACCTACATGGCTGTCTATTAAAGCATCTAACCTAGGTACACCATCATTAATGTTAACGCGTTTTCCCGGCATATCTTTGATGAAAGGATCTTGTAACCATGTTAATAAATCGTTGGTACTATTAAAACTAATCATATTATCAAAGCGTGGTCTAGCAAATTTCTGCCAAGCAGCATAAGGAATCATTGCTGAATCAGTAGCAACAACTTTTTCATTCGGATGTTTCGCTCCTTGATATTTTGCTCCTGCACCGCCTTCTGAATTACCACCATTCGCCACAATTGTTTTGTTTTTGTAATTATAAGGTATAGTTTTGTATTTTCTTCTAAATTCATTTTCATCAAGAACCGAAGCATCTTTAATTTTTTGTCGATAACTATTTGCGAATTCTTCTACTTGCTTTAAATAATCTGTGCTTTCATTATCATTATTCATTAATTTAGCATTTTGGAGCCAATCATCTCCAAAACCCGATGATTTCAATGGATTATTTGGGTTAATTGCCTCATTAGATGTTCCTTGATAAATTATTGTCTGTTGACCAGTTGGATTCCCCTGATCATTAAGTAACTCGTATGTTTTAATATCAGCAGCACCATTCATATTATCATTACTATTATCATTATAATTATCTATTTGTTTGAACCGTTTTCCATTTACTTTAAAATCTTTTTTTTCATTTATATCTTGATAAACCCAATAACTGCTCAATTCTGCTATGTCCCTATCATTTATTTTATTCACTTTATATTCACTTACCCTTCAATTGGATTTATATCGTCATAAAATGGTTTTTTAGTATTTATACTAGATTTTCCTAATTGAATAGTAACTTGAGATTTTTGAGGCATATTGGGTTTTTCTTTTAATTTATTACTCAATTCAATCACATCATCTACTGTATTGTCTTTAGTAAAGTTTTTCTTAGTTGAAAAAAGTGTAGAAACTGCATCAGTATTGGCAGTATAATTTAGCTCTTTTCTGGCTTGTTGCATACCCTCTTTAAATTCTTTATCATTTTTATGAATCAATGGTTCATAATATTTACGATATTCTTTTAAATTTCTTGATAAATATGTGATATAAAAATATTCATTTTGATACCCGACGTTTTGCGTCTTGTTAATTGCTTCTTTAGTAAAACCTGTATATTGATATTTCTTTTCATTTTCTTTGAAAAATTTATATAAGTTATCATACTTTTCTTTTTGCGCTCGATATTCAAAGCCACTCAGCACTGTACCCACCATCATACTCATATCATCACCGTTGTCATTACTACGCATTGATCCTTTTTGATGGATGGCATCTTTGTACAAAGGTAGACTTGCATTAAATACAATGCCATGATCTTCGCAATGCACATAAACTTCTACACCATCATCTTTACCTACAACATTTGTAGCTTTAACTTTTAGTCCAAAGTTATCTTTAAAGAATTGTTCACCTACTTTTTCAAATTCTTTACGATGTTTCTTCGCAAATTCAATCGCATCTTTTTCTGCAGGCGGTTGGAAGCCTTGTCCTACATATTTTGAAGCTTCCATTTCTTCTGGTACTGATTTTGTTTCTGTATTCGTGTCTTTACTTGATTCATTTTCCATCGTGGAACATCCCCCTAAAATTAATGTCGTAGCTAAAACTGATCCAATGAATTTTTTCATATGACACCTCGAATAATTTAATTATTACAATATATCTATATTTTACCCTATTTTTATAATCAAATAAATAACTTTATCAAACTTTATATTTTTATATAAATTAGTAATATATTTAATAGTTGATATTCGCAAAAAACCTAAATCCTAATCCACATACAAAACTCCCCACATCAATTTAAAAAAACGCATGCTATAAATTAGAGTCTCTAATCAATAACATGCGTTCTTAAATAACTATATTCAGTTTTATTCCGGCTTTGGTAATTTGATAATAAACGTTGTGCCTTTTCCTAATTCGCTTTTAACATCAATGGAACCACCATGCTCTTCGATAATCATTTTACAAATGAACAAACCTAAACCGGTACCTTGTTTACCTCGCGTTCTCGCTGCATCAACTTTATAAAAACGATCAAATACTTGTTGTAAATGTTCTGGTGCAATGCCTGTGCCTGTATCTTTAATGTATAAAATATCTTCGCTTTCATTTTCAGCACAAGTAATTGCAATTTCATCTCCAGGTTTCGTATAACGTGATGCATTATCAATTAAGTTCGTTAGTACTTGGTCCATGCGATCCATATCATAACCCCAAACACGCTTCTTACAATAATTAAAAGTCATATTTAGACCTAAATCATCAGCTTGTTGGCGATACTTAATTTTCATCTTATCTAGTAACACTGCAATAGGCTGAATTTCTTTATTTACGGATAACCCTTCAGCATCCATGCGAGCGACATTTAACAATTCATTAACTAAACGATTTAAACGTTTCGATTCATCAAGGACAATGGCAAGCGATTCTTTTATTTCATCCGGTTCTGTAACAATACCATCTACAATTGACTCAGTATAACCTTGAAGTAATGATATCGGTGTACGTAATTCATGTGATACATTAGCAATGAAATCTTTCTTCATTTGATCTAGATTGTGCTCATTAGTCATATCACGAACTGTCACAACAACACCACTTTTACCTCCCTGTTCAATCTTGTCGATATAGCTTGTGGTCACAACAAAGAATCGTGCATTCATTTCTAAATCGCGCATTTCAGTTTGTTTTGATTTAAAAGTATCTTCAATTTGTCTTAATAAGAAAGCTTTAGCATCTTCATCAATATTGTCCATAATATCATTCGCCATCTTATTAGATAAGATAATTTGTCGACTCTCATTAATACCTAGGACACCTTCTACCATAGAGTTAATTAAACTGTCTCTAATATTTTTAGATGTGGATAATGCGTCGACATGCTCTTCGATTTCTGTACTCATCTGATTAAATGCCTGCGATAATTGACCAATTTCATCTTTCGTTGTGACAGAAGGTTTATAAGAGTAATCCCCTTCAGATACACGTGTAGCTTGGTCTCTTAAACGTCTTAAAGGTTTTGTAATTCTTGACGATAAGAAAAACGCAAAGACTGTTGTAATTGTTAAGAAAATAACAGCCGTAATTATAGTGATAATCGTAATAGCATTATTTGTATCTTCGATTGATTTCAAGTCTTTATATATAAAAACGCCACTATATTTGCTATGACTATTCTTCTGTGCTTTTGTTGGATAGCCTAACAAAATATATGTTTGAGATGAGCCCTTTTCTTTAATCGTTACATTTCGAGTAACAGATTTACCTTTATCAAACACATCGTCAAAATGGTCGTTGTTGACTACTTCATTCAACATTTGCTTTTTAATATTAGAAAGTGAAGCCGTTGATTGACGATGTTTATTATTTATAATCATCAACCCACCAGGATTTTCAATTAATGTTTGGCTATATTTTATTGCTTCTTCTTTATTATGTGATTGTTCGACCAGTGAACTTATACGTCTAGCATCTTCTCTTATGGCATTTTCGGTTTCTTGTGTGAAATAGTATTGCATAAAGGTAATTAAAGCAATACTTAATAAAATTAAAACTGTCGTCACTATTAAAATAATAGTTAACCACAGTTTAATTACGACACTATTTAGCCGGCTCATCATTAGATTTAACCTCAAATTTATACCCAACGCCCCAGACTGTTTGAATCATATGCGCAGCTTCGCTAGACACACGATTTAACTTTTCTCTAAGTCGTTTAACATGAGTATCAACTGTTCTTAAATCACCATAGAATTCATAATGCCAAACTTCTTTTAATAATTGTTCACGGTCAAATACTTTATTTGGTGTTTTAGCTAAATATATTAATAATTCGTACTCTTTAGGAGTCAAATTAACTTCTTGATTATCAGCAAGTACGCGATGTGCATCATTATCTATTTCTAAATGTTTAAATTCAATCACATCACGTGCGTGAGGTTCGCTTTGTTCTACAGTTGTAGATTGCGTTCTTCTTAGAAGTGCTTTAACTCTTAAGACTACTTCTCTTGGTGAAAATGGTTTGACGATATAATCATCTGCACCAGATTCAAAACCTTCAACACGGTTTGTTTCTTCACCTTTAGCAGTCAACATAATAATCGGTGTTTGTTTATGTTCACGCAATTTAGTTGCCACCTGGATACCATCCATTTCAGGCAACATTAAATCTAGTAGTATGCAAGCATAATTATTCTCCATTGCAAGTTCATAAGCCTCTTGGCCATTACTTGCTTCATGGATTTCAAAAGATTCTCTTTCTAAATACATTTTAAGTAATCTTCTGATTCTATCCTCATCATCTACGATAAGTATTTCGTTCGACATACAGGTCATACCTCCCACACATGCTTTTCTTTACAAAAGTATTATATCACAGGAAAGCGCATACAGTTATTAAAAACCTAAAATTTTGTGAAAAAATTCTCAAACTTTGTGATAAATACATATTTTATTTAATTATTTCCCATGTTCTGCTAAATGACGCATCACCTTTACTTCATGAGGCGTCAATACACGTCCTTCACCAGCATTCAAACCGACAACATTTAAAGGCCCATATTCAATACGAGACAGTTTCGTCACTTGATGACCAAAATGTTCGAACATTCTTCTGACTTGACGATTACGCCCTTCTGTAATTGTAATTTCAACCAATGTTGTGTTTTTATCTTTATCTTGTTTCTTAACTTTCACTTCAGCCGGTTGCGTCATACCATCTTCTAATTCAATACCTTTTTCTAGCGCTTTCACTTCTTCACGCATTAAATAGCCTTTTAATTTTGCGACATATTTCTTCTTAATTTGATATCGAGGATGTGTCATTAAATTTGTAAATTCACCATCATTTGTAAGTAATAACAGTCCAGAAGTATCATAGTCTAAACGACCAACAGGATAAATACGCGCTTCGATATCTTTAAAGTAATCTGTAACCACTGTACGTCCTCTATCATCAGATACACTTGTTATCACTTGAGTTGGTTTATGGAATAAAATGTAAATTTTGTCTTCTAGTTCTATTTTAATACCTTCAACTTCAATCATATCTGAAGGCTTCACTTTTGTTCCTAATTCAGTGACAGTTGTACCATTCACTTTCACTTTTCCTTCAGAAATTAAAGTTTCTGCTTTACGTCTTGAAGTATAACCGCTATTTGCTATACGTTTTTGTAATCGTTCTAATTCTTTAGTCATTTTTTTCTCCTTTTTGATTGACTAGATTACTGAAAAAAGCATCCATTTCTTCATCGTCTTCTTCAGTTGTCGGCAAATCTTTTATACTTGAAATACCAAATACATTTAAAAATAAATCAGTAGTGATTAATTGTTGGCTACGCTGTTCATTGACCACTTTAGCCTCAACTAGTCCTTTGGCAATCAATGTTTTAACTGCACCATCTGAATTGATACTACGAATTAATTCAATATCACTTCTTGATAATGGTTGGTTATAAGCAATAATTGATAGTACTTCCATTGCTGCTTGTGATAATTTCATTTGTGACTTTTGTTCAATTAATTGTTCAATGTACGTTGCCGCTTCTTTTTTAGTCGTTAAAACATACGTCGTTCCAAATCGTTGTATTATTAATCCATGTGATGAATAATTTTCAATTAATTCTACGAGTTGGTCTTTCGATATATCTAAAATTTCTAATAGCTGTTTTTCATCTAAACCTTCATCGCCAGCTGTATATAATAGCGACTCTAATATACCGTGATTATCCAAAATGGTAGTTCACTCCTCTAATAATGTTAATATCTTCAAAATTACGTTGTTGCTCAATATTAATTATTCCTGCTTTTGACATCTCTAAAATAGCTAAAAAGTGAGTGACTACTTGTTCAATTGGCTCAGAAAACGTAAACAGACTAAAGAAGTTAAAATGATCTTTATCTTTCAATCTCGATGTCAATTGTTCTGTAGCTTGTTGAATGGTAAATGTCTCTTTTCGGATTTCAACAGATTTAGGTGTATTTAACTCAACTCTATTTTTAACTCTTTGATAAGCTACAATTAATTCAGTTAAATCAATCGTATGATTTGGATCCCAAGATTCATCTGTTTCCAAATGAGATAAATCTGTCGGTCTTTTTGTAAAATAAAAATCTCTTTCTTCTTTCATGTCATTTAAAATAGCAGTATATTCTTTATAATTTTGATATTCTATTAAACGCCCAACTAAATCTTCCCGTGGGTCATCATCAACATCCATATCTGATGTTGATTGTGGTAATAGCATCTTACTTTTAATCATTAAGAGTTCTGACGCTAATACTAGGTATTCACTTGCAATATTAATTTCAAGCTGTTTCATTGCATGAACGTACTGCATATACTGCTCTGTTAATGCTTGCATAGGAATATCATAAATATCTATTTCAAATTTTTGGATAAGATGCAGTAATAAATCTAATGGTCCATTGAAAGCATCTAATTTAACTTCATACATAATATCTACCTCGTATTGCGTCATATGTGCATAATTCTCTAAAATATTATAGCATGAAAATAACTTACTTTTAAATTGGGGTGATAACAAAATGCAACAGGCACTGATAAATTTCTATTATCAATTTCATACTAAGCAACATTATTTCCTATGTCATGACATTTTAGAAGATGCATGGAAAGCTGAAAATAACTACAGTAAGCAAGATGCAGTTGTTAGTTTAATCTTGTTTGCAACTGCTTGTTACCATTATCGCCGCAATAATTTAAAAGGCGCCTATAAGTCTTTTAATAAATCTAAAGAAATAATACAAAATGCTAAAGATAGAGATGCGTTACACCTTAATTTAAATGATTATCAGTTGTTAATTGAGCAACAGATTGCAAAATTGAATGCAGCAAAGCCTTTTTCATCTGTTATATTACCAATAACTCCAGACTTTGAGCGCATCATCAAGGCCAACTATCCAGATTATAATTATAATCACGAAACAGCAACAGATCCTTTTATTGTAGACCATCACATGCGGCGTGATCGTTCAGAAGTTATTGCAGCAAAAGAAGAAGCGATTCAATTAAGAAAACATAGACGTAATTAATCAACCAATTTAAAAAAGCCACAATAGCACAGACATTTTTAGTCATGTGTATTGTGACTTTTGAGTTATGGTTCACTTTATGCTCTAGGATGAAATTGGTTATACATTTTTCTAATTTGAGATTTTGAAACATGTGTATAGAGTTGGGTAGTAGAGATGTCAGAGTGACCTAACATCTCTTGCACTGCTCTTAAATCTGCGCCATTTTCCAATAAATGTGTCGCAAAAGAGTGGCGTAACGTATGTGGCGTTAGCGTCTTTTTAATGTTTGCCTTTACACCATTTTGTTTAATCATTTTCCATATTGCTTGTCGTGATAAAGGTTTACCATGCATATTTAAAAATAAGACTTCAGTAACAGTCTTTTTTAAAAGTTGCGGTCTAATCGTTTCAATATAAGTGGTTAAGTACTCAATGACTGCGTCGCCTAATGGTACAATTCTTTCTTTATCGCCTTTACCAAATACGCGTACAAACCCCATTATTAAGTTCACGTTCTCTAACTCTAAATGTATCAATTCAGATACACGCATTCCCGTTGCGTACAGAAGTTCTAACATCGTACGATCACGATAACCATTAATTTTATTTAAATCCGGCGTTTCTAATAAAGCCAACACTTCGTCAACATTTAAAACGTCAGGCAATTTTTTGTCATATTTTGGTGAATCTAATAATACCGTTGGATCTTTCGCCGCATATTTTTCTCTTATAGCAAATTGATGAAAACTACGGATTGTTGAAATAAATCGCGCAATAGATTTAGCAGATTGCCCTTGGTCTATTAAATGCCCCAAACACTCTTGAATTAATTGTCGATCTATAAAATCAATATGCGAGATATGATGTTCAGTCATATAATCTTGATACTTTTTCAAATCACGTCTATAAGCACCAATTGTGTTAGAACTTAGACCTTTTTCAATTTGTATAAAACGCAAATATTCTTCAATAATTGTTTCCATAACCACACCTCTAAAAAAAGCGAAGGTTAATTTAACCTACGCAATTTACTATCCTTTACCTTTAGCTTGGCACGTTTCACACACACCATGGAAAGTTAAACGATGATCTAAAATTTTAAAATTGAACTCATTTTCAACTCGATTTTCAACTTCTGGTAACAAATCTTCATCGATTTCATCTACACGACCACATTCCATACATACTAAATGATGGTGGAAATGTTTTGCGCCTTCTTTTCTTAAATCAAAACGAGCGACGCCATCACCAAAGTTAATTTTGTCGACAACTTTTAGTTCAGCTAACAACTCTAACGTTCTGTATACTGTCGCCAAGCCAATTTCAGGCGCTTTGTCTTTTACTTTCAGATATACGTCTTCAGCACTTAGATGATCTTTTTCATTTTCAATTAGAACTCTAACAGTAGCTTCGCGTTGTGGCGTTAGCTTATATGATGATTGTTGTAATTGTTGCTTAACGCGATTTAATCGTTCTTCCAACGATGTCCACTCCCCTACTAATAATTAAAATCATTACAAATAATTTCAAACTTCACAATTAAAACTAACAGTTTTCTCAATAAAATGCAAGCTTTTCTCATTTGTTATTTAGAATGATTATAATTTAATAATAGGTGTTGCAATGCAATGATAGTCTTCGCATCTTCTATTTCTTTATTCATTAGCATCGATTTAACATTCTCAATCGGAACTTTAATGACTTCGACAAATTCATCTTCATCTAAGTGAACTGTGCCTTCTTCTAAATTATCCGTAAAATATATTGATAATTGTTCATCACAAAAACCTGGTGAACCATACATATCTACAACATGTGTTAACTCTTTGGCAATATATCCTGTTTCTTCTTCTAATTCACGCTTAGCCGCTTCGACTCTATCTTCATCATCTTCTAATTTACCAGCTGGAATTTCTAGCAATGGTTTTTCTACTGGTTTACGATACTGTTTCACTAATACGACTTCTTTTTTAGGTGTCACTGCACAAACAGCAACTGCACCATTATGATAAACTAATTCTCTTGTTGACGTTTCACCGTTTGGTAATGTCACTGTATGAATTTCTACATCTACAATTTTGCCATTATAAATAACTGTTCGATCAATTGTTTTTTCATTTAAATCCATTATAATCACGTTCCTTTAAATTCATATTATATATTGATACACTATGCTTGTTAGCTAAAGTGTATCGAAAGGAGAACAGACATGCAAAAAAATATATTAAAAAGTGGTATTGCATTATCTGAATTAGGTCTAGGTTGCATGAGTTTAGGTACAGATTTAAAAAAAGCCGAACAAATTTTAGATTGCGCTGTTGAAAATGGTATCACTTATTTTGATACAGCAGACATGTACGATAAAGGTATAAATGAATCAGTTGTTGGTAAGGCACTTCTTAAATATCAACAACGCGATGATATTGTCATTGGTACAAAAGTAGGCAATCGTTTAACAAAAGATGGCAGTATAACATGGGATCCGAGTAAATCCTATATTAAAGAGGCAGTTAAAGGTTCACTAAAGCGTTTAGGCATTGATCATATCGATTTATATCAACTTCATGGCGGAAGCATTGATGACCCATTAGACGAAACAATAAGCGCATTTGATGAATTGAAACAAGAAGGAATTATACGTGCTTACGGTATTTCTTCTATTCGCCCAAATGTAATTGATTATTATTTAAAACATAGTCAAATCGAAACGATAATGTCTCAATTCAATTTGATTGATAATCGTCCAGAATCATTATTAGATGCAATTCACAACAATGATGTTAAAGTATTAGCAAGAGGACCTGTGTCTAAAGGATTATTAACTTCAAACAGTGTTAATGTGCTCGACAATAAATTTAAAGATGGTATTTTTGATTATTCTCATGATGAATTGGGTGAAACAATAGCCTCTATTAAAGAAATTGAAAGTAATTTATCTGCATTGACATTTAGTTATTTAACATCACATGACGTGCTTGGTTCCATCATTGTAGGTGCAAGTAGCGTCGACCAATTAAAAGAAAATATTGAAAACTATCATACTAAAGTTAGTTTAGATCAGATTAAAACAGCAAGAGCTCGTGTCAAGGATTTGGAATATACCAATCATTTAGTGTAGAAGTCATTTTCAGTAATAAAAACAGCAGTATGAGGCGTTTCATTATAAAAATGCCTTACTGCTGTTGTTTATGTAAAATTCGCTATAATTTATGATTAAGATTACTCACTTATGATAGAAATTAAAGCGTTGTCCTTACGCATCAGTATTTAGTAATTTCGCCCTGCGGCAGTGCCTTAAGCAAACTTCTGCCACTTCATCTTTTAATAATTTTATTAAAACACCTTTCTATATTTCACTTCGCATGTTGATTCATCATTATTAGTTATTACTTGTACACCCAGCACATTTCCTTGCAACACAAGTAGTTTGAATTTTTCACAAGTATAATATAATGTACTGTCTGAAAATTGGTCTACAGAAATATCGCTTAAAATATCCAGCACTGTAAATTCTTCAAATACTGATAGTTGTTCCGCATATCGTACACAAAGTCTTAACACACTCTCCGATTGACAGTTCATTGCCATCCCACCTATTTATGCTTTATTTTTAAATAATTTAGGGAAACATCGTTCAAAAAATCTAGGCGCAATTTGATACATTTTCAACGCATGATGCATCCATTTAGGCCGATTAATTTCTAATTGTTTTGTTTTAATGCCATAAATGATATCTTCTGCAAGCTGATTAGCATCAAGCATAATTTTCCCCATCTTTTTAGCATACTTCATTGATGGGTCGGCTTTTTGATGAAAAGGTGTATCAATCGGGCCAACATTAACTGTCATGATATGTAAGTTTGGTGACTCTAGTCTTAAAGCATTCATTAATGCATAAAACCCTGCTTTCGATGCCCCATAATGTGCAGCATTTGCTTGTGTGGAAAATGCAGCTTGACTTGAAATACCTACAATATGTGCGTTAGATGTTAAATATGGTCTCAACACAGTATATAAAACATTAAAACTAATTAAATTAAGCTGATACGTTTCAATCATTTCTGAAAAATTATGGTCTGAAATAGATTTAAAATAACCTAAACCTGCACTATAAATGAATCCATCGAATGATATATTTTCTTCAAATTGCAGTGCCTGTATCGACTTCATATCATTTAAGTCACAAGGAATAACATTTATAGTTTTCCCCGATTCCTGTTCAAAGATTCTAGCTGCTTTATCAACATCACGCACCAACAACGTTACATTCACTTTATTTTCTAGTAACTTTCGGACAATCGATAAACCTAAACCACTTGTACCACCAGTCACTATAAAATGTTGTCCTTTCATCAATTAACCTTCCTTTTCCATTATATAGAATGCAATTTATCAACTTTACATAATTGAGACAAGTTGATTATCTTTCCTAATATATATACAATAATAAGAAAATATAACATACAAATCAAAAACTAAAGGGATGTGACGTTAATGAAACTCGTATTTTATGGAGCTGGTAATATGGCACAAGCTATATTTACAGGAATTATTAACTCAAGCAACTTAGATGCCAATGATATATATTTAACAAATAAATCTAATGAACAAGCTTTAAAAGCATTCGCTGAAAAACTAGGTGTTAACTATAGTTATGATGATGCGACATTATTAAAAGATGCAGATTATGTATTTTTAGGTACCAAACCACATGACTTTGATGCTCTAGCAACACGCATCAAACCACATATCACAAAAGACAATTGCTTCATTTCAATTATGGCAGGTATTCCGATTGATTATATTAAACAACAATTAGAATGCCAAAATCCAGTTGCTAGAATTATGCCAAACACAAATGCGCAAGTTGGACACTCAGTTACTGGCATTAGTTTTTCAAACAACTTTGACCCTAAATCTAAAGATGAAATTAACGATTTAGTTAAAGCATTTGGTTCTGTAATTGAAGTATCAGAGGATCATTTACATCAAGTAACAGCTATCACCGGAAGCGGCCCAGCATTTTTATATCATGTATTCGAGCAATACGTTAAAGCTGGTACGAAACTTGGTCTAGAAAAAGAACAAGTTGAAGAATCTATACGCAACCTTATTATAGGTACAAGTAAGATGATTGAACGTTCAGATTTGAGCATGGCTCAATTAAGAAAAAATATTACCTCTAAAGGTGGTACGACACAAGCTGGCCTTGATACATTGTCACAATATGATTTAGTATCTATTTTCGAAGATTGTCTAAACGCTGCCGTCGACCGTAGTATTGAACTTTCTAATATAGAAGACCAATAAAAACAAACCCGCCAACACATGTATGCATCATCGCAAGCACTGTGTTTGACGGGTTATTTTTATAAATTATTACTATTTGGCAAGCATTGTTTATTACTTTGTCATTAGACTTTAAAACTATCAAAATCTTTCACAAAATTAAAATTCGGCGTATCCTCATTTTGTATCAATGTTTGATAAATTTCATTTATATCTTCTGTATTATAGCGATTGCTCAAATGTGTAATCAACGTACGTTTAACATTGGCTTCTTTTATCAATGCAAATACGTCTTCAATATGGCTATGATGATAATTGTTGGCTAAATGCTTTTCACCATCTATATAGGTCGCTTCATGTACCATCACATCAGCATCTCTAGAAATCACACGTTCATTAGAACATGGTTTTGTATCACCAAAAATTGCTACAATTGGACCCTGTTTGGACTCACCTCTAAAATCTTTTGATTGATAAACTTGACCATTATGTTCAAATGTATCATGAGATTTTACTTCTTGATATTTAGGACCTGGTTCAAGACCAATGTTTTTTAACGCTTCAACATTGATTGTACCTGTAGTTTCAGGTGCCATTACTCTATATCCATATGATGGAATACCATGATTAAGTAAATGCGCCTCTACAGTAAAACCATCATGATGATATGTTAGATGATCATCGATTTCAATATATGTAATTGGATAGTTTAAATGTGACTCTGATAAATTCATAGACATTTCCACATATGCTTTAATTCCTTTTGGTCCAACTAATGTAAGCGGCTTTTGTTCACCGCCCTGAAAAGAACGACTAGAAAGTAATCCTGGCAAACCAAAAATATGATCGCCATGCATATGAGTAATAAATATATGTGTCACTTTTCCTAATTTAATTGCATGATGTAAAATTTGGTGCTGTGTACCTTCACCAACGTCGAAAAGCCATATGGAATTGGAATATGGTTCTAAATTTAAGGCGATTGCTTGTGTATTTCTCTCTTTTGTAGGCAAACCTGCACTCGTTCCAAAAAATGTAACTTCCATATATGCCCCTCCTTTTCTTCAATTCATTTTATCATAAAATTTGTATCAATTTAGTTTTAATTTATACTTGAATCAAAATCTGTTAAAAATTCGTCTTTGCTAGTTAATTTTTCTAACTTTAACGTAGACAAAACTATATAAATTTTGATAATTACGTTATACTTATCATTAATAAGTATCACATTAAACATGATACATGAATCGATATTTCATTTAAGACACTGCATACTGTCGAGCATATTGAATGACCTGCTGAATGGATTATCTTATAATAATAAATCATATATCTAATTAAGAATTGAGGTTTTAATCTTGAGTACTAAAAACAAACACATCCCTTGTTTAATCACAATCTTTGGTGCAACTGGTGACTTAAGCCATCGTAAGTTGTTTCCATCAATATTCCATCTCTACCAACAAGACAATTTAGATGAACATATTGCCATCATCGGTATTGGACGTCGTGACATTACTAATGATGATTTCCGTAATCAAGTAAAATCATCAATTCAAAAGCACGTAAAAGATACAAACAAAATTGACGCGTTTATGGAACATGTCTTCTATCATAGACATGATGTTAGTAATGAAGAAAGCTATCAAGAATTATTAGATTTTAGTAATGAATTAGACAGCCAATTTGAATTAAAAGGTAATCGACTATTCTATTTAGCAATGGCACCACAATTCTTTGGCGTTATTTCTGATTATCTAAAATCTTCTGGTCTTACTGATACAAAAGGATTTAAACGCCTTGTTATCGAAAAACCATTCGGTAGTGATTTAAAATCAGCCGAAGCATTAAACAATCAAATTCGTAAATCATTTAAAGAAGAAGAAATTTATCGTATTGACCACTATTTAGGAAAAGACATGGTTCAAAATATCGAGGTATTACGTTTTGCGAATGCGATGTTTGAACCATTATGGAATAACAAATATATTTCAAACATCCAAGTTACATCTTCTGAAATACTGGGCGTTGAAGATCGTGGTGGTTATTATGAATCAAGTGGTGCACTAAAAGATATGGTGCAAAACCACATGTTACAAATGGTTGCATTATTAGCTATGGAAGCACCTATTAGTTTAAATAGTGAAGATATCCGTGCTGAGAAAGTAAAAGTACTTAAATCACTGCGTCATTTCCAATCTGAAGATGTTAAAAAGAACTTTGTTCGTGGTCAATATGGCGAAGGCTATATCGATGGTAAACAAGTTAAAGCATACCGTGATGAAGATCGCGTTGCAGATGACTCTAACACTCCTACCTTTGTTTCAGGTAAATTAACAATTGATAACTTTAGATGGGCTGGCGTACCATTCTATATCCGTACTGGTAAACGTATGAAATCTAAAACAATTCAAGTTGTCGTTGAATTTAAAGAAGTACCAATGAACTTATACTATGAAACTGATAAACTGTTAGATTCAAACCTATTAGTAATCAATATTCAACCTAATGAAGGTGTATCTTTACATCTAAATGCTAAGAAAAATACACAAGGTATCGAAACTGAACCTGTTCAATTGTCT
This sequence comes from Staphylococcus sp. SA22, assembly GCF_054165785.1. Lineage (NCBI taxonomy): Bacteria > Bacillati > Bacillota > Bacilli > Caryophanales > Staphylococcaceae > Staphylococcus > Staphylococcus sp. SA22. The sequence goes on along the minus strand of NZ_JBSZQY010000001.1, from coordinate 86,791 downwards.
TATTCAATGAGCGCTCAAGATAAAATGAATACTGTAGATGCATATGAAAATCTATTATTTGATTGTCTTAAAGGTGATGCCACTAACTTTACGCACTGGGAAGAATTAAAATCAACATGGAAATTTGTTGATGCAATTCAAGATGAATGGAATATGGTTGATCCAGAATTCCCTAACTATGAATCAGGTACTAATGGTCCATTAGAAAGTGATTTATTACTTGCTCGTGATGGTAACCATTGGTGGGACGATATTCAATAATTGAATTAAAACGCACATGTTAAACAAAAATAAATGAGCGAATGACAAGGATTGATTACGAATCAAGTAAATCAATTGTTCTATCATTCGCTTTTTTTCTAGACTATATTATGAAATTATATTTTACAATGCCCAAAACTATTTTAATAATCATTGAACAAATGGGTGTATAATTTATAGAAATAATGTAGAATAAAAATAAATGATTGAATTAATTGGAGTGAAAGTTTTGGACGTTATCAAGCAAATACAACAGGCAATTGTTTATATTGAAGATCGTTTATTAGAGCCTTTCAATTTGCAAGAATTAAGTGATTACGTTGGTCTTTCGCCATACCATCTTGATCAATCATTTAAAATGATTGTCGGCTTATCTCCAGAAGCTTATGCACGCGCGCGTAAAATGACACTCGCTGCAAATGATGTGATTAATGGTGCTACACGACTTGTAGATATCGCTAAAAAATATCACTATGCAAATTCAAATGATTTTGCAAATGATTTTAGTGATTTTCACGGCGTATCACCTATTCAAGCTTCTACTAAAAAAGATGAATTACAAATTCAAGAGCGATTATATATCAAATTATCAACTACTGAGAGAGCACCCTATCCATACAGATTAGAAGAGACAGATGATATTTCATTGGTTGGATATGCACGATTTATAGACACTAAGTATTTGTCACATCCTTTTAATGTTCCGGATTTTTTAGAAGACTTGCTCATTGATGGTAAAATTAAAGAGTTACGACGATATAATGACGTTAGTCCATTTGAACTATTTGTTATTAGTTGTCCTCTTGAAAATGGTTTAGAAATATTTGTAGGTGTACCAAGTGAACGTTATCCTGCACACTTAGAAAGTCGATTTTTACCTGGCAAACATTGTGCGAAATTCAATTTACAAGGTGAAATTGATTATGCAACTAATGAAGCTTGGTACTATATTGAATCAAGTTTGCAGTTAACATTGCCATATGAACGAAATGATTTATATGTTGAAGTGTACCCTCTCGATATTTCATTTAATGACCCATTCACTAAAATTCAGCTTTGGATTCCTGTTAAACAGAGTCCTTATGACGAAGATTAAATAATTAAAAACAAAGAAGCCCCCTAATATATCTATAGGTCTACAAATGGCCTTAGATACTATTAGGGGGCATATTAATATGTTAATTTAATTCGATAACACATGCTTCATATGGACGTAACTGTTTTAAATTAACTTTGGCATCATAATTAAATAGCTTCACTTCTCCATGACTTATATCAAATGGTACAGTTAATTCTGCTTCGTGGTTAGTAAGATTACCTACAATAAGAACTTGCTTTTCATTTAATGTTCTCGTGTATGCAAAAACTTGTAAATTTTCAGCATCTACTAAATCAAATTGACCATATACGTAAACATCATTAGACTTTCTTAATTGAATTAAATCTTTATAAAATTGTAATACTGAATGCTCATCTTCTAATTGTTGTGCAACATTGATAGTTTTATAATTCGGATTCACTGGGAACCACGGTTCACCATTTGTAAATCCTCCATTTAACGTATCATCCCATTGCATTGGTGTGCGAGAATTATCTCGGTTCTCATCTTTATATTTTGCAAGTAAAGCGTCTACATCTCCACCTTGAGCTTTCACAATTTGATAGTCATTTTTAACAGCAACATCGTTAAATGTTTCAATACTTTCAAATGGATAATTCGTCATACCAATTTCTTGACCTTGATAAATGAATGGCGTACCTTGTTGCAAGAAATAAACTGCTGCATGACTTGTTGCTGATTCATACCAATACTTGTCATCGTCACCCCACGTCGATACACGTCGTGGTTGGTCGTGATTTTCAATAAACAACGCATTCCAACCTTTATTTTCAAGTTGTTTTTGCCATCTATTTAATACAGATTTATACGAATTTACATCAAAGTGAGAATCACCACTATTCCACAGTCCCAAATGTTCAAATTGGAATATCATATTAAATTTACCATTTTCTTCCCCGACCCAGTCATCAGCATCATCAGGGCTTACACCATTCGCTTCACCAACAGTCATAATGTCATACTTACTTAATGAGCGATCTTTCATCTCTTGTAACCAAGTTTGTATACCTGGCTGATTCATATCTACATCTAATGCTGGGGCATATGTTTTACCCTCAGGTACAGGTAAGTCACCCGCTTCAAACGTCTTCTTAATATGCGTAATTGCATCTACTCTAAAGCCATCAATGCCTTTATCAAACCACCAGTTCATCATTTCAAATACAGCATCTCTAACTTCCGGATTACCCCAATTCAAATCAGGTTGTTTTTTACTGAATAGATGGAAATAATATTGCTCAGTATTAGCATCATATTCCCATGTAGATCCATTAAAGATACTTTCCCAGTTGTTTGGTTCAGAGCCATCTGGCTTTGGATCTTGCCAAATGTACCAATCACGTTTGGGATTGTCTTTACTAGATTTAGATTCTATAAACCAAGGATGTTCATCAGATGTATGATTTACAACTAAATCTAAAATAAGCTTCATGCCTCTATCATGAACACCTTTTAATAAACGATCAAAGTCTTCCATCGTTCCAAATTCATCCATAATCTCTTGGTAGTCACTAATATCATAACCATTGTCATCATTAGGTGATTTAAACATTGGACTGAGCCAAATGACATCGATACCTAAATCTTTTAAGTAGTCCAATTTATCAATCATTCCAGGTAAATCCCCAATACCATCGTGATTACTATCATTAAAACTTCTTGGATATACTTGATATGCTACTGCTTCTTTCCACCATTGCTTATTCATTTTAAAACTCCTTTGCTATCGCTGTGTTGATTTTCTTATTTTTAATTCTGTATCTATAATGACGAGTTCAATAACATCCTGTGCTTTATTTTTTAATATATTTAAAATTGCTGCACCAGCCTGTTGACCTAACATTCGAGGCTTGATGTCAATACAGGTTTGAGGTGGTGACGCAATTTCGGTTAAATAAGAATCATTGAACGTTGCTGTCATTACATCTTTCGGAATTTCAATATTAAGTTCATATAGGACACTTAAAATCGCTAAATGTAACATAGCATCTAACGAAATGATTGCCTGTTTAATATTTGGGTCCTTCAAACGCGTATGTAGATTTTGCATGTAATTAAAAATAACTTCTCTTTCATTACTAGTCTCAATAATTTGATAATTAATTTTATTTTGAGAAGCTATCGTTTCAAATCCTTGAATCCTGTCTTTCGAAACTTCAAAATCGCCTTTTTCTGTAATAAATATTAATTCATCTACACCTTGTTCAATAACATGTCGTGTCAAATTTTCAGAAGCTAATATATTATCATTATCTATGTGTGTAAATTGATGATCTATATCCGATGTAGGTTTACCAATCACAATAAATGGCATGTTTTCATCAATTAACATTTGTTTAATCGGATCATTTTCTTTTGAATAGAGCAGTATAAACGCATCAACCATTCGTTGTTTAATCATTTTATAAACTTCATTCATTAAATCATTCATATTATTTGAGACTGTCGTTTGTGTACCATAGCCATGCTGGTTGCACGTTTCAGAAATCCCTAGCAATACATTGATGTAGAATGGATTCAGTCGAATAGGCTCCTCAGAACCTTTTAACACTAAACCAATTTTATATGTTTGGTTTGTAATTAAAGTTCTAGCAGCGGTATTAGGAAAATAATTCAATTCTTCCATAACTTTCTTCACTTTTGAAATTGTCGCTTCGCTAATACGTTGATTTCCTTTTATAACTCTTGAAACTGTCGAAGGAGAAACACCGGCTTTTAGTGCAACATCTTTAATCGTAACCATTTAATCACCTCCTGTTAATCTCTGTATTGGAAAACGCTTCCAATCCCTGTATAATATCAGTTTAGTCACACTTTCTAAAAAAGTCAAAAGATTTGTGCAAACGATTGCATAAAACGATAAAAATAAAACCTTCATACTGAAATTCAATCCGAAAATCAATATAAAGGTTTGTATAAATATTAAAATCGATTGTTTAGTCACTAACTGCAAAATAGTTACCTTGGCCATCTTGGAAATTAAATACACGTCGACCATTCATTTCTGCTATATCATGCCCAGTTAAACCTAAATCATTTAATTTTGAGTATAATGCATCAAAGTTTTTCTCTTTAAACATTAAAGATGGTGTTCCTAGGTTCACCTCCGGGCTATACTTTTCAATAAATTCTTTTGCCATAATCGTCAATGACGTTTCAGCATCTTTCGTAGGTGATACTTCAACTGCAACATAGTCCTCAGCTAACGGTGTTTCACTTACAACAACAAATTCTAAAGTTTCTGTCCAAAATGCTTTCGCTTTTTCAACATCATCAACATATAACATAACTTGATTTAACTTTTCCATAAAATAGTACCTCTATTTCTCTATAGTACATGCTATCATAACACAGTAAATATTTTATTACTTCACAAAATGCTTAAAAATATGGCAGGATGATTTTACGGTCAAAGATAATACTTGTGTAATTTTTTATAGGTTGTATCTACTCTATCACACTCTTTTTTATATTAATCAAAAGATATAAAAAAGGATAGTATCTTTCAACTATCCTTTAGTCAATATTATTCTTCAATCCATTGTGTATGGAATACGCCTTCTTTATCTTTTCTTTCGTACGTGTGAGCACCGAAGTAGTCACGTTGTGCTTGAATTAAGTTTGCAGGTAAATCAGCTGCACGGTAACTATCATAGTAATTAATACTTGATGAGAAACCAGGTGTTGGTACACCATTTTGAACACCAGTTGCGACAACATCACGTAACGCATCTTGATATTCAGTAACGATGTTTTTAAAGTAAGGATCTAGCAATAAGTTTTGTAATCCTGGATTATTATCGTAAGCATCTTTGATCTTTTGTAAGAATTGTGCACGGATAATGCAACCTTCTCTCCAAATCATAGCTAAATCACCAAGTTTTAAATTCCATTCATTATCTTCACTTGCTTTACGCATTTGCGCGAAACCTTGTGCATAAGAACAAATTTTACTCATATATAATGCTTTACGAATTTTTTCTAAAAAGTCTTTCTTGTCACCATCAAATGATGCTTTTGGACCATTTAATTCTTTAGAAGCATTTACGCGCTCTTCTTTGATTGAAGAGATAAAACGTGCAAATACAGATTCAGTAATGATTGTTAATGGAATACCTAATTCTAATGCGTTAATTGAAGTCCATTTTCCTGTACCTTTTTGACCTGCAGTATCAAGAATTTTTTCAACTAATGCTTCTTTATTTTCATCTAATTTCATGAAAATATCACCAGTGATTTCAATTAAATAACTTTCTAATTCACCAGCATTCCAGTCTTTGAACGTTTGAGCAATGTCTTCATGAGACATGCCTAATAATTCTTTCATCATAGCATAACTTTCTGCAATTAATTGCATGTCAGCATATTCGATACCATTGTGTACCATTTTCACATAGTGTCCAGCACCATTAGGTCCAATATAAGTAACACATGAAGCACCGTCTTTTGCCTTTGCAGCAATTGCATCAAGAATATCTGCAACTTTGTTATAAGCTTCTTCTTGTCCACCCGGCATTAATGACGGACCAGTTAACGCTCCAATTTCACCACCAGAAACGCCCATACCAATAAAGTTGATTGCACTTTGTGCTAATGCTTTATTACGTCTGATAGTATCTTGATAGTTTGTATTACCACCATCAATTAAAATATCTCCATCATCTAATAAAGGTAACAAACTATCAATCGTTGCATCCGTAGCTTTACCTGCTTGAACCATTAATAAAATTTTACGTGGTTTTTCTAAAGAATTAACAAATTCTTCCAATGAGTACGTTGGATGAATATTTTTCCCTTTTGATTCTTCAACCATTAAATCAGTTTTTTCACTTGAGCGGTTAAATACAGATACACTATATCCGCGTGATTCAATATTCCAAGCTAGGTTTTTACCCATAACGGCTAAACCAATAACTCCAATTTGTTGTGTCATATTACTTACCTCACTTGTTGATTTTTCATTAGTATTGTATCACAAAATAGACATACACTACACTAAATCATTTCGATTGTCGCGCAACTATTTTGATTATTTCTAACACTTGACTTGCAAGCAAGTTCAATGATTTAATCGGCATTCTCTCATTTGTTGTATGGATTTTTTCATAACCCACTCCTAAAATGACTGAAGGAATACCAAATGTATTAATAATACTGCCGTCTGAACCGCCACCAGAAATAATTGTATTTGCAGATAATCCTAAATTACGAGCACTTTCTTGTGCAATTTTAACAACCGTTTCATTATCATTAATTTTAAATCCTGGATAACTTTGCTCCACTGTAACTACTGCTTTCCCACCTAATTCTGATGCAGTTGTTTCAAACACATCAGTCATATGTTTGACTTGTGTTTTTATTCTTTCTGGATCGTGAGAACGTGCCTCTGCTTCTAAAATGACTTCATCTGCAACAATATTCGTAGCTGAACCGCCATGAAACTTACCAATATTGGCAGTAGTTATTTCATCAACTTGTCCTAATTTCATTCGACTAATTGCTTTCGCCGCAATATTAATAGCACTAACACCCTCTTTTGGCGTACTTGCATGAGCCGTTTTGCCAAAAATTTTAGCTGAAATTAACATTTGCGTCGGTGCACCTACAACCGTTGTACCGACATCAGCACTTGCATCAATAGCATAACCAAAGTCCGCGTCCAACAACTCTGAATTTAATTCTTTAGCACCAATTAAACCTGATTCTTCTCCAACAGTAATCACAAATTGAATTTGTCCATGTGGGATTTGTTGTTCCTTTATCACTTGCAAAACTTCAAGCATAGCTGCTAATCCTGCTTTATCATCTGCACCTAGAATAGTCGTACCGTCAGAGTATATGTAGCCGTCATCTTTTACAATTGGCTTTACATTAATTGCGGGTACAACAGTATCCATATGGCTCGTCAAATATAATTTAGGTACTTCGCCTTCTTCGATAGTACTTTTCATTGTACACACTAGATTATTGGCACCTAATTTCGGATGTTTAGCCGCTTCATCTTCTTTAACATCTAACCCTAATGCTATGAATTTTTCTTTTAAAATAGGTTGGATTGTTGATTCATTCCCTGTCTCAGAATCGATTTGTACAAGTTCTAAAAACGTATTAAGTAATCTTTCCTCATTAATCATAATGGAACCCCTTTTATCAAAATTTTCAAGTACGCCAAACGGTAAAAATTGATGAAATAAAATGTTACAGTAATTGACGTTACACAGATTTATCAGGCTTGTAAATTGTGTCATATTATTTTCAATTTAATATATATATTTATTGTAACTCAAACTAAGCTTTGTCAAAAATATATTGATTGATTTTTCAAAGATATCGTATAATGAGGAAAATGACATAAGCAAACTTACTCATGTTTTTTATAATATTCCTTTATGATGATTGCTAGTTATATCGTCTCAAGTTAAAAGTTTTATATCTTATGTCGTAATTATTAATACAAAGGTTATTCATTTGGAGGCACACAAAATGCAAAATAAAGTTTTAAGAATTATCATTATCGTTATGCTTGTATCAGTTGTATTAGCATTGTTATTAACGAGTATTATTCCAATTTTATAAACTATATCTCAACTACCTATACAAAATCATACAATTAAAAATCCATCCGTTATAAACGCATGTATTAATAAGTTATCGTATTGCAACGATTACTTTCAAACATGGGTCATACGGATGGATTATTTTTTAAGCTACTTCACTATGCATTTTCAATGAACCAAATTGCGATTTGATTTGTAAATATTCTTCTAATTCATTTAATATTTGAATAATACTTGCTCTCGAGTTAAGCGCTTTGTGCGTTGTTGGCAATGGCAGTTCATCCAATTTCAAACGCGTCTCATACAAATTGTGTAAACGCATTGCTGTATAGTCATTACTATTCACATTTAGACCAATTTCTTTCAGCAGTGACGCAACATCATTTAAAAGTGGATCTTTATGACAGATACTTTCGATGAGCGGTTTCATTCTCATTAACAATTCCACTTGCTCTTCTCGCATATCAAAATAATGATAGTATGAATTTTCGTTTCTAACAAAATGATTTTTAACATCTCGGAACGCGATAGACTTCGCCTTTTTAATATTTAAAAGTAACGCTTCAAATTCAATCGCAATGGTATCTTCATATTTTTCACAAATATAACTATATTTACTAAAAATATCAGCAATTTGTTGCTCAATTTTACATTTGTATTCGTCTAGTTGTTTGTCTAAACTTGGCATCATTAAATTCATTGTAAATGCAATGCTTAGTCCAATTAACAGTAATAATGTTTCATTAACAATTAAATGTGCATCAATTGATTTTGCATTAAAAACATGAAGTAATATAACGCAACTCGTAATGACACCTTCTTGTACTTTTAATACGACAGTTAATGGTATAAATAACAATACGATAATACCGAGTACAATTGGACTCTGACCTAATAAACTAAATATTGCTGAACCTAAAAACAATACTAAAAAACATGATACTAATCTTGAAATAATCGCTTGTAGCGAATGTACTTTTGTATGTTTAATACATAATACGACTAATATGGCGCTTGAAGCATAATTATCTAAACCTAACAGCTTACTAATAATTACACCTAAAGTCATACCCACTGCTGTTTTTATTGTTCTAAATCCAATCTTGTAAGGATTTAACTTTAACATGGGTTAGCGCCTCTTATCTTTCTTCACAATATTTATTGAATAATGTTTGTAATTGATTAATTACGTTCATCACATCATGACCTTCGATTTGATGTCTTTCAATCATTTCTGTAATCTTTCGATCTTTTAATAATGCAAATGACGGACTTGAAGGCGCATAACCTTCGAAGTACTCACGCGCTCTTTGTGTCGCTTCTTTATCTTGTCCAGCAAATACTGTCACTAGACGATCAGGTAATACGTCATAATGTAAAGCATGTGATGCTGCTGGTCTTGCGATACCACCTGCACAACCACATACAGAATTGATCATAACTAGTGTTGTACCATCTTGTTTAAGGACTTTGTCAACATCTTCTGCAGTAGTTAATTGCTCATATCCCGCAGATTCAATTTCATTCCTTGCTTGTTCTACAACACCGTTCATGTATAAATCGAAATTCATGTCCATAAGTTCAATCACCTATCCCTTTATATTTAAACTATCCTCATTCTACTAATTAATAACATATTGTTCAATAAACTAATCTGAATCACACCTATATTTAGACACAATTTTAACAATATACCAAACATTATTGTGCTTAAAATCATGGAAACTAATTTATTCCCCTGTTTTCATTAATATATTTCAAGTATGATGTCTTATTTTGACTTTACTGCAAAAATGCATTCAACCATGTTGATTATTGTTCTTTATCTTTTTTGAATATATTGCAAATATTTTATTGCCAAAAAATAATACATCCATCGACAAGAACAAGATAAAACAAGTTGTCGATAGATGCATCTATGTTATCACTAATATATATTTGTATTTTCTAAAGTATACTGTTCGATACGCTGTTTAATATGATTCATAAATTTACCTGTTTGTAAACCATCTAAAATACGATGATCTATTGAAATACATAAATTTACCATACTTCGAATTGCTATCATATCATTAATTACTACTGGCTTTTTAACGATGGATTCTACTTGTAAAATCGCTGCTTGAGGATGATTTATAATCCCCATTGATGATACTGAACCAAATGTACCAGTATTATTAACTGTAAATGTTCCACCTTGCATATCTTCAGTTGTCAATTGCTTATTACGCGCTTTTGTTGCTAAAGTATTAATTTCTCTAGCTATACCTTTGATTGACTTTTCGTCTGCATGCTTAATCACAGGTACGTATAATTTATTTTCATCAGCAACAGCAATTGAAATATTAATATCTTTATGTAAGACAATTTCATTTCCTTGCCAGCTACTATTTAATAATGGATATGCTTTTAAAGCATCTGCTACAGCTTTTACAAAGAAAGCAAAGAAAGTTAAATTATATCCTTCTTTATTTTTAAAGTTGTTTTTATAATGGTTTCTCGTATTCACAAGGTTTGTAGCATCAACCTCAATCATCATCCATGCATGTGGAATCTCCGTTACACTATTAACCATGTTTTGTGCAATTGCTTTACGCACACCATTTACTGGTATTGTGCTATTTTCACTATTGCCTTCAGATGATTGGTTACTTGATGTATCTACTGAAGTTGATTGTGTTTGAACTTGTTTGTCAGATTGAGCTGTGGTACCACCATTTTCAATAACTGACATTAAATCTTTCTTAGTTACACGACCTTCAAATCCACTACCTACAACTTGTGATAAATCAATGTCATGCTCTGAAGCGAGTTTAAATACAACAGGTGAATAGCGACCATTATTTCGTGGTTGATTTTGTTTAGCAGTAGATGTCTGTTCCACTGTTGCACTAGCTCTTTTAGTAGATTTCTGAGTATCCTCATCCACTTTTGCTTGTATCTCTTCAGTTGTTTCATTTGTCTTTTCATCAGCAGTTTCAATTTTACAGATAATTGTATCAATAGCTACCGTCTGCCCCGCTTCAACTAAAATTTCAGTAATTGTTCCAGATATCGTGGAAGGGACTTCAGCTGTCACTTTATCTGTAATAACTTCACATAATGGTTCATATTCATCAATATGATCACCAACAGAAACTAACCATTGTTCAATGGTACCTTCATGAACACTCTCACCTAACTTAGGCATTGTTATTTCCATGACTTTCCCTCCCTAGAATTCTGCTAATTCACGCATTTTATTTAAGATTTTTTCTGGATTCATCATAATTTCATTTTCTAATACAGGAGAAAATGGCATAGATGGTACATCTGGAGCAGCTAAACGCATGATTGGTGCATCTAGTTCAAACAGACAATGTTCTGCAATAATCGCTGACACCTCAGACATAATACTGCCTTCTAAATTATCTTCAGTTACAAGTAAAACTTTACCTGTATGTTTAGCACGATCAATAATTGTTTCTTTATCTAATGGATAAACAGTTCGTAAATCTACGACTTCAACATTGATACCGTCTGCAGCTAAAATATCAGCGGCTTGTAAACAATAATTGACCATTAATCCATAACAAAATACTGTTAAATCTTCACCTTCACGTTTAACATCTGCTTTTCCTAAAGGTACAGTGTAATATTCTTCTGGCACTTCTTCCTTTAAGAATCTATACGCCTTTTTATGTTCAAAGTATAAAACAGGATCATTTGATTCAATTGAAGATAATAATAGACCTTTAGCATCATACGGTGTTGAAGGGATAACAATTGTTAAACCTGGTGATGAAGCAAATATACTTTCAATACTTTGTGAATGATAAAGTCCACCATGAACACCGCCACCAAATGGTGCACGAATCGTTAATGGGCATTGCCATTCATTATTTGAACGATAACGCATTTTAGCGGCTTCACTAATAATTTGATTTGTTGCAGGTAAGATAAAATCTGCAAACTGAATCTCAGCAATTGGTCTTTTACCAACCATAGCTGCGCCAATGGCTGTTCCGACAATATTTGACTCAGCTAATGGTGTATCGATAACTCTGTCCTCACCATATTGTTGTTGCAGTCCTTGAGTAGTACCAAATACGCCACCTTTTTTACCAACATCTTCACCAAGAATAAATACATCTTTATTTTGTTGTAATGCTAAGTCTTGCGCCTGGCGAATCGCCTCTAAATAAGATAATTTAGCCATTAGTTAAGACTCCCTTCTTCGTACACAAATGCATAGGCTTCTTCAACACTTGGATATGGCGCGTCTTCAGCAGCCTTTGTCGCTTTATTGATAATGTCTTTATGTTCTGCTTCTATTTCTGCCAACCAAGCATCATCGATAATGCCAGCTGAAAGTAACTCTTTTTTGAACTTTTCGTTGCAGTCTGCTTTTTTAAGCGCTTCACGCTCTTCTTTTGTACGATATTGGTCGTCATCATCTGATGAATGTGCTGTCATACGAGAAGTTACTGCTTCAATCAAAGTTGAACCTTGACCAGAAATAGCTCGATCTCTTGCTTCTTTCATCGCTTTATACATTGCTAAAGGATCATTACCATCTACTTGTTCACCATGTATACCGTAACCAAGTGCTCTATCAGATAATTTTTCAGCTGCGTATTGTAATGAATCAGGTACTGAAATTGCATATTTATTATTTATAATGACACATACAAAAGGAAGTTTGTGTACACCCGCGAAGTTTAAACCTTCATGGAAGTCACCTTGGTTTGAGCTGCCTTCACCAACAGTTGCTGTTGCAATTTTCTTCTTACCATCCATTTTTAGAGCTAAAGCAGCACCAACAGCATGGGGTATTTGAGTTGCTACCGGTGAACTTTGTGACAAAATATTCTTAGCTCTACTACTAAAGTGTGATGGCATTTGTTTTCCACCAGAGTTAACATCGTCTTTCTTTCCAAACGCTGATAAAAACGTATCATACGCTGAGATACCCATATAAGTAACGAAAGCTAGATCTCTATAATAAGGCGCAGTAATATCACCTTCTTCTAATGCGTATGCCATCCCAATCTGAGTTGCTTCTTGTCCTTGACCACTTACAACAAATGGAATTTTACCTGCACGGTTCAATAACCACAGTCTTTCATCTATTTTTCTACCTAAATCCATCCATTTATATATTACTTTTAGGTCTTCTTCGCTAAGGCCTAATGATTTATAATCAATCATGTTAAATCCTCCTATTTATACGTGAATAGCTCTACTTTCTGCTTTCAATCCTAATTCCATCAACACTTCAGAGATGGAAGGATGCGCGTGTGTTGTTAGTCCTAATTCTAATGCCGAGCCATTCATGAACTGTAACAGTGATGCCTCATTAATCAATTCTGTTACATGTGGACCAATCATATTAATACCCACAATTTCTTCAGTTGATTGATCAATCACCATTTCGCTATACCCTTCGTTTGCGTCATGGCTATCAATCACTGCTTTACCAATTGCTTTAAATGGTACTTTAAAACTTTTAACTTTCATTCCCTCTGCCTTTGCTTGTTCAATGTTTAAGCCGATAGAAGCAATTTCAGGTTGTGAATAAATACACTTAGGCATCATGTTATAGTTTACTGGGATTGGGTTCCCTTCAAACATATGATCGACAGCCACAACTCCTTCTTTTGATCCAACATGTGCCAATTGTAATTTTCCAATACAATCACCAGCTGCATAAATATGTTTATCTTCAGTTTGTTGAAATTCGTTCGTTAAAATATGTCCTGATGTTGAAAGTTTTATTTTAGTGTTGTTTAAACCAATATCTGATGTGTTAGGTTTTCTACCAATCGATAGCAACACTTTATCTACTTTAATTATGTCTGAAGAAATTTCAAATGTAACACCATCTTCGTTAACATTTATATCATTTTCAGAAAGTTTTATTCCCTCATAGAATTTAACACCACGTGCTGACAATGATTTTTTTAATAGTTGTGAAGCTTGTTTACTTTCAGTTGGTAAAATTCTTTCACCAGCTTCTATAACTGTTACGTCAACACCTAAATCTATCATCAATGATGCAAATTCCATTCCGATAACACCACCACCAATAATACCAACACTTGATGGTAACGTCTTTAATGATAATATATCATCGCTAGATAAAATTTTATCATGATCAAATGATAAGAATGGCAACTCTGCAGGCGAAGAACCAGTTGCAATTAATACAAATTGGTTGGGTAATAAGTCTGATTCACCATCTTCATATTCGACAGAAATTGTGCCACTTTGAGGTGAAAATATAGATGTACCTAGAATACGTCCCGTGCCATTATAAATGTCAATGTGATTGTGTTGCATTAAATGCTTTACACCTTGATACATTTGATTAATAATGTCTTCTTTTCGTGCCAACATATTTTCAAAATTAACATTAGCATCTTTGACATCAACGCCAAACATTGCTGCCTGTTTTACTGTTTGAAATACTTCAGCAGATTTAAGCAGCGATTTAGTAGGAATACAACCTTTATGGAGACAAGTACCTCCTAATAGTTGTCGTTCTACTATTGCCACTTTCTTACCTAATTGAGACGCACGTATCGCAGCAACATATCCTGCAGTACCTCCACCGAGAACGACTAAATCATATTGTTTCTCTGACATGTTCTTACTCCTAACTAATGATATATATCCATTGAAAATTTATTAATACATAGTTTTCATGTCCATTAATTACCTATTTTACATGATTGTCTATTTAGTTTGAATGCACATAAATAAATCCACAAATGAGTATTCAACACACTTTGGAAATTATCTACGTCTTTGATTGTGTTGTATCATTTCTCTTGCATTTTCACGAGTTAAATCAGTAACACTTGCACCTGAAATCATTCGTGCAATTTCATCTACTTTATCATCGCCAATTAACTCTTGAACTTGTGTTGTTGTACGATCATCTTTTGATGATTTCGAAATTAATAAATGATGGTCGCTCATCGATGCAACTTGTGGCAAGTGAGATATACAAATAACTTGTATATATTCTGCTATATCTCGTATTTTCTCTGCCATTTTTTGTGCGGCTTGTCCAGATACACCTGAGTCAACCTCATCGAATAAAATTGCAGTTTGACCTCTCGATTTAACAAAAATACTTTTTAACGCTAACATAATTCTAGAAAGTTCTCCACCTGACGCAATTTTATTTAAACTTTTTAATGGTTCCCCTTTATTAGGACTGATTAAAAATTCTACAAATTCGATTCCATCAATATTCGGTTCTTCTAATTTTTTAAATGAAATCTCAAGGTTTGCATCTTTCATTTGTAAGTTTTGAATTTCCGATACAATGTGGTCTCTTAACTCCCTAGCAACTATACGACGCTGCTTAGATAACGCTTGTCCAACCTCTATAACTTGATTATACAATGCATTTATTTCTTCTCGTAACTGCGATGTACTTTGTTCATAGTTTTCAATTTTATTGATTTCATTATTAAGCTTTTCTTGATATGCGATTAATTCTGAAATATCTTTTCCATATTTGCGTTTTAAATTATTCAGCAAATTCATACGAGATTCATACTCGTTTAACACTTGTTCGTCGAATTCTGTATTAGCCATTTCATCATATAACTCATGTTTTGCATCTTCTAAAATGTAATAAAATTGATCAATATCTTCTTTTAATTTGTCATATTTGTTTGGAACTATATCGTTTATTGTTAACAAATGGTTGCTTAGTTCATACAAACGATCAGTGATAGCATTTTCATCCGTTAATGTCATATGTGCGTTATTAAGCGCTAAACTTAATTTTTCAGAGTTTTGAATACGTTTAATATCTATTTCAAGTTGCTCTATTTCGCCTTCTTTTAGATGTGCTTCAGACAATTCTTCTAATTGAAATTTCATTAAATCTAAACGCTGCAGCAATGCTTGGTCTGCTGATTCTAAATCTTCTAACTCTTTCTTTTTGGCTTTATAATTTTGAAAAGTTTGGTGATATTTATCCAACAAATCTTGATAACGTGATTCTGCGTAATTATCCAATAATGTTAAATGGTATTTTTGTTTCAACAAAGACTGCGTTTCATGTTGGCCATGAATATCTAATAATTCTTGCATAACTTTTCGTAAATCTTGTAAAGTAACTGTTTGATTATTAATTTTACAAAGACTTTTACCAGAGCTAAAAATTTCCCGTTTAACTAATAAAAAATCTTCATCTACATCAATATCCATATTTTTCAATATATGTATAGCATCTTTACTCTCGTCAATATCAAATATACCTTCGATGACAGCCTTTTTTTCACCATGTCTTACAAAATCAGATGAAGCTCTCATTCCAATTAATTGTCCAATTGCATCTATAATAATTGACTTACCTGAACCCGTTTCACCACTTAAAACAGTTAAACCATCAGAAAATTGAATTTCTAACTCTTCAATAATAGCAAATTGCTTGATTGATAAGGTTTGTAACATAAACTCATCGCATCCTTATAACAAATTGAAAATTCTTGACTTGATTTCATCACTTGCCTCTTTGCTTCGACAAATAATTAAACAAGTATCATCACCACAAATTGTGCCTAGTACTTCTTCCCAATTGATTTGGTCTAATATAGCTCCAATAGATTGTGCATTACCAGGTAATGTTTTTAGAACAAGTAAATTATCAGTACCATCTATATTAACAAAGGAATCCATTAAATAACGTCCCAATTTTTCTAAAGGATGGAATTTTCTATCATTTGGTAAACTATAAACATATTGACCTGAAGGTATAGGTACTTTAATAAGTTGTAGTTCCTTAATATCACGAGATACAGTTGCTTGAGTGACATTTAAATCATAATCGTTTAATCGTTTAACTAATTCATCTTGTGTCTCTATCTGTTCATTTGAAATAATTTCTCTAATTTTAATATGCCTAACCGATTTTTTGGGCACAGTAAACACCTCTGATTACGAATATTTATACATTTATTTTAACACATGCACTGATTTACGACTACTAAACACCTTTACGTAAAAAGGGTAAACATGGTTTATCTATCTTGGTTATCTATTTATAAATATTTTTCATATTACGCATAACAATTGCTTAAAATATGTATAAAAATGAATATATGTGTAATAAACTTGCTAATTATTAGATTTAATAAGCGTCAATTGTTTGAACATATTTAATTAAAATCACATTGATGTCACAGATGCGAATATTGTCGTATAGAAATTGAAAATTCTATTTTTAAATAAAAAGACTTCAACATAATTTTAAGTTACAACATGAGAAAAATCGATTAACAAACAACGTCAGTTAAATATGTCTTTTGAGACATTTCAAACTTTACAATTGTTGCTAATCGATATATTTGCTTTTAGTGATCCCTGCTATAAAATAAATCAACGATTTCTAATAAGTGTTTTGTATTGAATTGTTCATCAATTTGCATTAGTTCATCCACTGCTGCGTCTCTATGATAAGTCAATTTATCTTCTGCGCCATCTTTTCCTAATAAACTCACGTAAGTACTTTTATTATTTTCAAGATCGCTGCCCACTTTTTTACCTAACTTCGCTTCATCACCATAGCAGTCTAATAAATCATCTTTAATCTGAAACATCATACCTAAATGATAACTATAACTTTCTAAATGTTCTTTAGTTGCATCATCGACATTAGCGATATCTGCTGCACTCATAACCGCAAAGGTTAATAGTGCTCCTGTTTTGGTTTTGTGTATCATTTCCAAAGTTTCAAGATCAATTGGTTGGCCTTCGCTTTGCATATCTAACATTTGACCGCCGACCATTCCAACATGACCACTTGCTATTGACAGCCGTTGTAGAACTTTTATTTTTACTTCATCAGTTAATCTATCATCACTCGAAATAAGTTCAAATGCTTTAGTTAATAAAGCATCACCTGCTAATATCGCAGTCCACTCACCATATACTTTATGATTTGTTAATTTCCCTCGTCGATAATCATCATTATCCATCGCTGGTAGGTCATCATGAATAAGTGAATATGTATGAATCATTTCTAGTGCAATTGCGCTCTTCATACCTAACTCATACTCGGTATTTAGTGAATCTAAAGTGAGTAATAACAGAACTGGTCGGATGCGTTTACCTCCAGCATTTAATGAATACAACATACTTTCTTCTAGCTGAGTATCCATTACTGATTTATTTATCGCAACCGATAATTCATTATTGACTTCATCTATTAATTTATTCATCGGTAGATTCGTCATTTTTTACATCCTCAGCCTCTTCTTTTATTAAGTCATTCACCTTTTTTTCGGCATTTTTTAAAGTTGTGTCACAAGCTGCTGATAGTTTCATACCACGTTGATATAAATCTAATGATTCCTCTAAAGATACTGTTTCATTATCTAATTTTTGAACAATTTGCTCTAATTCTTGCATCATTTCTTCAAAACTTTGCGTTTCTTTAGTCATTATTACACCTTACTTTCGTAACTTTTGCATCTACTAAGCCATCTTTCATTGTTAACGTCAATTGATCATTTTCTGTTAAATCTTTAGTACTCGTAATGACTTCGTCTTTTTTATTAACAATTGCATATCCACGCAACATTGTATTAGTTGGACTTAAATTGTTTAAGTTTTCTACTTTATTTTTCAAATCATTTTTATAACTTAATATTTTAGAATTCAATAATTTAACAAGTTGGTTTGTCAATTGAAGATTATTTTGTTGTTCTTGATTAACACTACTTAGTAACGCTTTTAAATTATAGCGTTGTTGCAACAGCATTAATCGATGTCTCTGTTGTTCAAAAGTTGCCTGAATTTGTTGTTTCAGTCTCTTTTCTAAATCATCACGACGTTGTATCTGTTGATCATACAATAAAGTTGGTTGTTTAAACTTGTAATACGATGACAAATGTTCAACATGTTTACGTTGTTGTTCTAAATGTTTCTTGATGAAACGAGTCAATGTAAACTGATATTGCTGTATTTGTTGCAGCAATTCATATTGGTCTGGTGTTGCAATAACAGCAGCTTGAGTTGGGGTCGCAGCTCTGATGTCTGCAGCAAAATCACTTAATGTAAAGTCTGTTTCATGACCTACTGCTGATATAATCGGTGTCTTACAATTATATATTGCACGGACGACAGCTTCTTCGTTGAAATTCCATAAATCTTCTATGGATCCACCGCCTCGACCTACAATAATGGTATCTACACCTAAACTATCTGCATATTCAATTTTTTCAATAATGTCGTCTTTTGCTTTTTCACCTTGAACCAAAGTACTAATTTGTATTTGTTCAGCTAATGGAAAACGACTATTTATCGTTGAATGGATATCTCGAATTGCGGCACCTGTACTCGCTGTTAAAACTGCAATTTTTTTAGGAAACTTAGGTATTGATTTCTTATTCGCTTTATCAAAACAACCTTCTTCAGTTAATTTTTTCTTTAATGCTTCTAATTTTTGATATAAGTTCCCTATACCATCTAATTGCATTTTATTTACATAAATTTGATAGTTTCCACGACGTTCAAAAACAGAAACACGTGCTTCTAATAAGACTTCATCTCCTTCTTTAGGTTCGAAGTTTAATTTAGAAGCACTACCTTTGAACATCATGGCACTTATAACGCTTTCTTTATCTTTCACATTAAAGTATAAATGACCACTTGAATGCTTTTTGAAATTTGAAAGCTCACCTTTAATCAATACAGATTGGAGATGTGGATCTTGATCAAATTTATATTTAATATATTTCGTTAAAGCTGAAACACTTAAATAATCTGACATATAACATCACTCAATTTTATTTTTTTATATTACTCAATACACCATTTATAAATTTATAATGATCATCATCACTGAATTGTTTTGTTAATTCAACTGCTTCATTCATTACGACTTTAGCAGGTGTATCACTGTGTAATATTTCATATGTTGCCATTCTTAAAATAATACGATCCGTTTTTAATAAACGTGCAATAGTCCAATCTTTTAAATAAGGACTAATTGTCTCGTCTAATACAGGTTCGTGATCTTTAACGCCAGAAACTAGCCAATGAATAAATTCGAAGTCTAAATCTGGATTATCATCTTTAATAAAGCTTATCGCTTCATTTATCGTTAAATCACTGTCCTTCATTTCTAATTGAAATAAAGTTTGAAAAGCTTGCACTCGGGATTCTTTACGACTCATTTTTAACTCCTTCAAACGTTTGTATTTTTCTTTATTTAATTACTGAATTAGGTATGACATTACTTTTCAATAACGATTTGTGTAATGTGAATATTAATTTGCTTAGGTTCTATCGCTGTCATATTAGAAATTGAATTAAAAATTGACGTTTGAATTTTGTTTGCAGTTTTTGAAATATTAACACCATGTTTTAATGCACAATATACATCTATATATATGCCATCTTCTTTACTCTCGATTTTTAAATCACGGCTTAAATTTTTACGACTAACTTTTTCTAAATTTGTTTCTTTTAATTCAGCAAAATGGCCAGTGATGCCTTCGACTTCTGAAGTAGCTATACTTGCAATAACAGATAGCACTTCTGGCGCTATTTCTACTTTACCTAATTTTGAATTTGAATAATCAGTTACTTTGACCATGGATTGACCTCCTATTAACCTTCATCATTCATAATGCTATTTTGCTCTAAAAAGTTTGTATTAAATTTACCGCTTCTAAATATATCGTTATTCAATAATTTAATATGGAATGGAATAGTTGTATCAATACCAAGAACCACAAATTCACTTAATGCACGAATGCCAGCCATAATCGCTTCATCTCGTGTCGGTTCATGTATGATTAATTTCGCTACCATCGAATCATAATATGGCGGTATCGTATAATTAGTATAACATGCTGACTCTATTCGAACACCATATCCACCTGGTGCAAGATATTGCTCAATTTTACCTGGTGATGGCATAAAGTTCTTGTAAGGATTTTCAGCATTAATTCTAAATTCAATTGCGTGTCCTGTTAATTTAATATCTTCTTGTTTATACGGTAACACGTCGCCCATAGCAACTTGTAATTGTAATTTAACTAAATCAATTCCTGTTACCATTTCAGTTACAGGATGTTCTACTTGAATACGTGTATTCATTTCCATAAAATAAAATTTATTATCATTTAAATCATATATAAACTCAATTGTTCCCGCATTTTCATAATTTACAGCTTTCGCTGCACGCACTGCGGCATTTCCCATCTCACGACGTGTTTCGTCATCTAAAATTGGGGAAGGTGCTTCTTCCACTAATTTCTGCATACGTCTTTGAATTGTACAATCACGTTCTCCTAAATGAATTACATTACCATAGCTGTCCCCAACAATTTGGATTTCAATATGGCGGAAGTTTTCGATGAATTTCTCCATATAAAGTCCACCATTACCAAATGCAGTTTGAGCTTCTTGTTCTGTCATTCGGAAGCCAGTTTCAAGTTCTTTTTCATCACGAGCAACACGGATACCTTTTCCGCCACCACCAGCAGTAGCTTTAATGATGACCGGATAGCCAATTTTTTTAGCGATTTTCTTAGCTTCTGAGACGTCTTTCATTAAACCGTCACTACCAGGAACAACTGGAACATTGGCTTTAATCATTTCTGCCTTAGCAACATCTTTGATACCCATTTTTTGGATAGATTGATAACTTGGTCCAATGAACTTCAATTGGCATGCTTCGCATAATTCTGCAAAGTCAGCATTTTCAGCTAAAAAGCCATAACCCGGATGAACGCCATCACAACCTGTAGAAGTTGCAATAGATAAGATGTTCGGAATATTTAAATATGAATCTTTAGACAAAGTGGGACCTACGCAATATGCTTCATCAGCAATTTGAGTATGTAGCGCATCTTTATCCCCTTCAGAATAGATTGCAACAGTTTGGATGCCTAAATCACGACAAGCACGAATAATCCTAACTGCGATTTCACCGCGGTTTGCAATTAAAACCTTTTTCATTATTTCACCTTAAATAACGGTTGGCCATACTCTACCATTTGCCCGTCTTCTACTAAGATTTCAACAATTTCACCTGAAATTTCTGCTTGAATTTCATTAAATAGTTTCATTGCTTCTAAAATACACACTGTTGTTTCATTTGAAACAGTGTCCCCAACTTGCACATACGCTTCTTCGTCTGGAGATGGCGATTTGTAAAATGTACCTACCATAGGTGCATTAATTGTTTTGTGATTATCTGAAGTTGGCTTTGGAGCTTCAGTTTTATTACTATCAGTTGATTGTACTTGAGGCATAGGCATTGCCGCAGCTTCAACTGGCATTTGTGAGATTTGTGGCGTGATAATCTCAGTTTCTTTTTCTTTCTTTAGCGTCACTTTGCCTTTAGTATCTTCAATATTGATTTCCGTTAAAGTTGATTTATCCAGAATTTCAATTAATTCTTTGATTTCTTTAAAGTTCATTATTACTGACTCCTTCAGTTTGTTTTCATCTACCCGTCTATTTTACTTGAGACAACTCTTCAATTCAAGCATGTTCATATTGCTGGCGACATTATATGTCTATCCCTAAGTTATAATAAAAACACATTTTAAATTAAAAACACTTGTGTATTTATTACTTAACATTGACTCATCTTAACTCTTGATTAAAAATTTTATGCATTCAGTTAAACATATCAATGTTATTTTTATTAGCTATTATGTTTTATCCTCAACAATATGATATGTAGATATATACCTTTACTTATGTCTATGTTTTTCACTACCAATTAGACGATTCGTTTTATATTTTAAAATTTAATTTAAAAATAAAAAGCCTCATATCAGCATATAACCTATAATCATTTTAGGCAATAGCTTTATGAGACTTATTTGGAATATCTTACGTTAAATCAGTATAGTGAATACAAGCTATTTGTTAACAAATTAGAGATTATCCTCTTGAAATGTAGCTTCCATCACCAGTGTTGATAATTAAAACGTCACCTTCGTTTACAAATAAAGGTACATTTAATGTATAACCAGTTTCAACAGTTGCCGATTTAGTAGCACCAGTTGCAGTATCACCTTTAATACCAGGTTCTGTTTCAGTTACTGTTAATTCAACAGTTTTAGGTAATTCAACACCGATAGTTTCACCTTCGTATGTTTGAATTTGTACTTCCATACCTTCTTTTAAGTAATTCAATTCTTCTTTTAAGTAATCACTTGAAAGTTCTGTTTGTTCAAAGCTTTCATTATCCATAAATACATGATTATCTCCGTCAGCATATAAATATTGCATGCGACGATTTTCAATCATTGCTGGTTCAACTTTTTCACCAGCTCTAAACGTTTTCTCTTGAATTGCACCAGTTCTTAAATTACGTAATTTTGAACGAACGAATGCTGAACCTTTACCAGGCTTTACATGTTGGAAGTCTATAACTTTCCAAATAGCGTTATCAACAGAAATTGTTAAACCTGTTTTAAAATCATTAACCGAAATCATTCAGTTTCCTCCTCATTTTACACGCTTATGTTAAAACTATAAGGTCTTTTGTGCATTTAGTAAAGACTTGACAACCATTTTCTGTAATTAAAATATCATCTTCTATTCTTATACCGCCCAAACCTTCTATATAAACACCTGGTTCTACTGTAACACAGTTGTTAACTTGAAGTTTATCTTGTATCGTACGAGCCAGCATTGGCCCTTCATGGATTTCTAAACCAATACCATGTCCTAGTGAATGTCCAAATTCTTTTCCATACCCTTTTGACTCTAAATAGTTTCTTGAAATGGCATCAGCTTCTGCACCAGTCATGCCAGGTCTAATCTCATTAATTGCTTTCATTTGAGATTCAAGTACTATTTGATATATTTCTTTCAGTTTAGGATCTGGTTCTCCAATAGCAAATGTTCTAGTAATATCTGAACAATAGCCGTTATAATATGCGCCAAAATCTAATGTAATCATGTCGCCTTTTTCAATAATTTTGTCACTTGCAACACCATGTGGTAATGCACCTCTATGACCAGATGCTACAATCGTATCGAATGATGGTCCATCTGCTCCTAATTCTAGCATTTTACTTTCTAATATTGCCTTTAATTCTTTTTCAGTCATACCTGCTTTTACAACAGTTAAAATATATTCATATGTTTCATCAACAATATTAGCTGCTTTTTGAATTAAAGCAATTTCGTCAGCATCTTTGACGTCTCTAATTTTATCTACAGTATTAGAAATGCTTATTAATGATATACGGCTTTTATTTAATTCAAGGTATGTATCATAACTAACATGATGCCCCTCAAAACCTACATTTTCAAAATTTTCTTGGTGTAGTAATTCTTTAATCTCACCAATAATAGTAGATTTACGATTAATAATTTCATAATTTGGCGCCTGCTTAGTTGCTTGATCAATATATCTAAAGTCTGTTATCAAATATTGTTTATCTTTAGATATGATAAGTGCTCCACTGGTACCAGTAAAACCTGATAAATATCTTCTATTGTAATCCGAAAGAATGATAATCGCATCTAAATGTTTTTGTTCTAAAATACGATGCACTTGTGTTATTCTGCTCATCTTATTACCTCCTAGTGAAACGTTTGTGCATTTCAACTTTATACATTAAAATAATATCATAATAAGGATAAAAAATAATAGATATTGATTTTAGGGAGATAGTAATGAAAAAATTGGTTTCAATTGTTGGCGCAACATTATTGTTAGCTGGATGTGGATCACAAAATTTAGCACCATTAGAAGAAAAAACAACAGATTTAAGAGAAGATAATCATCAACTCAAACTAGATATTCAAGAACTTAATCAACAAATTAGTGATTCTAAATCTAAAATAAAAGGGCTTGAAAAGGATAAAGAAAACAGTAAAAAAACTGCATCTAATAATACGAAAATTAAATTGATGAATGTTACATCAACATACTACGACAAAGTTGCTAAAGCTTTGAAATCCTATAACGATATTGAGAAAGATGTAAGTAAAAACAAAGGCGATAAGAATATTCAATCGAAATCAAATCAAATTTCTAATGATATTCAAAGTGCTCACACTTCATACAAAGATGCTATCGATGGTTTATCACTTAGTGATGATGATAAAAAAACGTCTAAAAATATCGATAAATTAAACTCTGATTTGAATCATGCATTTGATGATATTAAAAATGGCTATCAAAATAAAGATAAAAAACAACTTACAAAAGGACAACAAGCGTTGTCAAAATTAAACTTAAATGCAAAATCATGATAGGAGTCTTTTAATGCGTAATATAATATTTTATCTTGTACTTATTATTGCTGCGATTGGATTAGTAATGAATCTAGATGCCTTTATTTTTTCAATCGTCAGAATGTTAGTCAGCTTTGCTGTAATAGCTGGTATTATTTATCTGATTTATTATTTCTTCATCTTAACTGAAGACCAACGCAAATATCGCAAAGCAATGCGTAAGTATAAAAGAAATCAAAGAAGAAAATAGATAAAAAAATGGAAGCAGTTGTAGATAAAATAGTCTACGTGCTTCCATTTTTTATTCTAAAAACTACTTTCTAAACATCCATTCATCTGAACGATATTTTTCAGTTAATTCTTCCACTTCTGCCAATTGAGCTTCTGTTAATTCAAGTGGCTTTAATTCTATATTTAAACCTTTCTTAAAACCTTTCTCGAAAGCTTCTTCCATTTGACTAATAGTAATGTGTTCATCTGAAATATCATTGATGGCAACTGCTTTTTCAACGAATGCCTCTTTCATTTTTAATTTTAATCTTTCATTTTTATAAATAAACATATCAAACAATTCATCAATATCAATATCTTGTAAAATCGAACCGTGTTGGAGGATTACGCCCTTTTGTCTCGTTTGAGCACTCCCGGCAATCTTACGGCCTTCAACAACTAGCTCATACCAACTTGGTGCATCAAAACACACTGAACTTCGAGGTTGTTTTAATTTTTGACGCTCTTCAGGCGTTTTAGGTACCGCAAAATAAGTATCAAATCCTAAGTTTTTAAATCCTTCTAATAATCCTTGTGAAATCACTCTGTACGCTTCTGTAACAGTAGAAGGCATATTGGGATGCGATTCAGGCACAATCACACTGTAAGTTAGCTCTTTATCATGAAGTACCCCACGGCCACCAGTTTGACGCCTTACGAGACCAAAACCTTTCTCTTTAACCTTATCAATATCAATTTCTTTTTGTAGCCTTTGGAAATACCCTATTGATAATGTTGCAGGATTCCATGTGTAAAAACGTATAACTGGATCAATTTCACCTCTAGAGACAAAATTTAATAACGCTTCATCCATTGCCATATTATAATATGGGTCTTTACTTCCTGTATTAATAAAATTCCAAGTTTCAGTCATATTCAAGAACTCCTATCAGCAAAATGTATAATATTTGATTCGCTAATTAATCAATTTAACTAAATGAATAATAATTGCAATTCTTTAGTGAAATATTTTGATAATTTGACCTAACAGTCTTATAATTATATTATCGTTTAATTAGGGAGGATGCAAGATGAGTGCTAGTTTGTACATCGCAATAATTTTAGTTATAGCAATTATTGCTTATATGATTGTTCAACAAATTCTTAACAAGCGAGCTGTTAAAGAATTAGATCAAAATGAATTCCATAATGGGATTAGAAAAGCTCAAGTCATCGATGTTAGAGAGAAAGTTGACTATGACTACGGTCACATTAATGGGTCTCGCAATATTCCTATGACAATGTTCAGGCAACGATTCCAAGGGTTAAGAAAAGACCAACCGGTATACTTATGTGATGCCAATGGGATTGCTAGCTATAGAGCCGCTCGTATTTTGAAAAAGAATGGATATACAGATATCTATATGTTAAAAGGCGGCTATAAAAAATGGACTGGAAAAATAAAGTCTAAAAAATAGTTTTGTAAATTTAATATACGATTTAATAAAATCTGAGTGTTAATTGATCATCAATAACAATACTCAGATTTTAATTTTTTAACAAAGTCTGTTACTATATTTCTCTAGCTTCACAGATCATTAAACTTAGTTTCAGCATAATAAAGAAAGTTCAGCTCATTTTCAATACGTTTCATTTACCTCAATCTAAAAAGTGAAAAGACAATTTCTATGAAAGAATAAAGCCAAACCCTAAGAGTTATTAGTTCGGTTTAGTTTTCTTTTTCAAATAGAAATTGTCTTTTTTAATTGATTTTGAAACCATTATCCTTAAATCTTCATACAAAGGTAGAATAATAATTCTCGGAATATGTGTTTAATACCTTATTTTTCCTGTTTAAGGTTTTCAAATTTTAATATTGGTTTACGAGCAGCTGTAGCTTCGTCTAATCGATCAATCACAGTTGTATGTGGTGCTTCTAGCACTTTATCAGGATCATTTTTAGCTTCTTCAGCAATACTAATTAATGTATCGATAAAATAATCAAGCGTTTCTTTAGACTCTGTCTCAGTTGGTTCAATCATCATACCTTCTTCAACATTTAATGGGAAGTAGATTGTTGGTGGATGTACACCGAAATCTAATAATCGCTTAGCCATGTCTAAAGTACGTACACCAAATTCTTTTTGACGCACACCACTTAACACAAACTCATGTTTACAATATTGTTTATAAGGTATTTCAAAGTGTTCAGATAAACGTGCTTTAATATAATTCGCATTAAGAACCGCTGCTTCGGAAACCTCTTTAAGTCCAGTTGCTCCCATAGTTCGAATATACGTATAAGCTCTTAAGTAAATACCAAAGTTACCATAAAATGGTTTTACACGTCCGATAGAATTTTTAATGTCATTATCATATTTAAATTTGTCGCCATCTTTAATAACCATTGGCTTTGGTAAATAACTTGCTAGTTCTTTTACTACTCCGACTGGACCTGAACCAGGACCGCCGCCACCATGTGGACCAGTAAATGTTTTATGCAAGTTTAAATGAACAGCATCAAATCCCATATCTCCTGGGCGAACTTTGTCCATAATAGCGTTTAAATTCGCACCATCATAATATAATAGACCACCAGCATTATGGACGATTTCACGGATCTCCATAATATTTTTTTCAAAAATACCTAAAGTGTTTGGATTAGTTAACATAATAGCTGCTGTATTTTCATTTACAACACGTTTCAAGTCATCAATATCAACTTCGCCACGTTCGTTTGATTTTACAGTAACTGATTTAAATCCTGCAAATGAAGCTGAGGCTGGATTCGTACCATGCGCAGAATCTGGCACAATGACTTCATCACGATGACCTTCACCATTATTCTCATGATAAGCTTTAAATATCATCAATGCAGTCCATTCACCATGTGCACCAGCAGCTGGTTGTAATGTTACCTCATCCATACCAGTAATTTCTTTTAATTCTTCTTGCAAACTATAAATAATTTCTAATGAACCTTGAACTTGGTCTTCATCTTGTAATGGATGTGATTCACTGAATCCTGGTATTCTAGCAACCTTTTCATTAATTTTAGGGTTATACTTCATCGTACATGAACCCAATGGATAAAATCCGTTATCTACACCGAAATTTTTATTTGAAAGTTCAGTATAATGACGTACCAAGTCTAGTTCAGCAACTTCAGGAAACTCCGCTTTGTTTTTACGAATAAATTTATCATCTAACAATGACTCAACAGAATTTGTTTTAATATCACTTATTGGTAATGAATATGCATATCTGCCTTCACGAGATCTTTCAAAAATTAATGGACTTGATTTACTAGTCATTTAACTCACCAGCCTTTTCTACAAATGTATCGATTTCATCCTTTGTTCTTAATTCAGTTACAGCTATTAACATGTGATTTTTAAAGTCGTCTGAAACAACACCTAAATCAAAACCACCGATAATATTGTACTTCACTAATTCCTCGTTAACTTGTTGAATTGGTTTGTCAAATTTGACTACAAACTCATTGAAAGATGTACCATCTAATACTTCAAAACCTTTTTTAATAAATTGTTGTTTAGCATAGTTAGCATGTTCTATATTTTGAACTGCAATATCATAGATACCTTGTTTACCAAGTGCTGACATTGCAATTGATGACGCTAGGGCATTTAATGCTTGGTTAGAACAAATATTAGATGTCGCTTTATCGCGTCGAATATGTTGTTCACGTGCTTGTAATGTTAATACAAAGCCACGATTACCTTCATCATCTTGTGTTTGACCGACTAATCTACCTGGCACTTTACGCATTAACTTTTTCGTCGTTGCAAAATATCCACAATGTGGCCCACCGAATTGAGCAGGAATTCCGAATGGCTGAGTATCACCTACAACAATATCTGCACCAAATGAACCTGGAGGTGTAAGTAATCCCAATGCTAGTGGATTTGCATATACGATAAATAATGCTTTTTTATCTTCAATAAAGCTATGAATCTTTTCAAGATCTTCAATTGAACCGTAGAAGTTTGGATATTGTACTGCAACAGCTGCTGTTTCATCATCCACTGCTGCTTCTAATTTTTTCAAATCTGTAACAGTGCCATCTAAATCGATTTCCACTACTTCGAATTCCTTACGCGTCTTAGCATAAGTATGAAGTACTTGTAATGCTTGATAATGCAAACCTTTTGAGACTACAATTTTATTTTTCTTTGTTTGACTAAATGCTAAAATACATGCTTCAGCAAAGCTAGTCATCCCATCATACATAGAAGAATTTGCTACATCCATATCTGTTAATTCACAAATTAAAGTTTGGAACTCAAAAATGGCTTGTAATTCACCTTGAGAAATTTCCGGTTGATATGGCGTATATGCTGTGTAAAATTCTGATCTTGAAATCATAGCATCCACAACTGATGGCGCGTAATGATCATAAACACCAGCACCCAAAAATGATGTATGCGTTTCTTTAGTAATATTCTTGCTTGCAATGCGATTTAATCTTCTAAGTAACGTTGTTTCCGCTTCGCCTTCAGCAATATTTAAATCTCTATTTAATAAAATGTCACTTGGTACATCACCGAATAATTCTCCTATAGATTTTGCACCAATTGTTTGTAACATTTCTTGCTTGTCTTTTTCAGTTAAAGGTATATAACGATGACTCACAATGCACACCCCTTTTTAATTATTTATCAATTTGATTTTTCTTAACAATTTTCGCTTTTAATTGACGCTTACGAACTTGAACAAGCAACTCTCTACCCATTTCAAACTCATCTCTTTTTATCATTGCAAGTGCAATTGATTTTCCTGATGATGGAGACTGTGTTCCTGAAGTTACTTCTCCAATAATATTTCCATCTAAATCCATAACTTCATAACCAGTTCTTGCAATTCCTTTTTCAAGTAATTCTAATCCCACTGTTCTTCTTGGTGCACCATTTTCTTTTTGATCTTTTAATACAGATTTACCAATAAAATCAGCATCAATTAATGGTTTACTTGCAAAAGCGATACCACCTTCATATGGTGTAATTGATTCAGTTAAATCTTGTCCATGTAATGGCAACCCAGCCTCTAATCTTAATGTATCACGAGCGCCTAACCCACATGGCATAACATTATACTCTAATAAACCATCCCAAATTTTTTCAGTATCATCGATATTACAATAAATTTCAAACCCATCTTCACCTGTGTAACCTGATTGAGATAAAATGACGTTTGCTCCAAATAATTTGACGCCCTGTTTAAATTCAAACATTTTCATTTCAGTTACATCTTCATCAACTAATTGATTAATTAAATCTCTAGCTTTTGGTCCTTGTATTGCTAATTGACCATATTGGTTTGATACATTTTGTACTTCAACATCAAATTTCTCTTTGTGTTTTAAAATCCAATTAAAATCTTTTTCAGTATTAGCGGCATTAACGACTAATAAGTAATTGTCGTCAGCTAATTTATATATTACTAAATCATCAATAATACCGCCTTCTTCATTACATAAAGCAGTATATAATGCTTTTGAAGTAGTTAAATTATCAGTATCATTTGATAATAAATATTGCACAAACTGACTAGCATCTTTACCTGTTACTTCAATTTCACCCATATGACTAACATCAAACAGGCCAATTTCGTATCGAACAGCATTATGCTCCTCTTTAATACTTGAAAATTGAACAGGCATCGCCCATCCTCCGAATTCCACAATTTTTGCACCTCTATCAACATAATTTTGATATAAAGGTGTTTGTTTTAAATCACTTGACATTGAAATACCCCCTTAAAATTATAAAAACAGGATAGCAATCGCTACCCTGTTTATAAATCACCAATTCAGGAACGCGTTACAGTATTATCCTTTTGCCTGAGAGTTTCGTAATAAATTACTTGCACCTTCGGCGATAGAGTCTTAACGCTCTATTCTCTCTAATACTGATCACTCGCTTTTATTAAATTTAGCAATTCATAATATATTTCTGAAATTGATAGCAAATGACTATCAAATTTCTTGAATGCGATTTCATTATATCTTAAAATCCGCGAGCAATACAAG
Organism: Staphylococcus sp. SA22; assembly: GCF_054165785.1. Classification (NCBI taxonomy): domain Bacteria; kingdom Bacillati; phylum Bacillota; class Bacilli; order Caryophanales; family Staphylococcaceae; genus Staphylococcus; species Staphylococcus sp. SA22. Next base: position 55,371 of record NZ_JBSZQY010000001.1, on the reverse strand, counting down.
TCATTTAACTGCGTGATTGTCTTATTATTTGCATTAGGTCGATGTGGGTCATCATTGATTCGACTATATATAATATCAATATTACAATCTAACCAAATAATGTTTTTTTGATTTTTCAAAAAATTAAATGCCTCTTCACTTTCAATAATACCACCACCAGTAGCAATTATATCTGCAGTGTTAATACATTCTTGCAAACATGTGAACTCTAAATTCCTGAAATATTGTTCACCATGTTTACTAAATATTTCTGGTATTGTTAACTTATACTTTTCTTCGATATATGAATCTATATCAATAAATGATAAATGTTGCTCATCTGCAACGTATTTACCAATCGTAGATTTACCGGTACCCATGAAACCAATTAAAATTATTGGTGATTTATCATGATTCATGCGTTTTCCCTTCTTTCAATAACAAAACAATCTTATAGTTATAGTCAGTTTCAATATTATATAATGTCTTTAATTTTAAACTATATTGACTGATATAAAAAGTGAAAATGGAAAAATAAATTGCTGTTAGCATCAATAAGAAAGGCGTAACATACCCTTTTTCTTTATATAAATCAAAATTAATAAATTATTTCACATCCTTTTTAATAGTACTCATTTAAATTCTAGTAAGTTATACATAAATAGTTTTAGTCTGCACATTTGTACCGACTTTAACTGTTATCGTTATTTTAATAATGGATTTATAGTAGATATTTGCAGTAAATGCTGTAACATTATTAATCATTGTTATATTTCCTCTGTCATTTACAACTTTAATAATTTTATTATTTATTAATTTGTATTCGATCATTTCTTCACCTTTATGTAAAATGATACGCTGTTCCCTATTTTCAATATTGTTTCTATCTACTCCTTTAAAATCCTCTAGAATATCTCTTGAGAAAAATTCGAAATCTACAGTTGTTAATTCCCTACTTTCAATTAGAAAAGTTTTGCTAAGTCTAATTAAGTCTGGAACAATTAGTAAAGTTATACTTATAACCATCATCGCTACTAACATTTCAATGAGAGAAAAAGCTTTGACATTAATACTGTATACATGTCTTTTGATAAGAAGTGGTATTTTTTGAAATAGCACAAATTTGTTGGTCACTTTGCTTAATATCATACTTCCCTATAGTTACCCCCTTCTTAAGCTCTTCTTTATTAATTTTAGATACAGTCGTCAAAATTACTTTAGAAGCATCAATTGTTTGTAGTTTATGGTTTATACTCGCTTGCATTTGATTCATCATTGGTATCAATAGTAATGTAATCAATCCAATAAGCAAAAATCCAGCCATACTATCTATTAAGAATGATCCTTTACACTTATAGCTTTTCATAACGAATTCTTCCTTTTTCAATATGGAATATTATTCTATAAATTGAATTGTTATTATCAATTGTTATGCTACCAAATTTATTGATATTCCCTTTTTTATCAAAGGCAATAATATCAACTTTTGCAACATTAATTATTTTGCCTACTTTTAATTTTAGAAATCGTATTTTATTATTCTCTATTACTTTAATAGTGTCACTGTTTTCATAAAATCTAACATTGATATATCCTTGATTTGCTATAGCTTGCGACTTAATATAATTCAATTCAGTAATAAGAGAAATGATATTTGCCTCATCATCTATTACTCTAAGATTGCTTAATCCTTTAGATGTCATTGTCAAAAGTAAAAATATACTGATTAACATCATTACCACAAGCATCTCAATCATAGTAAATGCTGACTGCTTTCTAATTTGCAACTGCTTCTCCATTACTAATTGTTATTGTCTCTCCTGATTTACATGTCTTTTGTGCTTCTTTTATAAAACCATCTGCAATTAAGTCTTCAATAGACGATGGATTTCTATTATGTTTCAATGCATACGCTTCAATTTGACTATTAACCATTTTTACCTGTGCATTACAACCTGTTGATTGTATGTGAGCAGTTTGTTTAGCAATATTTGGAATGATTAAAATTAATAATAAACTGATGATTAATAACACTAATAGCATCTCTATCAATGTAAACGCTTGAGTTTTCTTAAGAAATTTAAACATATATTAACCTCCATTATTTTATACTTTGCATCATTTGAAACATTGGTAACATAATTACTAAATAAATTGCGACAATAAATAAACCTAAAATCAAAAATAAAATAGGCTGTAAAAACTGAGTCTGTTTTATCGCTTTATCTTCTATTTGTTTTACTAATATTTGCGAATATAACTTTAGTTCTACTTCTAGCTTCCCTCTCTTTTCACCTTGTAGCACAAACTTAATTAATTGAGGCTTAAAGCATTTTAGTTTTTCTAAAATTTGAGGTAAACCATATCCCATTTCTGAATAAGTTAATAAGTATTTACCTAGAAACTGTCTAAATGGATCACTACTATGGTTAATATAAACGTCTACTATTGATTGAAGTGTAATACCATTTTTATAAAACAACACTAATTCATTAGTTACAAAATAAGTTTTAAATAATTGGAAATAGCCTGATATTAACGGTAGTTTCATCACAAAGTTTATCTTATTGAGCATATTTAATTTGTTATAAAATAATTTCATAATAATAGCCAATATAGATACCATTATGAGCATTACTACAATTATAGTAGGTAAGCTGGTAATGAAAAAAGACAATGTTTTTTGAAAAGAAGATAGTTGAATATTCATAGAAGTATATAATTGTTGAAACTGTGGAATTACTGTGAGGTTTAATATAATAATCATAGCAATAAAAATAGAAACTAGTATTAAGGGGTATTGCAGTGTCTTTAACAATCGTTGTTCTGACTTTCTATTCACTTTCATATAATTTACGGTTTCTTCTAGAACGTCTATGATATTGCCAAATCTTTCTGCCAAATATACTTGCATGACGATAGTATCGCTATAACCTATCAGTGATAATATCTGATTGCATGGTGCACCATTTGAAATTTCACTTAGAATGGTGGTACCTAATTGCTTATTTTTATATGCCATTTGAAGATTTAAAAATTGAAAACTTTGATACAGAGTGAAACCATATTTCAACAAATTACATAAATTTGAAAGTAAATCGATTTGTTGGGCCTTACTTAATTGTCGCTTCTTAGAATGTAGTTTAAATGTATTTATCCATTGTAGTTTCACAAATGACACCTGCTTTTGTCATATCATCAAGTTTATCTTCTAAGTTCTTAAATGATGATGGTAATGAATGATTATGGGAAAAGAAATATCGGAGTTGTTGCTGAGATAGAATTTCACATACTAATTGTCGCTGTTGCTTAATAGTAGTTACAAGTCGTTGGTTTATAATTAAGTTAGTTGCCTGTATCAATTCTTGTACAGAAATGCCCATTTCTAATAGCCTTAAAATAGCACCCTTACAATCAGTTGCATGCAATGTAGTCAGAACAAGGTGACCACTTAAACTAGCCTGTATAACACACTTGGCAACATCTTTATCTCTGATTTCACCTATTAAAATTACATCAGGATCACATCTTAAAATAGCTTTAAACGAATTTACATAGTTAATGCCAGCTTTATCATTCACATTAATTTGGACGATACCAGGAATTTGCATCTCTACAGGATCCTCTATAGAAATTACATTTAAATTCAGGGCTTTATTCGCGTATGAGACCATTTGATACATTAATGTACTCTTTCCTGAACCAGTTGGCCCACTAAACAATAGTAATTCTTGTTTCTTATTCATGAGGTGTTTAAAATCATTGAATTTATAAGTTGATTTCTGTTGTTGAAAAAATTGAGGTACAATTCTGATAACACAACTTTCTTGGCCAAGTGACAATGGTAAAGTTGATATTCTCAAAAAATATATTTTATTGAAATGGTAACTATATCGACCGCTCTGTGCGACTTGCTGTGTAGAAACATCAAGCCCAGCTTGAAACTTCATATAAACTAATAACTTTTGATAAATGCTATTCCCAATTTGTTCATACTGCTCCAAGTTATCATTAATTCTAAATTTAATACTTACTTCATTTTTAACTGGAATAAAATGTACATCACTCGCTTTCATTTCTATCGCTTTATTAATTATTTCTTGAAATAGAATCTTCAAAAAAACACCTCCTACATATAATCACGTAGGAGGTGTTTTTATTACTTCAATTTAACCGTGTAAAAATGGATTTAATTGTTCATCATCAACCGTCGTATATGGACCATGTCCAGGGAATAAAGGTAAATCGCCTTCTAATTCAAATATTTTATCTTGAATAGAATCAACTAGCGTTTCATAATCACCTTTATATAAATCTGTACGTCCGATTCCATTATTAAATAATGTATCTCCAACAACTGCGAATTCATCGAACACATATGTTAAACTTCCTGGTGAATGTCCAGGTGTGTGTAACACATTAAACTTAAATCCTTCTATTTCTGTGCTACCTTCGTTTAACTTTTCAGGAGTTACCTTACTTGTAATAATTGGTAATCCATATTGCTTAAATTTATCTGCCCCATTTTTAACGGGATCTTTTAGAAAATCAAACTCTGCTTCATGCATATAAACCGGGACATCGAATCGATCAACTATATCATCGACTGCTCCGATATGATCAAAGTGTGCATGTGTTAATAAAATAGCTTTTAACGGTTTATTTATTTGGTTTAATTTTTTAATAATTTTTTCACTTTCACCTGAAGGGTCAATCAGGATAACAGCTTTGTCATTTTCGATGAAATACGTATTAGTATCAACTAAGCCTAAAGTTAAGCTTGAAATCCTCATAGGTTTTCACCACTATTTTCTAAATGTTTTTGTACTGATGTTAGTTTATCATTCATTTTTCTAGATTTGTCTCGTCGGTCATCAATACGTATATTTGTACAAACTCTACTTAAACCTTTATCAAAAGGTAATTCATGTATCACTTGCACAACTTCTAATACATCGCTTAATTCACCTTCAATTAGAGTATTCATTGGTGTTAATTGAAAATCAATTTTACCCATCGCTTTATATTCTTGAAGTTTTTTCTGAATATCTGCAATATACTTACTAACACTCGGACCTTCCGTTCCAACTGGAATAACAACCACATCAACAATAGCCATTATTTTACCCCCTCTTTATCTAATACATAGGTCTTGATTAATCCTGCTGCTCCTGTAATACCTGCATCATTACCCAATTTCGCTTGTACAATTTCAGTTTCAAATTGAGCAGGTGTAAATGTTAAATTATGATATTCTGTTTTAATATTTTCAATTAAAATAGGTCCTGCAGTAGACATTCCTCCACCTAGAACGATATATTTCGGATTACTTGTAACACTAATAATACTACATAAATATCCAATATAGTTTGCAACCTTTTCAGTAATGAAAATACAGAATTGGTCACCAGCTTTTGCCGCATCAAAAACAGCTTTTGCTGTAACCTTATTTTCTTTAATCAATTCTAATATAGAAGATCTAAACGTCAACTTAGGATAGTAGAAGTTAACTAAGTTAACAACGCCTGTGGCTGAAGCAACTGTTTCAATACATCCAGAACGACCACAATTACATTTAAATCGTTGATCGAAGTCTGCTCTAAAATGCCCTATTTCTGCGCCAGAGCCATTATGACCATGTACGATTTCACCATTTGAAATAATTCCTCCACCCAGTCCTGTACCAAGTGTGATGGCAACAACATCATCGGCACCTTCACCAGCACCTTTGTGTTTCTCCCCTAAAGCAGCTATGTTAGCATCATTATCTACATACACTGGACAATCAACGAATTGTTCAAAAATCTCACGTACATTAACTTTTTCTGGCCAATATAAGTTTACTGCTCCATTTACTGTACCTTTTTCAAAGTCAACAGGACCTGGTACACCAATACCTACGCCAAGTACATTTGAAAAATTATAATTATTTTCATTTACTTTTTCAACAAACGAATCATAAATTCCTTTCAAAAGTGTATATCCTGTACTATCAGATGTATCAGTGTGAATAGACCATTTATGTAATTGTTCTAATTCAGGTGTGAAAATACCTAATTTACAAGTCGTCCCGCCTACATCAGCTGCTAAAATAATTTTTGTCATTTCTGTTCATTCCTTCTCTGATTAATTATCAACGTACATTTCAAATATTCTTCCTTAGATAACAGTTCATATTGATACAATGATGAAATCTCCTGTTGAATCATTTCGTACATATCTTCTGGATTTTTAAAATATATTAGAAATCCGTAACTTTTCAATAACTGTTGTACATCATAAAAGTTATTTATTTTTCGACTCATTTGATTTAGTCAACTCTTTTTCTAAGTTAATATAATCTGTATTTTTAGGGTCAGCATTTAATGCTTTACGCACATATTTTAATGCTTTTTCATCATCATTTAATGAACGATTTGCTATCGCTAACTCAAAATTTAATAAACCTGATTTAGGAAACATTCTAAGTCCTCGCTCCCATTCTGTCATACCTTCAGACTTAGAATTGATAGTAGCCATAATCATACCACTTAAATAATATGTTTGATCATCGGCATAATTTTTATTTATTGTCTGCTTCACAATATTTTGAGCATTATCATAATTACCACTAGTCATATCATCTTTGATCAATTTATTATAAATATTATCTTCTTTAATTGTAAAAATTCTAATTTGAAGTGCAATAAATATAACAAGCATACCAATTAGTAAAATCCAAAAAATATTACGATTCACTTTATAGTAATAGCCAATTAAAGTTATTAATAAACCACCAATGAATCCTCCAATATGCGCCACAATATTTATATTTGACATAAACAGAGAAACACCAACTAATATCACTAATGAAATTAATAACTGTCCTAACATTTTTTTGTTAAATGTTTTTGAAACATACATCATCGCAAAAATTGATCCAATCAGACCAAATATAGCACCACTAGCCCCAACTGAAATTGTAGTCGTATTAAATGAAAGTGATACAAAGTTTCCAAACAGCCCTGCAATAAAGTATACAGTTAACATCCTCCATGAACCAATAATTGCTTCGACTATTTTACCAAAAATAAATAATGAAAGCATATTCATAAGTATATGTTCAAAACTAAAATGTAAAAACATCGATGTAACAATTCGATACCATTCACCATGTACGACATTAAAATGCACTAACCCGCCAACATCTAATAATTTTACATCCGAAAAATTATTTAAATATAAAATCATACATAACCATATTAAGACATTTACAAATATTATTGTGTATGTTGCCGGTGAAAATTTCTGCATATATTTATCTAAAAAGTTATCAGTTAATACTTTGCGTTTATAGAACATATATGTCTTTTTATCATTATCTTCTGAAATAAGTCTAGCCAAAAATATATTCGGCATATGCTTTATCAAATCTTTTGTGTGTCTTATAACATTGAATTTAATTCTAATTGGCGAAACTTCATTTAATTGTTCTTCTGAAAATTCCGATTCTGTAAAATAATAAAATTCAAAACTTTGTGGTTCGAAAGAAATAAAATTTGCTATTTCATCTTTGTGTTCAAGCACCTTCGCTTTGTCAAAACGTATTTCTTGGGTAGACTTGATATGTTGTTTAAAAATGACTACTTGTTTTTTTCTTTTATGGGCTAACCAAATTTCTTGATCATCTTTTTCCCTACTGACAATATCAAAATTCAAGTACCTAATCCAATAATATATTGTTTTCCAAAATTGTTTGTCTATGTTCATTTAGTCCTCCACTATGCTGATTGATATATAATCAATTTATCGACTGGTCGATCGAATGATTCCGGTTCAAATGATGTTATTTGAAAATCGTATAATAAGCTTATTGTCTTTGTCTGATAATTAGCTAAAAACCTGTCGTAATAGCCACCACCATACCCAATTCTATATCCATCGTTTTGAAATCCGACACCAGGAACAACAATTAAATCTAGGTTATTCGTTGTTTCACCTTTTGAAGTTGGATAGTAAATCCCCTTATTATCGACATCAATATCTTTGAGATTAAATATCTCTTTAAAAGTCATTTGATGGTTTAAATAATCCATTTTCGGTACAAAAATACGTTTATGATCCATTAAGGCTTGTTCAATTATAGAAAAAGTATCAACTTCATGATTAAAAGAAAGAACTAGCGCAATTGCGTTTGCTTCTTTGTATTCTTCAGTTGCAAAAAATTGATTTCTTAACCATGTGTCTGCTTTTCGCTTTTCAGCTTTATTAAAATTCTTCATTTTATGTAAAATGTATTTTCTAATCTCATTTTTAGTCACATTATCACCCACTTTATTCAATTCTATTATATCGTTAATAACAATACATGTCATTATGTTGTCATGATGAATTATGCGACAATTCTAAAATTTATTATTTCAATTGAAAATCTTTTATCATTTCATACGTGTGCACAATTAAAAAGGTGAAACCTCTTATTTTGAGATTTCACCTTTTTTATTGTTAATTTAAATTTAATTTTAATGATTATTTTGTTTCACGGTGTAAAGTTTGTTTGTTTTCACGTGAACAGAATTTCTTCATTTCAACACGTTCTGGATTATTTCTTTTGTTCTTAGTTGTAATGTAGTTTCTGTCACCACATTCCGTACAAGCTAAAGTTACGTTTACGCGCATGGTTATTCCTCCTTATCATTTCTAAATACGACTTTATTATTATACCAACATCTATAATATTTGCAAAGTTAAAATTTTACAACCATGCGCTACACAATCGTCAGGCTAAATTTTATTTGTCTTTGTCTTTATTTTTATCATCTTTACCTAACTGCTTAAAGTAGTAGTTAATTACATCTCTACCTAAGTCTCCACCTGTTAACCATGGTGGTGGTACAGGCTGATTTGTATATACAATTGAAAACGCTAATTTTGGATCATCAATTGGCGCGTATCCTATATAAGTAGAGTTAACTCTTGGCTCTCCGTTTTGGAACACTTCAGCGGTACCCGTTTTACCAGCAGTAGGGACTACTGTATCTTTAAAACTAACATATCCAGTACCATCTTTATCATTAAATGCCATTTTGAATCCTTCTTGAATTTGTTTGATTTCTTTTTCAGTATTATTAACCTTGTTCAATACGGTGCCATTAATTTTCTTCTTGAGTGGACCAACCTCATCTTTATTAGTTGATTCATGAATCGTTAATCCAATGTGTGGCTGTATTCTATAACCATCATTCGCTATAGTTGAAACATATTGTGATAATTGTAATGGTGTATAGGTATCATATTGACCAATTGATAAATCTAGATAATTACCTGGATTATTTGTTAATGGTTCGATTTGACCTCTTGTTTCATTTGGTAAATCTATTCCTGTTTTCACACCTAAACCTACTTGATTTAATCCTCTTCTTAGCTTTTGGGCAGGTGAACTTATGTCTGAAGGTAAAGCCATACCAGAATAATAAGGGTCTCCCGCTAATTTTAATGCTGTTTTAAACATATATACGTTTGATGAATGCATCAAAGCTTGCTTATCATTAATAGATACATGCCCGTTTTTATTAAAGTATGATCGTTTTGTCAAACCACCTTGGAAATGTAATGGTTCATCGACCATTGTTTCTCCAACTTTGATAGCTTTATTCTGATAACCAGCTAATAATGTTCCACCTTTTACAGAAGATCCAACCGCAAATTGAGAAGTAAACGTACCAATGTCATAATCAGTCATTTTACCACTCTTATTAATCTGCTTTCCGGCAAGCGCAAGAATGTCTCCATTTTTAGGATTTTGTACAACCATCATAGCATTATCCATATCTTTGGCACCTTGGCTGCGAAGCTTCTTAATTTGTTTATCTAATAATGATTCTACTTCTTTTTGAAGATCTATATCGATTGTTAATTTCAAATCTTGACCGCGAGCGCCAGGATTTAACACTTCTGAAGATGTAACTTTTCCAGATTTGTCCGTTGTGTATTTCATTTCTTTCTTCTTACCACGCAATACATCTTCATATTGATATTCTAGGTAAGATTTTCCAACACGATCATTGCGTGAATATCCTTTGGATAAGTAATGTTCTGTCAATTCTTTTGGAATACCTTCAGCAGGTGTCGATACATCTCCAAATATACCTCTTAAAGTGTCGCCATATGGATATTTTCTATCCCAATCCATAGACGTGTTAACACCTGGTAATTTGGAAAGTTGCTGAGAAACTGCTGCATACTCTTTTTCACTGACATCTTCATTTTTTATCATTTGTGGATCTAAAACTGTTCCTGCATTCATCTCTCGAAAAATGGCTAAAACTTGTAAATCTTTAGAAGACAATTCATCTAATTGTGATTTTCCGATTTTCGATAACAGTTGTTTATCATATTGATCTTGTTTAATACTTCCATCTGCTAACATAGCTTGTTCTTTTGTCATCATTGCTTTTGCTTTTTTAGGATGCAACTGAATCCAGAAATCTTTCTTATCACGTTCTGTAATCTTCTTAGTATCCATCTTGATTAGCTTTGATAACTTTTCAGCCGTATCCAACATTTCCGATTGTGTTGTTTTTCGACCCCTAGTATATGTAATAGCCATTTTAGAAGCATTATCAACTAAAACTTTCCCATTTCTGTCTAAAATACGACCTCTTGGCACAGACTCATTTACTGTAATGTTTTCATCATTTTTTATAATTTGTTTATAATGTGAGCCTTGTGCGATTTGTAAATAACCTAAACGTAGTACTAGTACTGCAAAAATAAATACAATCACACCAAATATAAAGTTAATTCTCTTGTTAATTGTATTTTGAACGATTTCATCATTTGATTTTTCTTTTAGTCTTTTTAACAAAACTACCTACCTCTATTCAAAGTCTTTCACTTTAAATCATATATGAATTTAGAAATTATTTCTATCTTTTTGACAAAAAAATAACGGTCTCATTTAAGAGACCGAACAAGTAATCATACTTTATTTTGTTGCATTATATAATTCGTCAACTTTTTCCCAGTTAACTACATTCCAAAATGCGCCAATGTAGTCAGGGCGTTTGTTTTGATATTTTAGGTAATAAGCGTGTTCCCATACGTCTAAACCTAAAATAGGTGTTTTACCCTCAGTTAATGGATTATCTTGGTTTGGTGTAGTCACAATTTCTAACTGGCCATTGTTTACGACTAACCAAGCCCAACCTGAACCAAAGCGTGCAGCTGCTTTGTCAGCAAATTCTTTTTTAAATTCTTCTAAAGAACCCCATTGTTCTTTAATTTTTTCTACTACAGTACCTTTTTCTTCTGAGTTTGGTGAAAGTAACTCCCAGAATAATGAATGGTTTAAATGTCCACCGCCATTATTACGTACAGCAGTTTGGATGTTAGCTGGTACACTGTCTAAATTAGCAACAATTTCTTCAATAGATTTAGATTCTAAATCTGTACCTTCTACTGCAGCATTTAATTTCGTAACATAAGTGTTATGATGTCTGTCATGGTGAATTTCCATAGTTTCTTTGTCAAAATGTGGTTCTAATGCATCAAATGCGTATGGTAATTTTGGTAATTCAAAAGCCATAAATAATCATCCTCCTAAAATGTCTGTAAGTAAATAATAACAAGCAGTGACTGGTTCAACAAAGAATTTGCTTAAATTCTACTACTTATTATTTTCTCTACTCATTTAATATAACTCAAATCAAAAATAATTAAACATTTTGTATATAAAAAGTTAACAGATTTGCCATAAAATCATACGAACGGAGTATGAAATGAACCTTTATCTTCTATAATTTAAAAAATGAGATTTATGCATACATCTGACCAAATGTGCATAAATCTCATTTCTTTATATTAATCTTGGCAAGACTCACATACACCATAAACTTCAAGTTTGTGTTTGTGAATATTAACACCAGGTAGTGATAATTTTATCTGATCTATTGGACAATAATCTATTACCTTTGTATCTCCACACTTTTCACAGATAAAATGATGATGATGATGGTTCGTACAAGCGATTCTAAACTTCATTTCACCATCAAGTTCTGTATTTTCAATAATCCCTAAATCTTTAAATAAGTGCAGGTTTCTATATATTGTGTCGAATGAAATTCCAGGATAATTTTCATCCATAACTTGTTGTATATACTTTGCGTTAATATACTTATCTTCTTCGACAAAAATATCTAACATATCTTTACGTTTATCTGTATATTTTAAACCGTTCTCTTTTAAAATTTTAATAGCATCATTTGTATTCATTGATATTAGCTCCCTTTTTAAACTTCATTCGCATTTTCTGATAAGCCATTGTAATCATAAGTAAAATAACTAGTAGAACTACAATTACACCACCCGGAGAAATGTCCATATAGAAAGCTAGGACTAAGCCTAATATTACTGATAATTCACCTAAAAATACACTTAGTAATATCAATTGCTTAAAACTTTTTGTTATTCTCATACTTATTGCAATTGGTAACGTGATTAACGCACTTACTAACAGTATCCCTACAACACGCATTGAGGCAGAAATAACCATCGCTACAATAACAATAAATAAAAATTGAATCCATTTAGGAATGCCAATGACTTTACTATATTCCTCATCAAATGACAATATAAATAATTCTTTATAAAACAATGTAATAAACAGAACAACTATGATGGCAATGACAATAATCGTTGTTAAATCACTTATATTCACTGCGCTTATTGAGCCAAATAGCAATCCAACAATTTCTTGATTGAACCCATCAGCTAATGAAATGAAGATTGCACTCAAGGCGATACCAGCACTCATTATAATTGGAATAGCGATTTCTTGGTAAGCAGTGTATGACGTTCTTAATTTTTCAATTAGAAGCGCACCTACTATTGCGAATAAGATTCCAAACCACATTGGATTAATAAATACTAGTGTTGGCATAATAGTAAGTAAAAACATACCGAAGGATATACCACCTAAAGTTACATGACTTAGAGCATCAGCTATAAGTGATAGTCGTCTAACAACGATAAAAGCACCGATTAGAGGCGCAATAAAACCTATCAAGATACCACTAATTAAAGAGTACCTCATAAAATCAAAATTCAATAATGCATCTATCAATTGTGACACGCCTTTCCATTTTAAATAAACTCAAATCTTTATTAATTACAACATTCTCGATTATGCTGATGATCGACAAAACGTACAGGATGTCCATAAATTTTTGAAATTTCAACTTCATCAAGTGATTTAAACTCATCAGTTGTACCATGGAAATGCAAATGCTTATTTAAACATGCTACTTCAGTAGCAGTATCTGCTACAACACCAATATCATGAGTAACTAAGATAATGGTGATACCTTCTTGTTTTAATTGATCTAAAGTATTATAAAATTCACTTACATGTTTTGCATCAATACCATTCGTTGGTTCATCAAGTACTAATACTGCAGGTTCTGAAATCAATGCTCGAGCAATCATTACACGTTGTTGTTGACCACCTGATAATTCTGCTATATTTTTATGAATTAAATCACTTATATTCAGTCTTTCTAGTACTTTAATCACTTTTTCATTATCTTTGCTATTAAATGTTTGGAAAAGACGTTTTGTCTTTGTTAATCCGCTTAAAACAACTTCTTTAACACTTGCTGGGAAACCTGAATTAAAGGCATTTGCTTTTTGTGATACATAGCTTAATTTAATTGATGTTTTCTTATTTTTAAAATCTATACCTTCAACAAAAATCTCACCACTTTGTAAAGGTAATAATCCTAGAATCAACTTCAATAATGTTGATTTACCAGCACCATTTGGTCCAACAATTGCTAAAAATTCACCTTTATTTATTTTAATGTTTATATTTTCTAACACTTTTTTATGATCATAGTAGTAATTGACATTTTTCAATTCAAAGACTGGTGTCATCGTATTCTCACCTCGCATTCAACTATACAACTCCTAGTAACATATGTAAACAGTAATGTTTACGACTCAAAACAAGACAAAATAAAGAGATATGCCCCCTTCAAGTATTATTTATCGCATTTCTTGAAGAGAGCATTATCATTTTATTGTTGCATAACTTTATTTTTTAATTCTGGGTCAAATTGCTGTTGTTTTAACATTTCAATTTCAAGTTTATATGGCGGTTTTTTATTTTTCTTATCTTCACCAACATAAGGTGTTTCTAAGATTTTCGGAATATCTTTAAAACAATCATGATGCACAATGTAATTTAATGCATCAAAACCAATGTAACCGAAGCCAATATTTTCATGTCGGTCTTTTTGAGCGCCACGGTCATTTTTAGAATCATTGACATGAACAACTTTAATTCTGTCGACTCCAATGATTTTATCAAATTCATTTAATACGCCATCAAAGTCCTCTTTCACATTATATCCAGCATCATGCGTATGACATGTATCAAAACATACTGATAAACGTTCGTTATTATGAACTCCATCAATAATACGTGCTAACTCTTCAAACGAACGACCAATCTCTGTACCTTTACCTGCCATCGTTTCAAGCGCAATACGTACATTATTGTCATTCGTTAAAACTTCATTTAATCCTTCAATAATCTTATTAATTCCGGCATCAACACCAGCTCCAACATGCGCACCCGGATGTAATACAATATCTTTAGCGCCTATAGCTTGCGTTCTTTCAATTTCTTGTTGCAAGAAATCTACACCAAGATTAAACGTTTCTGGTTTGGTTGTATTTGCAATATTAATGATGTATGGTGCATGAACAACAATATTAGATAAGCCATATTTTTCCATCACTTCATGACCTTTAGTTATATTTAAATCTTCAATACTTTTACGGCGCGTGTTTTGAGGTGCACCAGTATAAATCATAAATGTTGTTTCACCATATTCATGCGCTTCTATAGCAGAACCTTCTAACATCTTTTTACCACTCATTGAAACATGTGATCCTAATAACATAAAACACACCTAACCTTTTTTGTTTTGCTTACGTTTTTGTCTATTTTGCTGCTTACTAAATTGTTTACGCTCTTGACGTTTCATTTTTTCAACTTCTTGTTTAAATTTCTTCTTATAACCTGGTTTAACTTTGTTTTTAATTTTACTTCGAACTTTGTTCTTCACTTGATTAGTTAAATGGTCATCTTTGCGCATTCTTGCTTGACGCTGATTGTGCGCTTTAACTTCTTTTAACTCACCATCTTTAATATCAACAGTATTGAAAACAAAACCACGATCTTCTATTAATGAAATATTGTGTTCTTCATCAGGACTATAAAGCGTAATTGCTACACCTTTATAATTCCCACGGCCAGTTCGGCCGACTCTATGTGTAAAGAAGTCAATATCATTTGGCACATCAAAATTGATGACATGACTAACACCTTCAATATCAATACCACGAGATGCTAAATCGCTGGCAATAACGTATTGGAATTCTAAATTACGTATACGTTTCATTTGTTGTTTACGTTCACGTGGCGTTAAACCACCATGAATCATACCAACTTTAATGCCAGCTTCATTTAGTGAACGTGCTAAATCATTTGCATTATCTCTACTATTACAGAAAATAATACATAAGTATGGATTTAGTATATCAATTAAATTTAAAGTCTTTTCAACTTTAGCTGCACCTTTAGTAGGTATTAAAAAGAATTCGATGTTCTTTTTATTTTGTTTTTTACTGTCGACAGCTACATATTCTGGATGACTTAAATATTTATTTAAAAATGGTTGTAACTGTTGTGGAATTGTAGCACTAAACACCGCAATATTTGCATTATCTTCCAATCTTGCAGCAATGTAATCTACATCTTCAATTAATCCTAAGTCAATCATAAGATCCGCTTCATCAATAACTAAATATGATGCTAAGTGCACATGTAAATGTCCCGTTTTAGCTAAGTCATTAATTCTAGTAGGGGTGCCTATAATCAATTGTGGTTGTGCATTACAACGTTGTCTATCTTTCTCTATATCTGTACCACCAATAAAAACTTTAACTGAAACGCCAGCTTTAAATTGGCTTAAATGGTTCGCTGCATCGTATAGTTGTTGTGCAAGTTCTCTTGTTGGTGCAACTACGATTGCTTGTGGTTCTTTTATTTCACTATCAATTAACTGCATTAATGGTAATAAAAATGCATGAGATTTCCCTGTACCCGTTTGAGATTGACCAATTAAATTTGTTCTCTTTAGTATTCTTGGAATAATTCGATTCTGAATTTCAGTTGGTTTTTCAAAATTAAGGTCTTTCACAGCGTCAATTAAACTAGATTCTAGATTAAATTGTTCGAATGGATGTTTTGCCATGATTTGGCCTCCTTCTATGTTCATCTTTACTATTATAAAGTATAAATGTGCTATTTTAAATAAAAATATTAAAACCTCGAAATTTCAAAATTTAGAAATCCCGAGATTTTAGTTTAAATATATTGAAATGGATCTGTATTAATTGTAGATGCTTCAACATCTATATTTATTTTTTCTGTATTGAACCAATTCATTAGTAACGTTTTTAAACCTTCTTTCATCACATATTCGCTGTAATGATTAATATCAATTAAGTTCACACCATGAATTTTAGCATCTAAGGCATCATGATGTTTAATATCACCTGTAACAAAGACATCTGCGCCTTGTTGAACAGCTTGATATTCATATCCAATACCTGAACCACCAATAATTGCAATACGTTTAATTTTCTGATTAGACACACCAACAAAAC
Source organism: Staphylococcus sp. SA22 (assembly GCF_054165785.1). NCBI lineage: Bacteria > Bacillati > Bacillota > Bacilli > Caryophanales > Staphylococcaceae > Staphylococcus > Staphylococcus sp. SA22. The sequence goes on along the minus strand of NZ_JBSZQY010000001.1, from coordinate 38,676 downwards.
GGACACTTGGGATATTTAATTTAGATTTAATATCAGCTGCGAAATCTTCCAATGTCATTTGATTATCCACTTCTGCCATAACGCCAAGTCCATAAAGGGATGTTTGTTTTATCTCAATAAAATCAAATACCGGTGTTTCATATGGATGGTATTGTTTAATTAATTGCTCAGCCCTTGACTTTTGACATGCATCTATCATAAATTCAATTTTAACTTCATCTACATATTCAATTTTATCAATTTGTCCTATTGTTGGATTAGCTTCACCAACTGGTTTGAATTGCCCTCTTCCTTCACTTTCAAAGAAACAATATTCATAATTACCTTCTTGTGCTAATCCATTTTCACTAAGCTTATCTTTAAATGGTCCAACATTATCCTTAGGTATATATGTTTGAACTTTATAGTATACATCTTGTTGATTATTTATTATTGAAATGTTCTTCAATCCCATCGCCTTCGCCAACATCATATTGACACCATGAGGATTTACATCTAAATTTGTATGCATCGCTATTAAATTAATGTCATGTTGAATTAGTTTTCTAATAATCAAACCATAACCATTAGCTTTTAATGATGTTACGCCTTTAAAGATTAGAGGATGATGACTAATAATAGTATTATAACCTTTTTCGATTGCTTCATTTACTACTTCCAACGTACAGTCTAATGCTGTTAAAACACCAGTAACTGCAACATCTTCATCACCTATTAACAATCCTACATTATCCCAAGATTCAGCAGTTCTAAATGGCACATGATGATCTAACAATGTCATTAAATCAGCTATTTTCATTACTATAACACCCTTTCAATTACAGCAATTTCGTCATTAATTTGAGCTAAACGTTGATGATGTTGTTCAGTATTGAGTTTCGATTTAATATGATAAAGTGCTTCTAACTCTCTTTGCCATTTTTTTATAAAATATTCATTTTTGTTGTTCAGCAATTTTGGTCCGAATTTCAATTCATCAGATGATAGCTCTATTAATTGCGTAGAATATTCTGCTACAACAATTTCATAAATATGGCCTTTTTCTTCCATTATTATTTCATCAATTATTTCATAATTCAATTGTTGTAATGTTTGTCTTAAATTTTCAGTTTGGATATTACTTTGTAAAATCAACCTTGGATGTTGACTTAACTTATCTTGCCCATCTTTTAAAATTTTAGCAATAAGTGGTCCGCCCATACCACAAATTGTGATATTATCGATTACGTCCTCAGGATGAATAACACTTAAGCCATCCCCTAAACGTACATCAATTCTTTCTACTAATTGATTTGCAGCTACATTTTTCACAGCAGCTTGAAAAGGGCCTTGAATAACTTCTCCTGCAATACCGCAATCGCATAAGTGGTTTTGAATTGCATAGATTGGCAAATAAGCATGATCTGAGCCAATATCCGCGATTGTACCTTGTTTTAAAAATCGACTTACCGTCGTTAATCGGTTATTTAACGAAATCATTTTATTCTCCTTTATGAAAAAAGAGGTTGAACATTATTCAATGTACCAACCTCACTCAAGTTAAATCTTAATCTAAAAATAAATAAGCGCTTATTCATGTCTTGGTATCAATCATTAAAATTGATATAAATTAATCCATAAAGTCTTTCAAACGTTTACTACGACTTGGATGTCTTAATTTTCTAAGTGCTTTTGCTTCGATTTGTCGAATACGTTCACGTGTAACACCGAAAACTTTACCAACTTCTTCAAGTGTTCTTGTTCTGCCATCATCAAGACCAAATCTTAATCGTAATACATTTTCTTCTCTATCAGTTAATGTATCAAGCACATCTTCTAATTGCTCTTTTAATAATTCATAAGCCGCATGATCTGAAGGACTTTGTGCTTCCTGATCCTCAATAAAGTCTCCTAAATGACTATCATCTTCTTCACCAATTGGCGTTTCTAATGAAACAGGTTCTTGCGCAATTTTTAAAATTTCACGAACTTTTTCTGCTGGTAAATCCATTTCTTCACCAATTTCTTCTGGTGCTGGATCTCGACCTAAGTCCTGTAATAATTGACGTTGAACTCGAATTAATTTATTAATTGTTTCTACCATATGCACAGGGATACGAATCGTACGTGCTTGGTCAGCAATTGCACGAGTGATTGCTTGTCTAATCCACCATGTTGCATATGTTGAAAACTTAAATCCTTTGTTAAAGTCAAATTTTTCAACAGCTTTAATAAGACCCATATTACCTTCTTGGATTAAATCAAGGAATAACATACCACGACCTACGTATCTTTTAGCAATACTTACAACTAAACGTAAGTTCGCTTCTGCAAGTCTTGATTTTGCTACTTCATCACCTTGTTCAATACGTTTGGCTAATTCGATTTCTTCTTGTGCACTTAATAAGTTAACACGCCCAATTTCTTTAAGGTACATACGAACTGGGTCATTTATTTTAACACCTGGAGGGGCACTAAGATCACTTGGATTCAGTTTCTCGTCAGTATCTGAACTATCTTTTTCATTAACTAGTGAAATATCATTATCATTTAATTGATCAAAGAAATCATCCATTTGATCAGAGTCGATATCGAAATTCTGAAGTTTTTCAGCAATTTCTTCATGACTTAAATGACCCTCTTTTTTACCTTTTTCAATTAATTGCTTCTTAACATCTTCTAATGTTAATGTCGGATCAATTGTTTGTTTTTTAATTTTAACTGTGTTATCAGACATGAAACGGCCTCCCGATTTTAAATATGAACATTCGAAATTTATTCAATATTGCTATTTTAAACTAAATTCTTAATTAATTCATCCATATTTTTAATTTTATTTTACAAATAGGAACTAATCCCAATATTTATTTTTCAACAGTGTTGTTTAAATGCGGTAACTATCATTTACCCTTATACATTTTGACATAATCATTATTCGTATTATTCTTTAAAATCACATGCTACATGCGTTCTTTATTCTTAGCAACAATTTGCTGTAAATAGTATTTCTGTAATTCTACATCGCCAATCCTTGTAGCTTCCCTTAATTTATGATTCAATGACTCAATTGTTTCTTGTCCGTTTTCATTAATAATATTGACATAATCATCAATTTCATTTTCATATGGTTCGTCATTCAAACTATATTGTTCTAAGCTAATTAGTGTTTCTCTCAACTCATTTGAATTAACATACTGTACAGCATCACTGATATTATATTGATCATTTTCCGCATAAAAATCATGTAAGACTTCGAATACATATTTAAAATGCTGATTTGTGAAGTTATCCTTATCAACACTTTCATAATAATTTAAAAATGTATCTTTATCTCTCATTAAATGTTTTAAAAATGATCGCTCCGCTTTTTCTTGACGGCTCAAATTGTCAAATTGTGCCATACCAATTGGCTCAGGTTCAATGTAACCGCCATACTCATCTTCTGGATAATAACTGGCTGGTGCTTGATTGAATTGTATTTCGTTAGCTAACTGCTCAGGACTAACATTGAAAAATGGCGCAACATCATTTATAGCCTTTTGTTGTAGAATTGATGACTTCATAAGTGAAATGTCATGACTCAGTTCTTTCAAATAACGTTCATATGAAAGGTCATTATGTGCAATTTCATCTTTTAATATACTCACTTTATAATGTGCAAATGACTTTTTGTCATTTTTTACAAAAGCAGTAAATGCGTCGTTGCCATACTTACCAATGTATTCATCAGGATCCATGCCAGATGGCAATTGTATAACAAATACATTTAGCCCTTGCTGTAACAAATGTTGACCTGTTTTAAGTGTTGCTTCACTACCCGCAAAATCCCCATCAAACATTAATGTTATATTTGATGTTAACTTTCGTATAAAGGTAATATGTTCATCTGACAACTGTGTACCCATTGTTGCAACAACGTTTTTCAAGCCAGCAGTATCAGATTTTATAACATCCATAAAACCTTCTAGTAATACAATTTCATCTAATTTTCTAATTGATTTACGTGCTTTATCTAAGTTATATAACAACTTTCTTTTTTGAAAGATAGGTGTTTCAGGACTATTTAGGTATTTTGGTTCTTGACCGGTATATGTTCGACCTGAATATCCAACAATTCTTCCTTGCGCATTTTTCAAAGGAAACATTATACGATTTCGAAATCTATCGTAATAACTGAAGTTTTCTTCGTTACGTGATAATAATCCGGCTTCATATGCTAATTCAATATCGTAACCCTTTTTTTGAAGAAAATCATGACAAAAATGTGAGCTATCGGGTGCAAAGCCAATGCCTCGCTCTTTAATAAGCGCATCTGTAAAACCACGTTCTTGTAAGTATGTTAATGCTTGTTCGCCTTCGACTGTCTTTGTTAAAGCGTAATAATAAAATTCTTGTATTAACTCATGCATTTCAATCATTTGTAAATCATCAGAAGCAATTTGAACATTTGAGTTAGATTGTGTTGCCTCAATATCTACAGCAACATTAACTCTATCACCTAATTCTTTAACCGCTTCAACAAATGATATGTCTTTAATTTCTTGAGTAAATTGAAAAACATTGCCACCTTTTTTACAACCAAAACAATGACAAATTTGTTTATCTTCAGAAACTGTAAATGAAGGTGTCTTTTCATCATGAAAAGGACACAAACCTATATAATTGCGTCCTCTCTTTTCTAATTTTACATATTCACTTACCAAGTCTAAAATGTCGGTTTTATCTTTTATTTCATTAATGATCGATTGATCTATTCGCAAATTAAATCACCTATTAAGCATTAGTTATACTATTATACCTAATTTTTGACAAAAATGAAATCATTTCGATTTATTTTGTTCAATATAATGGATTATATCGTTTGCTGTTTCTTCGATTGCTTTTTGAGAAACATCAATGACAGGACATCCAATTTCACTTACGATTTCTTCAAAGTAATTCAATTCTTCTTGGATTCGAGCTTCTGTTGCATAACGAGCTGTGTCACCTAGTCCTAATTGTTTTAGTCGCTCTTTTCTAATGCGATTTAATTTTTCTTCACTTATTTTAAGTGCGATACATTTCTTTGGATCAATATCATATAAGCCATCTGGCGGTGTCACTTCTGGTACAATCGGTACATTCATAACTTTGTAACTCTTATGCGCTAAATACTGAGATAATGGTGTCTTTGAAGTTCTCGAAATACCAAGTAAAACAATATCAGCTTTAGGTAATCCTTTAGGATCTTTACCATCATCATATTTAACTGCAAACTCTATCGCATCAATTTTCTTGAAATATGCATCATCTAATCTATGAACGATACCTGGCTCATTATAAGGTTTTTCTTCAACCGATGCTGATAATAAATCCATTAATGGCCCCATAATATCGACGGACTTCAATTGGAATTCTGCTACTTTCTCACTCATATATTGCTTCATTTCAGGTTTAATAAGTGTATAAACAATGATAGCATTTGTATCTTTAGCAACTTGAATCACTTCATCAACATCTTCAAAAGATTCAATATACGGATATCTTAATAATTCATTTTTACATTGCTTAGGATTAAATTGTGAAATACCTGCCCTAGCAACTAACTCTGCCGTTTCACCTATAGAATCTGAGGCTACGATAATTTTAATTTTTTCCATTACTTCTCACCTATTCTTTATATAATGCTACTAATAACTTAGCTATTGTTGTTTTGGAAATTCTTCCAATTACTTCATACTTTTGATTATCTTTTTTTCTTACAATTGGAATCGAATCAATTTCTTTTTCAATCATTCTATCTGCTGCGTATATGACTAATTCGCTTTCCTCTAAATAAGTGACATTAGGCATACGTGTCATATTTACACTGATAGGTACTGTATGAATATCTGCTCCAATCATTGAAGCTCTTAATAAATCTTTTCTTGAACACACACCAACAAAATCGTTATCTTCATTAATAATAAATAATGTACTTACATCTTCTAAAAAAATTGTACAAATAGCGTCATAAACTGTTGTATTCTCTCTTAGCACAACAGGTTGAGACATATAGTCCTTAACCTCAAATTGTCGAAGTTTTTCATTAAAAAATTTACCTTTTGATTTACCTGAATAATAATATCCAACTCGGGGACGCGCTTCTAAAAAACCTGACATTGTTAATATCGCTAAATCTGGTCTGAGCGTTGCTCTTGTTAAATTCAACTTATCTGCTATTTGTTCACCAGTAATGGGTCCTTGAGTTTTAACAATTTCGATGATTCGTTCTTGTCTTTGACTGAGTTCTATAGGTCTTCACCCCTTTTTTATTCACTTATTATTATACCGATATTTCTTTCATGTCACAAACACATTAATTTTACTTGCCTTTAAATAATCTATCAATTAGAATAAACGTACAGCGAGTTAAGGATAGTGTAAGCTTAACAATAAGATTGGCGCAACGAATCATTTTAAAATAAAAGCGAGTGACTACACTAATTTGGGTGGAACCGCGGGTTAAATACGTAACTTATTTTGTATTATATACAATTTAAAATATTAACTCGTCCCATGGAAGTAAAGCATATTTACTATGCTGTTATTTTCCATGGGGCGTTTTCATGTATGAGGAGAGGTAATTATGGCAAAAGATATGGATACAATTGTTTCATTAGCAAAACACAGAGGTTTTGTGTTCCCTGGTAGTGATATTTACGGTGGTTTATCAAACACATGGGATTATGGTCCTTTAGGTGTTGAATTAAAGAATAATGTTAAAAAAGCTTGGTGGCAAAAATTCATTACACAATCACCGTTTAACGTTGGTATCGATGCTGCAATCTTAATGAATCCAAAAGTATGGGAAGCTTCAGGACACTTAAACAACTTCAACGACCCAATGATTGATAATAAAGATAGTAAAATTCGATATCGCGCTGATAAATTAATTGAAGATTATATGCAAGATGTTAAAGGTGATGAAAACTTCATTGCCGATGGTTTAAGTTTTGAACAAATGAAAAAAATTATTGACGATGAAGGTATTGTTTGTCCTGTAAGTAAAACTGCTAACTGGACTGAAATTCGCCAATTCAATTTAATGTTTAAAACATTCCAAGGTGTAACTGAAGATTCTACAAATGAAATTTTCTTACGTCCTGAAACAGCACAAGGTATTTTTGTAAACTATAAAAACGTGCAACGTTCAATGCGTAAAAAATTACCGTTTGGTATCGGTCAAATTGGTAAATCATTCCGTAATGAAATCACTCCAGGTAACTTCATTTTCAGAACAAGAGAATTTGAACAAATGGAACTTGAATTCTTCTGTAAACCTGGTGAAGAAATTGAATGGCAAAATTATTGGAAAACTTTTGCAAGTGACTGGTTAACAAGCTTAAATATGAGCAGTGAAAATATGCGTTTACGTGATCATGATGAAGATGAATTATCTCATTACTCAAATGCAACAACTGATATTGAATATAAATTCCCATTTGGTTGGGGTGAGTTATGGGGTATCGCAAGTCGTACAGACTTCGACTTACGTAAACATGCTGAACACTCTGGTGAAGATTTCAGATACCATGATCCAGAAACGAACGAAAAATATATTCCATATTGTATCGAGCCATCACTTGGTGCAGATCGTGTAACATTAGCTTTCTTATGTGATGCATATGATGAAGAAGGCGTTGAAGGTAGCAAAGATGCACGTACAGTTTTACACTTCCATCCTGCATTAGCACCATATAAAGCAGCGATCTTACCTTTAAGTAAGAAATTATCTGGCGAAGCGATTAAGATTTTTGAGCAATTAAGTTCTAAATTCTCAATCGATTTCGATGAATCACAATCTATCGGTAAAAGATACCGTCGTCAAGATGAAATCGGTACACCTTATTGTGTAACATTCGACTTTGATTCATTAGAAGATAATCAAGTTACAGTACGTGACAGAGATTCAATGGAACAAGTTCGTATGCCAATCTCAGAGTTAGAAGCTTTCTTAACTGAAAAAACAAAATTCTAATTAAAAAGACTCTCCACCATATGTGGTGGCTATATAATTTATAAAAAGAGATACTGGTTAGTAAAATTGCCAGTATCTCTTTTCTATTCGAAAAAGGTATTCAAATAAACACATCTATGTGGCTACTTGAATACCTTTTATTATTTTATGTTATTGTTCCAATCTTTTTAATTGGTTGATTAGTTTCTGACTTTTAAAAAACATACCTGCATATTCACGATATAACATTAAAATGATATCTGACATTTCATCAATAATTTCTTGATGGATATTCAATGAATTCATTTTATCTATTGGTAATTTTTGTAATACATCTAATAAATATAGTGTTTTGTTCGATAATATAACTGCATGTACATCTTTAGAAGCCTCTTGCCTTGAAATCGCACCGTCAAACTTAAAACTATAACCTATTAAATCAGCTTGTGTGTCATTACCACTCACAGCACAGCGATTAAATGATGCGGTAAAACCAAATCGTTTCATACACTTTAACATAACAACGACTGACATTAACTGTGCAGATGTACCTGATTCTATTTTTTCAAGAACAAATTGTAATAATTGATAGTTATATGGTGCAATGTCACCTTCATCCATTGAGCGCTCAATAGTTTCAGCTGCCAGAGACGCATAACTGCTTACGTAAAGGTCCATTTGTAATTTATAATGTTGACTAATAACATCTACAGAATTTAACGTTCCCATACCTCGCCACTGATTGTAAATAAACAAACCATAAACAAACAATTGCGTTTGCGCTTGTAAACCCGTCTTAACTTTTTTAGCACGCCTTGCCATAAGTGGTACTTTTGCACCATGCTCATTTAAAATCGTGATAATTTTATCAGATTCACCATAATCAACTGCTTTGATGATAATCCCTTTTTGGCGCATTAACAATTATCTTCACCACTTTTAAGATTAATCTTGGTCTTCAACATAACCAATTTGGCGAATAAAGTTAACTTTGTTTCGCCAGTCTCTTTGAACTTTGACCCATAATTCTAAGTAAACTTTAGAGCCTAGAAGCATTTCTATATCACGTCTCGCACGTTTTCCTACTTCTTTTAACTTTTTACCGCCTTTTCCAATGACAATTCCTTTTTGCGAATCTCTTTCAACATATATAGTTGCTTCGATATGAACACGATCTTCGCTTTCTTTAACCATACGGTCCACATTAACACCAATCGCATGAGGGATTTCTTCACTTGTAAGATGAAGGATTTTTTCACGAATGATTTCACCCACTACAAATTGTTCAGGATGGTCTGAAATTTGATCATCTGGATAATATTTAGGTCCTTCGGGTAAATACGTCTTTAATACATCAATAAAATGATCTACATTTAGCCCTTCTAATGCTGAAATAGGTACAATCTCTGTAAAGTCCATATAACTTTGATATTCTTCAATCTTTGGCATTAATTCATCTGGATGCACTAAATCTATTTTATTTAATACTAAAAATACTGGTGTCTTAACATTTTTCAACATTTCTATAATATATTCATCGCCTCGTCCAATTTCCTCATTGGCATTAACCATAAACATGATTGCATCTATCTCAGATAATGTATTTTTAGCGACTTTCATCATATAGTCACCTAATTTGTGTTTAGGTTTATGAATACCTGGCGTATCAATGAATATAATTTGCGCATCATCTCTTGTCATTACACCTTGAATTTTATTTCTAGTTGTTTGAGCTTTATCGGACATGATTGCTATTTTATGGCCAATCACTCTATTAACAAATGTTGACTTCCCTACGTTTGGTCTACCTATAATTGAAACAAATCCTGATTTATGTTCTGTCATTTATTCTAAATCCTTTCCTGAAAATCCAAATGGTAGTAACTCTGCGACTGTCATCATAACCATATCTCCTTTATGATTTGTCATATACACAGGCATATCATCATCACATAATTCCTTCAAAACTTGACGACATGCACCACAAGGTGATGACGGTTTATCTGCATCTACGGTTACAGTTATTGATTCAAAATCACCTGGTCTGTATCCTTGAGAAATTGCCGATACCAAACTAGCTCGTTCAGCACATATCGATAATGGATAAGAAGCATTTTCTACATTGGTACCATAAAAAGTTCTACCGTCTTTCGTTTTTAAATAAGCCCCTACTTTAAAATGACTGTATGGCGAATATGATTCTTGTTGTGCTTTTCTAACTTCTTGAAAATAATGAGGTTGATAACTCATATATGCCTCCCTAAAATAACGCTATAAAATGTGGTAAAAATACTATTAAACCTATAATAAATGCTAATATTGAAACTATAAGTACACTAAAAGCCGCTATATCTTTAGCGTATTTAGCTAAATCATGATATTCAGCGGTCACTAAATCTACAACATATTCAATAGCAGTGTTTAAAGCTTCAACAGTGAGAACTAATGCAATAGCAATGAGTATAAATATCCACTCAATCCGATTAATATTTAGTACGAGACCAAAGACAATAGCAACAATCATTGCAAACACATGTAAAAGAAATTTATAGTCTTTTTGAATTAAGATTTTCAGCCCATCAAGTGCATATTTAAACCTTTTCATAATTAGTCTCGTGTTAATCCATATGCGTTTAATATTGTATCTTGTCGACCAAACATTTCCTTTTCATCCGTTTCAGTCATATGATCATAACCTAATAGATGCAAAAATCCATGTAATGCTAAAAATCCTAATTCTCGTTCAAAAGAATGTCCATAATTGTTTGCTTGTTCTTGCGCTACATCCGTACAGATAATTATATCCCCTAAAACACGTGGTATATCAAGATCACTATAATCAATATCTGGCTCATCTTCTTCTAAAGCAAATGAGATTACATCTGTAACTTTATCTTTATCTCTATATGTTCGATTAATTTCTTGTATTTCTTGTTTATCTACAAATGTAACAGAAAGCTCAGCATCGTCTTCTATATGCTCTTCTTTTTTAGCAAATTCTAATAAATCTTCAATTTGTTTATACCAAGCATCTTTAACTAAGCCTGTGTGATCGCTAAAATCTATCGTAAACATTTAATTCTCTCCTTCATAATGTTCAATGATCTTACTTACCAATGGATGTCTTACTACATCGCTCTGATCTAATTTCAATATACTTATACCTTTAACGTTGTGTAACCTACTGACCGCTTCCTTAAGTCCACTTTTAACACCTTTAGGTAAATCGATTTGAGTTTGGTCACCAGTAACTACCATTTTTGAGCCAAATCCTAGTCTTGTTAAAAACATTTTCATTTGCGCATGTGTCGTATTCTGCGCCTCATCAAGAATTACAAATGCATCTTCTAATGTTCGTCCGCGCATATATGCAAGTGGCGCTATTTCGATAATGCCTCTTTCAATAAATCGCTCTGTTTGTTCACGCCCAAGAACAGTATATAGACCATCATATAAAGGTCTTAAATATGGATCCACCTTTTCTTTCAAATCTCCTGGTAAAAATCCAAGTGACTCTCCTGCTTCAACAGCAGGTCTTGTTAATACAATACGTTTAACAGCACCTTTACGGAGTTGCTTTGCTGCATAAACTACAGCTAAGAATGTCTTACCTGTACCAGCAGGACCTATACCAAATACTAAATCATTATTTTTCATGGCATTAACATATATACGTTGCCCCATCGTTTTCGCACGAATCGTCTTACCAAATGCATCCTTAGTTATCTCTTCATCATATAAATCTAACAGATGTTGAATTGTGTTATTATGTGCCATTTTAATAGCTGCTTCAACATCTTTAATTGTAATATTATTACCTAAATCAATAACCTTCAGCAAATTGATTAATACTGATTCCGCTTTTTCTACGTTTTCTATTTTTGTACCTTTAACGGCAACTTCTTGTCCTCTTGCATGGATGACAACATCGAAACTCTCTTCAATTGCTTTTAAATGTTCATCATTATTTCCAATTAAAGCTTGAGATTGGTTCATATCGTCTATTTGTATAATTCCAGGCATACACGCGCTCCTTTTCATATATCATTTATATTCATTCTATGATGCTTTAATATCTACTTAATTATATCATGCAATTGATTGATTTAAACATCTTTGCATTGACTTACTCATTTTTCTTTAATTTAAAATAATCATTTATACTTTTCACCTTGTCATAAAAGCAGATTCAATTTTAGACTAATCAATATTTTGTTGTAATTTAAATAACTAATATTTCTCGAAAGATTCTCTTTGTTTTTCAATTTTTCTTAACGTAAAAAAACAAGCAACTACCATTACGATAGTGCTTGTTTTCAAAAAAATTTATAATTGTTTTGGTTTAGCTAAAATTTCTGACCATATCATACCATTGATTACTTCATCTTTATCAAATTGGAACGCTGATTTAGTCAAATCTTTTTCGACATTTTGAGAATTAAGCAACTGCTTTAATTTCAAACGTTTTGTACGTTCAGATAAGTATTTATCCTCAATAATATCTCTAGCACGTTTTTCCATTTTAGCAATTTGCTTTTCTTTTTCTCTATCAATGTCAGTACGAATCGTTTTAATATCATCTCTAAGTGATTTTTCTAATTGACGTCTAATTTCGTCAGAATTATCTTGTCTAGAAGGTCTATGTTTCTGTTCCACCGGTTCTACTTTAGGCACTGTAATTGGTTTCTCTGTCATCGGTTTTGTCTCTTGTTGTTTTTTAGGTGCCATAGGTTCTACAACAGGTTTCGATTTAGGCTCTTCCTTTGGAAGTTCATCGAATAAAGGTGGTAACGTATCATCATATTTTCGTTTCGATGATTTCTTTTCTTCTTCATTTAATTCTTCACTTATTTCTTTAAACGTTCGCTCAATTTCTTCAAAAAAGCCACCTTTTTTTGGTTCATTATCGGTAGAAGTTTTTTGAGGTGGCTTTTGATTTTGTCTATCTTTATGACTATTTTCGCGCATAGTAGTAATGATAGAAATGATCACTGATATGACAAAAATTAGAATACCGACACTCATTTAATCACCTCTCGACTTAATGTTCAGGTGACTCATCATCACTTTGATCAGTTCGTTTATTAATTGCATTTCTCATGCCTGTATCAGCTTCGATATTTTTCAAATTATAATAATCTTTAACGCTGATATTACCTGAACGTAATGCTTCAGCCATAGCTAATGGTACTTCAGATTCGGCTTCAACTACTTTAGCATGCATTTCTTGTACACGCGCTTTCATTTCTTGCTCAGTTGCTACAGCCATAGCTCTACGTTCTTCAGCTTTTGCTTGTGCAATATTTTTGTCTGCTAATGCTTGTTCAGTTTGTAAGTCTGCACCAATATTTTTACTAATATCAACGTCAGCAATATCAATTGATAAAATTTCAAATGCAGTACCTGAATCTAAACCTTTGCTTAATACTGTTTTAGAAATATTATCTGGGTTTTCAAGTACTTCTGTATGATGCTTACTAGAACCAATTGTTGAAACGATACCTTCACCAACACGTGCAATGATTGTTTCTTCACCAGCACCACCAACAAGTCGAGCAATATTAGCTCTAACTGTGATACGAGCTTTGGCTTTCACTTCAATACCGTTCATTGCTACACCTGCGATAAATGGTGTTTCAATGACTTTAGGATTAACAGACATTTGAACCGCTTCTAACACGTCACGTCCTGCAAGGTCAATTGCAGCAGCACGTTCGAAAGGAAGATCAATGTCAGCACGTTGTGCAGCAATATTAGCGTCAACAACTCTGTCCACATTTCCTCCTGCTAGATAATGCGATTCTAATTGGTTTGTTGTTAATGCAAGTCCTGCTTTATGCGCTTTAATTAATGGCGCTATAACTTTTCTTGGAGATACACGACGTAAACGCATACCAACCAATGTACCTATACCAACATGAACGCCAGCTGCTAACGCTGAAATCCATAAACCAATCGGTACAAATGAGAATAAAATAAGTAATGCAACTACTATAATAACTGCTATTACGATAAAACTTAAACTAAACATGGTATCGCTCCTTTTAATTAATCTACTTCCCTCACAACTACTCTTGTTCCTTCAACTTCAAGGATTTTTACCGTTTTATTGCGTAAAATAAAGTTGCCATCTGAAACAGCATCAATACGTTCATTTTCACAAAAAATAATCCCTGCTGGTCGAAGATCTGTAACTGTTTGAGCAGTCTTTCCTACGAGGTGCGAGCGGTTATCATGAGAATTGTAACCTGACTCAGAATTAGTTGAATCTTTTAAGATAACTTTATCCAAAAACGGAATCTTTCTGTTGAAAATCTTCACTAATATCACCCATTCTACAATCGTTAAAATCAAGGCAACGATAACATTCGCAAGCATAAATAGCAAATTATCACCGAGCGTTGTTATGCTTATAGTTATCAGTATCATGCCAATAATACCAATTACTGCACCAACTACAAATAATTCAATTACAACTAATATAACGCCAATTGAGAATATTAAGATAGAATGCATATTGACATTTCCTTGGATTAGAAATCCCAAAAATAAAATAAGTAATGATAATGTGGCGATAATACCAGCTGCATTGATTTTTTTAGAGTAAAGTTGATATACAAATCCTAAGAATGTCAAACAGGTTAATATTAACGTAAAAATAGGTTGAACAATTATATTACTAACTTGTTCAACCCAAGTATCTCCAGCCGTTGATTCCAAGATAGTTGTCATTTGTAAAAAATTATTATAACTCACAATTTCACCTCGCCCTCACATTAATTATACATGAAATTGAATATACTTTATAGTTATAAGAACCTATAGAATATCAATTTGATTATTTATAAACTATATAACTTTTTTTAATTAAAAATTGACAACAAAAAAACATCACATATTAGTGTCAGACACTAACTTGTGATGTTTGTTTTATATAATTAATATTCGTGTTGAGGGAGTCAACAGAGGTATTAATTATTTGAATTTACGTTTACGTGCAGCTTCTGATTTCTTTTTACGTTTTACGCTTGGTTTTTCGTAAAATTCACGTTTACGTACTTCTTGGATTGTTCCACTTTTAGAAACTGAACGTTTAAATCTACGTAACGCATCTTCAAGTGATTCATTTTTACGTACTACTGTTTTAGACATCTGTATTTCCCTCCCTCCAAATATCAACGGAACTTTATAGTCAATTGCACAGTAAAACTATGCATTTATAAGTATAATATATCTGTAATTTATGGTCAATTAGTAAATTGTTTTTTATTTGAAACATATTTCACATCAAAATCACAAAGACTTTTAGATTTTGTTCTAAAAATCTCTTAATAATTTATTTAATGAGAAGAGTTGCTTATATAGTAAATTGTGAAGCCGTTAAAACAACGTTACAAAACCTATATCTTTAATACGGAACCTTATGGTATGAATCAAGGAATACTTAAACTAAAACTTCTCTATCAGATTTATTTGTTGCGAAATCAACAACTTTAATTGCTTGCCCTTCATTTAATGGATAATTTGCTTGCGTAATTTTAACTTTTACAATTTGACCTATGAGTGATTCGTCACCTTCAAATTGTACTTTCATATAATTATCTGCATATCCAACTAATGTACCTTCTGTGTCACCCTGTTCCTCAGGAATTACTTCAAGCACATCTTGATCAAATTTAGACGCATATAACTTTCCGAGTTGATTGCTTAGCGTAATTAACTTATGCACGCGTTCATTTTTAATTTCTTCATCAATTTGGTCATCCATTCTTGCAGCTGGCGTGCCAATTCTAGGAGAATAAGGGAAAACATGCAGTTCAGAGAACTTATGCTTTACGATAAAATCATATGTTTCTTGGAACTCAGCTTCAGTTTCACCTGGGAAACCAACAATTACATCACTCGTAACTGCCAAGTCTGGTAAAGCTTTATGCAATTTTGTTAATCGTTCTGAAAATCTATCCATTGTATACTTACGTCTCATACGTTTTAATACTGTATCTGAACCAGATTGTAATGGAATATGCAAATGACGCACAACTTTTGTTGAACGTTCTAAAACATCAATTACTTCATCTGTAAGTTGACTTGCTTCAATTGAAGAAATTCGAATTCGTTCTAATCCATTAATCGTTTCAAGATCACGTAATAATTGGGCCAAGTTATAATCTTTTAAATCTTGACCATATCCACCTGTATGAATTCCCGTCAATACAATTTCCTTATATCCTGAATTCACTAGTTGCGTCGCTTGTTCAACTACTTTTTCCGGATCTCTTGAACGCATTAAACCACGAGCCCATGGAATAATACAGAATGTGCAGAAGTTGTTACAACCTTCTTGAATTTTTAATGACGCACGTGTTCTATCTGTAAAATAAGGGACATCTAATTCTTCATATTTACGATTTTTCATGATATTTCCAACACCATTAATTGGTTGGCGTTCTTTACGGAATTCGTCAATGTAACCTAATAGTTTATGTCTATCTTGTGTACCAACTACTACATCGACACCAGGAATTTCCATAATTTCAGCTGATGAAGTTTGCGCATAACAACCTGTTACACAGATTACAGCATCAGGATTTTGTCTTATTGCACGTCTAATTATTTGACGACTTTTTTTATCACCCGTATTCGTTACTGTACAAGTATTAATAACAAATACATCAGCATTCGCTTCAAAGTCAACGCGCTCATAGTTTGCTTCTTTAAATAATTGCCAGATTGCTTCAGTTTCATAATGGTTTACTTTACAACCTAATGTGTGAAACGCAACTGTTGACATAAATATTCACCCCATTAATTCTTTTTCATAACTTATTGCACTTAACGCATACAATGGCGCAGTTTCTGCCCGTAAAATTCTCGGTCCAAGACCAACAACTGTACTAGTATTACTAAATAATGAAATTTCATTTTCTGACAAACCACCCTCAGGACCAAAAATCATCAACACTTTATCCTGAGCCTTGAATTGTTGTAAAGTTTGCTTGAAATTGCTTAACTCACCATCTTTTGCTTCCTCTTCATATGCAATAAGAATATAGTCATAATTATCAATAGTATCACAAATTAATTTTAAATTCGACTCGAATTGAATAGATGGAATCACTAAACGATAGCTTTGTTCAGCAGCTTCTTTAATTATTTTTTGCCAACGCTCTATCTTTTTGGCAACTTTTGCCTCGTTTAATTTAACAATTGAACGTTCCATGCTAACAGCTATAAATGATGAAGCACCCAATTCAGTAGCTTTTTGTAGCAACCACTCATATTTGTCAGCTTTAATTAGTCCACTGCAAATCGTAACATCAACTGGCAATTCTGTATTAATATTTTGTTTTTCTTTTAAATCAACTGCAATTTTATCACTTGTTATATCAGCAATTTCACATAAATAAACTGTTTGATCATTAAAAGTTAAAATAATTTTACTACCAACATCATATCTCATTACATTTGTTATATGATGAATATCTTCTTTTTTTGTAATAAAAAAACGCTGACTTACATCAGCGTTTTGGTCTATGAAATAACGTTGCACATTATTCACTCACTTTCTGGCCAACAAGACAAACCCAACCGTTGTCATGTTGTTCTGAAATAATTTTAAAACCTACACGCTCCATATGTGACTGTATACCTTCATACTTCTCTTTTATAATACCAGAAGTAATAAAATAACCGCCTTCATTTAGAGTATTATAAGCATCTTCAATCATTTCATCAATAATATGCGCTAAAATATTTGCTATTACAATATCAAATTTTTCTGTTTCGTCTTTCAATAAGTTACCTGGAACAGCTTCAATTAACGTTTCACAATGATTTCTTCTGAAGTTTTCTTTAGCTACACTCACTGCCATTTCATCAATATCCAACGCTTTAATACGTTTTACACCGATTAGATGACTTGCAATACTTAATATACCTGAGCCAGTACCAACATCAATCACTGAATGCTGTGGCAATACATATGTTTCTATTGCCTTCAAACACATACTTGTAGTCGGATGATCGCCTGTTCCAAAAGCCATACCTGGGTCGAGCTCAATGCAAAGCTCTTCATCCGCTTCTTTAGCATATGTTTCCCAACTAGGGACTATTGTGAACTTCTTCGACGCTCGGAATGGATGGAAATAGTTTTTCCATTCATTTTCCCAATCCGTTTCTGCAATGATTTGCTCACTGAATTGAACGTTATGTTGATCAAGTTCATCTAAATTTAATAACTCATCTTTAATTCGCTGTCGCAACTTATCATCATAAGTCATCTCATTAAAATAGGCTTTCAATCTTACTCCCTTATCTGGATAATCCTCTTTTTTCAAAGCGTAAATTTCACCGTATTTATCTTCTGGTTGATTAATTAAATCATCTGAATCTTCTATCACGACACCATTTGATCCATGATTTTCAAGTATATTGGTAGCCAATTCTACTGCTTCATGATTAATAATAATTGAAAGCTCTGTCCAGTTCATACTTTATTCTCCCTTAAAGAATCTTTTTGCTCTATCTTTAAAATTCGAAGGTTGTTCATTAATTTCTTCACCATTTAATTGGGCAAATTCTTTCATTAGTTCTTTTTGTCTATCTGTTAATTTAGTAGGTGTTACTACTTTAATATCAACATATAAATCTCCGTATCCATAGCCATGAACATTTTTTATACCCTTTTCTTTTAAGCGGAATTGCTTACCTGTTTGTGTACCAGCAGGGATTGTTAACATAACTTCATTATTTAATGTTGGTATTTTTATTTCATCGCCTAAAGCTGCTTGTGGGAAGCTAACATTTAATTTGTAATAAATATCATCACCATCACGTTTAAATGTTTCAGATGGTTTAACTCTAAATACTACGTATAAATCACCAGCAGGTCCTCCATTCACACCTGGAGAGCCTTCGCCAGCTAATCTAATTTGTTGTTCATTGTCGACACCTTCAGGTACTTTCACTTCTAATTTAACTGTTTTATTTTCAGTACCTTTTCCGTGACATGTTGGACAAGCTTCTTCAAATTCTTGACCACTTCCATTACATTTAGGACAAACTTGTTCAGTACGAACTCTACCTAAAATTGTATTTTGTTCTACAGCTACATGACCAGCGCCATTACAGTAACTACAAGTCTTTTTACTTGTTCCAGGCTTTGCACCATCACCATGACATGTTTCGCATGTTACATCTTTACGGATTGAAATTTCTTTTGTTGTACCAAATACCGCTTCTTCAAATGTCAATGTCATTGTATACTGAAGATCATCACCTTTTTGCGGTGCATTTGGATCTCTTTGTCTGCCGCCACCGAAGAAAGAGCTAAAGATATCTTCAAAACCGCCGCCACCGAAGCCACTAAAACCGCCAAAGTCAGAGCCATTGAATCCTTGTCCACCAAAACCTTGTGGCCCGTCATGTCCAAATTGATCATAGCTTGCGCGTTTATTATCATCACTTAAAACTTCATAGGCTTCAGAAATTTCTTTAAACTTTTCATCTGCACCTTCTTCTTTGTTAATATCTGGATGATATTTTTTCGAAAGCTTTCGATACGCTTTTTTGATTTCATCTTTTGAAGCATCTTTACTAATGCCTAAAACTTCATAATAGTCTCTTTTGGCCACAGCTATCTCTCCTTTTCTTAATTAACTCATATAGTTTAACGTAATATGTCATACTATCCAAATAAAAAGCCAAAGCCAATGTTCTATTGACTTTGACTTTTCAGATCATGACAACATTCTAATTGTATTGTTTAATTATTTTTTGTCGTCGTCTTTTACTTCTTTAAATTCAGCATCTTCTACAGTACTATCGTTGTTTTGACCAGCATTAGCACCTTGTGCTTGTTGTTGCTGTTGAGCCGCTTGCTCATATACTTTTGCTGATAATTCTTGAATCACTTTTTCAAGTTCTTCTTTTTTAGATTTAATATCTTCTATATCTTGACCTTCTAAAGCAGTTTTAAGAGCGTCTTTTTTCTCTTCAGCAGATTTTTTATCTTCTTCACCGATATTTTCGCCTAAATCAGTTAAAGTTTTTTCAACTTGGAATACTAGGCTGTCAGCTTCGTTTCTTAAGTCTACTTCTTCACGACGTTTTTTATCTGCTTCAGCGTTAACTTCAGCATCTTTTACCATACGGTCGATTTCTTCGTCTGATAATGAAGAACTTGATTGAATTGTAATTCTTTGTTCTTTATTTGTACCTAAGTCTTTTGCAGTTACATTTACAATACCGTTTTTATCGATATCAAACGTTACTTCAATTTGAGGTTTACCACGTTCAGCTGGTGGAATATCAGTCAATTGGAATCTACCAAGTGTTTTATTATCCGCAGCCATTGGACGTTCACCTTGTAATACGTGTACATCTACTGATGGTTGATTATCTACTGCTGTTGAATAGATTTGAGATTTAGATGTAGGAATCGTAGTGTTACGTTCAATTAACGTATTCATACGTCCACCTAAAATTTCAATACCTAAAGATAGTGGTGTTACGTCTAATAATACTACGTCTTTAACGTCACCTGTGATAACGCCACCTTGGATTGCAGCTCCCATTGCCACTACTTCGTCTGGGTTTACACCTTTGTTAGGTTCTTTACCGATTTCTTTTTTGACAGCTTCTTGTACCGCTGGAATACGAGTTGATCCACCAACTAAGATAACTTCATCGATATCTGAATTTGTTAAGCCAGCGTCTTTCATTGCTTGGCGTGTAGGTTCCATTGTTCTTCTAATTAATGAATCTGATAATTCCTCAAATTTAGAACGAGTTAAGTTTACTTCTAAGTGTAATGGACCGTTTTCACCAGCTGAGATAAATGGTAATGAGATTTGAGTTTGTGATACACCTGATAAGTCTTTTTTAGCTTTTTCAGCAGCATCTTTCAAACGTTGTAATGCCATTTTATCTTGAGATAAGTCTACGCCATTTTCCTTTTTGAATTCTGCAACTAGGTAGTCAATAATTACTTGGTCAAAATCATCACCGCCAAGTTTGTTGTCACCGGCTGTTGATAGTACTTCGAATACACCGTCACCTAATTCTAGGATAGATACGTCAAATGTACCGCCACCTAAGTCAAAAACAAGAACTTTTTCATCTTTATCAGTTTTGTCTAAACCATATGCTAATGCTGCAGCTGTTGGTTCATTAATGATACGCTCAACTTCTAAACCAGCAATTTTACCAGCATCTTTAGTTGCTTGACGTTCAGCGTCGTTAAAGTATGCAGGTACTGTAATTACAGCTTTGTCAACTTTCTCACCTAAATAGCTTTCAGCTGTATTTTTTAAGTTTTGTAAAATCATAGCTGAGATTTCTTGTGGTGTGTATGATTTACCTTCAATATCTACTTTATAATCAGTACCCATATGACGTTTAATAGATTGAACAGTATTTGGGTTTGTAATAGCTTGACGTTTAGCTACTTCACCAACTTGAGTTTCTCCATTTTTGAAAGCTACAACAGATGGTGTTGTACGTGAACCTTCAGGATTTTGAATTACTTTTGGCTCATCGCCTTCTAATACTGTTACACATGAATTTGTTGTACCTAAGTCTATACCAATAATTTTACTCATAATAAAATTCCTCCATTTAATCATTAAATTAATTTGATTTTAAACAATGTCGTTTCGCCAAATTTAAGTTATTGGTTTACTTTGACCATTGATGGTCTTAATACTCTATCTTTAAGCTTGTATCCTTTTTGTAGTTCTTGAGTGATTTCGCCAGATTCAAAATCAGGGTTATCATCTTGAACTACAGCTTGGTGAATATTTGGATCAAATGCTTCACCTTCAGTTTTAATAACTTCAAGACCATTATCTTTTAGTGCGTTAATCAAACTTTCATGCACCATTTGTACACCTTTTTGAAGAGATTTAAAAGTCTCATCATCACCTTCAATTTGAAGTGCACGTTCTATATTGTCTATTGCTGGTAAAATATCTGTTAACACACGTTGTGCTTGATATGTTTTATTTATTTCATTTTCTTTTTGAATTCTACGCTTATAATTTTCAAACTCAGCGTAGAGCCTTAAATATTTCTCTTCGTTTTCATCTGCTAATTGTTGAAGTTCATTAATTTTTTGATCTTTTGGATCTATTTCTTCAATAACATTCTCGTCAGACGTTTCTTCTATTGCTTCATCTTGTAAATGACCTTTACTTTCTTCAGTTTGTTCAACTGAATCATCAATATTTTGTTTGACGTTTGTTTCTTCAACTGTTGATTCAGTGTTTTTTTCAACTGATTCGTCTTTATTTGTCATTTTCTGTCCTCCAATACTTTCTAATCCATCATTACCAAATTCTATTTAATAATTGAATGACATTTTGATAATGCATAGCTGTAGGTCCAATCACAGCGATTTGACCTTTTAACGTTTCATCAAAATGATATTGACTTGTTACAATTGAAATATCACTTAAGCTGTCATCAATTTCATTACCAATTTTTACATTAATATTTGGTGAAGATATATCTTGTAATAATTCTGCAATTCTATTTGATTCTATATATTGTAGAATGGGCTGAATTGAAGATACATTAGTTTCATTCAATGCATCAATAAGTTTAACCTTTCCACCCATATAAATGCTATTACTTTGATTAGAAATATGATTATTCATCGTATTTAACAATTTATTGATAAATATTTCTTCCTGCTCTGATTGAACAAAAGAGACAATATCATCTTGTAAATTCTGATTAAACTCAGTTAATTTGTTAGTAACAAAATTTGATATTGTATTTAGTTTATCATTACTAAACGGTATGTCTGAAGCAAGATGTACATGCTCAACATGACCTGATGAAAATACGATAACCATTATAACTAAATTAGGATTAGCACGAATCAAATGTACATTATTGATAATATCTTGTTTATGATTAGGATGAACAACTAAAGTTGTATATTGAGATATATTTGATAATTCATCTGCAAAATATGTCAATGCTGATGATACATCATATTGATTCTCAACTAACAATTGATTTAATCGTCTTAATTTATTTGTTTTTTGATGAGATGTTTGTTCAAGTAAACGATTGACATAATACCTAAAACCTAATTGTGATGGCGAACGCCCTGAAGAACTATGCGTCTTTTCGATATAGTTCAAATCTTCAAGCTGTTTCATCTCATTTCTAATTGTAGCAGGACTAACATTCAAGTTATGTCGCTCAATTAGTGTTTTAGAACCAACGGGTTGTCCAAAATCAACATAATCCTCAACAATTGCGTTTAATATACTCAATTGCCTATCTGTAATCATGTTTTCACCTCATTAGCACTCACTTATCTCAAGTGCTAATTATAATTTATCAAATTGGTCAAAGTAAGTCAATGTTAAAGACTCGAAATTTCAAATTTTTTTAATCATTTATCAGGAAAGCTTCAAAAACCTCATTACCAATGACTTTCCCTCGATTTGTAAGTGCAATCGCATCGTTCTTTTCTACAATTAATTTCTTCTCTTTTAAATTATTTATTGTTTGACCAAAGACACTTTCAATAGATTGGTCAAACTTCTTTTTGAACCTTCTACTACTCACACCTTCATTTAAACGCAACCCAAGAAACATTTCTTCTTCCATTCTCTCAGTCAAAGAAGGTTTATTTGATACTAAAATTGCTTTATTTTCTTTATTTATAGCTTTGATATAATGATTCACTGGATTGATATTCGTATAACGAACACCATCTACATAACCACTTGCACCTGCTCCAAATCCATAATATTCCTCATTAAACCAGTAAACCTTATTATGTTCTGATTCATGGCCATCTAATGCAAAATTAGATATTTCGTATTGATGGAAAGGAGATTGTTCTATCTTAGACATCAGCAACTGATACATGTCAGCACCTAAATCCTCATTAGGAAGTTTGAGCAAACCTTTTCTATACATATTATAAAATTGGGTTTTAGGTTCAAGTATTAAGCCGTAACTCGAAATATGTTGAATTTCCATATCTAAAGCTAGATCTAAGCTTTGTTCAAAATCTTCAATCGTCTGTTTCGGTAAATGATACATTAAATCTAAACTGATTGATTTAATACCTGCGTTTTTAGCATTTAACACCGAAGTGTAAATATCTTCAGTATTGTGCGTTCTACCTAAAACAGACAATAACTCCGGCTTGAATGTTTGAACGCCCATTGAAATTCTGTTTACTCCATATTTCTCTAATAGTTGGACTTTCTCTTTAGTTAACTCATCAGGATTTGCTTCAAATGTATACTCGCCTGTGATTGTAAACGTATCACGTATTGCTTTAAGTAATCTTTCCAACTGATTAATAGAAAGGGCCGTTGGTGTGCCGCCACCTACATACATGGTCTTTAAGTTCCTATATTTTGCTGTAGACATTTCTGTGATTAGTGCATCTAAGTACTCATCTACAGGTTGATTCTGTATAAAATATTTATTGAAATCACAATATGTACATATTCTTACACAAAATGGAATATGTATATATGCACTTTGTACCGTCATTTTAATGCCCCGCTTCTCAGACTTTTTATCCAATTGGCTATATCCTGTTGGACTATCTGCAATTATTCTTACTTTTAACTTTAACGTTTAATCAATGATTGTCTAATATATCGATTCACTTTAATATTTATAAATGTTAGGAGAGAGTGAGATAGAAATAATAAAGAACCACTAATGATTTATTATGTAGTGGCTCTTACACATTAGCCAGAGGTAATATGTACTTAAAAATAGAATTACATGAGTTAAATTCATGCATAAGAAATACTAATTTCTAAAGAATAAGTATTTCTTTATGTTGGGGCCCCACCCCAACTTGCATTGTCTGTAGAAATTGGAAATCCAATTTCTCTGTGTTGGGGCCCCGCCGGCAAGGTTGACTAGAATTGAAAAAAAGCTTGTTGCAAGCGCATTTTCATTCAGTCAACTACTGCCAATATAACTTCGTAGAGCATAGAACATTGAATTATGTCCCAGCCTGTTTATGTTGGGGCCCCGCGAACTTGCATTGTCCGTAGAAATTGGAAATCCAATTCCTCTGTGTTGGGGCCCATCCCCAACTTGCACATTATTGTAAGCTGACTTTTCGTCAGCTTCTGTGTTGGGGCCCCATTGTTATAAGCTCATTCTAACTCGGTCGATGACTGCCAATATAACATTGTAAAGCCCAGGACGTTAATTTATCCTAGGCTCCCTCTTTTTAGTTATTAAACTTTATTCATTGTAAATTGTTAATTGATTTTTAAAAATTATTCGTCATCCATTTTCAATACAGCCAAGAAAGCATCCTGTGGAATTTCAACATTACCAACTGCTTTCATCTTAGCTTTACCTGCTTTTTGTTTTTCAAGTAATTTACGTTTACGGCTTATGTCACCGCCATAACATTTAGCTAAAACGTTTTTACCCATTGATTTAATATTTGTACGTGCTACAATTTTTTGTCCTATTGCAGCCTGTACAGGTACTTCAAATTGCTGTCTTGGAATTAACGTTTTAAGTTTTTCAACTAATGCTTTACCACGTTCATATGCAAAATCTCTATGAACTATAAAGCTTAGAGCATCCACTTTATCACCGTTTAATAAAATATCCATCTTCACTAAATTACTTTCTTTATTTTCGATGAACTCATAATCAAATGATGCATATCCTTTGGTATTAGATTTAAGTTGATCGAAGAAATCAAATACAACTTCAGCTAAAGGTAATTCATAAACAATATTTACACGAATATCATCTAAATAGTCCATATTTATAAATTGTCCACGTTTACGTTGACATAATTCCATTACTGCCCCTACATAGTCATTTGGAACCATCATAGTTGCACGAACATATGGCTCAAATATTTTATCAATTTTATCACGATCTGGCATTTGTGCTGGGTTATCAACCGTCACTTCTGAACCGTCCCTTAAAATACATTGATAAATTACAGATGGTGCGGTTGCAATTAATTCAATGCCAAATTCTCTTTCAATTCTTTCTTGAATTATTTCCATGTGTAACATACCTAAGAAACCAGTTCTATAACCAAAACCTAATGCTTGTGATGATTCAGGCTCAAATTCTAATGATGCATCATTCAATTGTAATTTTTCTAATGCTTCTCTTAAATCATTATAATTTTTGTTATCTATCGGGAACAGTCCGCAATATACCATTGGATTCATTTTCTTATAACCTTGCAATGGTTCTGATGCAGGTCTACTAGCTAATGTGATTGTGTCACCAACCCTAGAATCATCAACATTTTTAATACTTGCAATAATATAACCAACATCACCAACTGTTAATTCATCAACTGGAAGCTGCTTAGGTGTATTAATTCCAACTTCTGTTACTTCGAACTCTTTACCAGTGGCCATCATTCGAATTTTATCTCCGGCTTTAACAACACCGTCTACAATTCTTATCGATGAAATTACCCCTCTATATGGATCATACTCAGAATCAAATATTAACGCTTTTAGTGGTGCTTCTGGGTCACCATCTGGAGCTGGCACAACTTCAACTATTTTCTCAAGTATCTCTTCAATTCCAATATTAGATTTAGCACTTGCTAAAACAACATCGTCTTGGTCTAAACCTATCATATCTTCAATTTCTTGTTTCACGCGTTCAGGTTCTGCAGCAGGTAAATCAATTTTGTTAATTACAGGCAATAACTCTAACTCATTATCTAATGCCAAATAAACATTTGCTAATGTTTGTGCTTCGATACCTTGAGCCGCATCTACTACTAAAATCGCGCCCTCACAAGCTGCCAAAGAACGTGACACTTCATATGTAAAATCGACATGTCCAGGCGTATCGATTAAATGGAATGTATAAGTATTTCCATCTTTAGCTTCGTACTTTAAACGTACTGCGTTTAATTTGATTGTAATACCACGTTCTCTTTCTAAATCCATTGAATCTAGTAACTGATCTTGCATATCTCTTGTTTCAACTGATTTGGTATTTTCTAAAATTCTATCAGCCAATGTAGATTTTCCGTGGTCAATATGTGCTATAATCGAGAAATTCCTTATATTCTCTCTTCTTTTTAAGCGTTGCTCATTATCCATTTTATCCTTCTCACTTTCATAAAATAAACCCGTATTATCTTTCGCATCTTTGATATAATAACGTTTTTAATAGGTAAATGCAAACGCCATAATCTTGGATGAACTTTGAAATTATAACAATCTTTATTTAAATACATACTTGCGATATGTTAATATGTTAATTACGTACTTATAATTATAAAACGTATTGATTGTGTTTCCAACACAATTTAATAAATCTGCAAAATTTTAAGCTAACCCCATCAAATAAATGATTGCACAACGGTTAGACTTTTGTTAAAATATTTCTTGTTGTAATCAAATAAAATTTTGATAAGATGAACTCACTTTTAGGAGGTGACAGAAATGGCAAATATCAAATCTGCAATTAAACGTGTAAAAACAACTGAAAAAGCTGAAGCACGCAACATTTCACAAAAGAGTGCAATGCGTACAGCAGTTAAAAACGCTAAAACAGCTGTTTCAAATAACGCTGATAATAAAAATGAATTAGTAAGCTTAGCAGTTAAGTTAGTAGACAAAGCTGCTCAAAGTAATTTAATACATTCAAACAAAGCTGACCGTATTAAATCACAATTAATGACTGCAAATAAATAATCTTTTTAAATAAAAGTTCAAGCGCATGCTTGAACTTTTATTTTTTATAAAGATAGAATGAATAATTCCAGTATTAACTGTTTATCCATATATGATGATTTAAGTTTATAATCAGTTTCCGCACAAGCATCTATAATATTCAATAATTCATCAAGTTGATAATGTCTTACTTGTCCTAACGCTAATTTTACTCTGTATGGATGTACGCCTATTGTTTTAGCAATTTGCTGTCCACTATATCCTTTTTGACTCAGAATCTTACATTGATAAAATAATCGGTAATTACTTGTAATTAGTGCAAGTAATTTAATGGGTTCTTCTTTCATAGTTATTAAATCTTTTACTAAATGAATTGCTTGTTCTTTCTTTCTTTTCTGAATGTATTCAGTCAGTAAAAATACATTTTGTTCTAAACTTCTATTAATAATTTGATTAACATCCTGCTTATTAATTGTTGGTCTATCGCCTAAAAATAAAATCAACTTTTCTATCTCTTGTGAGACAATATTAAAGTTAATACCTGTCAACTCAATAAATAAATCTAATGCATCTCTTTTGATATCTTTGAAATTCTCATTTAATTTACTTTGAATCCATTTTTTTATTTCTTCTTCAGACATTTGCTCTATTTTTTTAAGCCTTGCATGCTTTTTTAGAGTTTTAGTTAACTTTTTTCTTTCATCAAGTTTATTTTGATATATCTCAAAGACAATCAAATTTTCGCCATCATATTTTTCAATAAATTCTATTAATTGATCTACATTGTGAGCCATATCTTTTGGCGATTTTTCACCTGTAAATATATATGCATTTTTAACCAAAATTGCTTTTTTATCTGAAAAGAAAGGCAATGTTAATGTTTCTTCAACAATTGGTGCAATCTCTGTTTCGTATAAATTATATTTCACAAAGTTAAAGTCATCTCTATCACTTTTCAAAAATTGTGATATGATTTCTGCACTTTGTTTTTCAACCAATTCAGGCACATCTCCATAAATAGCTACAATATTGTCGCTCATTCATTACACCCTTTCATTCGTTTGACACATCAATAGATTATATCATGTTTCTGTATCTATAAACCACTTGCATTTCCATAAGAGTTTGAATCAACTTTTAAATTATCATCTAAGTCAATTGTAACTTGACCGTTTTGTTGACTATTGTAAATGCGACTGCGAATCCTTTGCAATCGTTTAACAACTTCTATGTTAGGAAGATGATACATATTGTTCTTTCCAGAAGAAATCAAACTTATTTTAGGCTTAATCATCTCTATAAATTCTTTAGAACTACTTGTCTTGCTCCCATGATGTCCTACTTTTAAAATATCAATCTCCGGCAAGTTATATTTTTTTAGTAGTAAAGATTCATTATTTTTACTAGCATCGCCCATTAATAAAACTTTTTTATTTTGATATGTAATCATAGTAATAATCGAATATTCATTTTTATCTCGGCTATTTGGAATAAAACTATCAAAAAATAGAAAACTACTATCTCCAAGTTTAAAACTACTAACTTGTCTTACATCCATAAGTTTAATGTTGTACTTATGGCTTAATTTCGATAATAACATCAATGTATTACTACTATATCCCTTATTGTATATCACTATATGTTTAATTTTAATATGACTAATAATATATTCCAATTCACCAATATGGTCATTGTGTGGATGTGTTAAAATTAGATACTCTAATTCATTTATCCCTCTTTCATTTAGCGTTGGTAAAATATGATATTTAGAAATTGAATAACTAGGTTGTTTAGTATCATTAATCACTTTCCCACCTGTATCAATCAAGACATTTTGGTTCTTACCACCTTCATATAAAATACTGTCTCCCTGCCCCACATTTAACATTGTAATTTTGTGATGTGAATTTGTTGGAAACGTTATTAATAATGTCAGAATAATTATAGTCCAAAACGTAACCAATATATATTTACGTTTAGACAATAACCAAAATATGTAATAAACAGAAATTATAAATATTATAAATATCCAATCATTAAACTTGGGAACAGAAAAATGTGATTGCTTGATTCTTGTGAATAGGTCTAGTAACCAGTCATGAAAATTAAAACTTAGGTCAACCAAGTAATTTAGCGGCGTTAATCTCACAATAAAATGACTTGTAATAAAGAATAAAATAGATAGCGGAAACAATATAATCGAATAGTACGGTACAAAAATCAAATTAGATAAAAATCCCATCCATTGAAGTTGATGAAAGTTTGGAATGGCAACGATAAATGAAGCTAATTGTGCAATAAACGTAATTATGAATAATGATTGTAACTTTGACAATTGCTGTAAAAAAGGAAAAAGTAGCATAATAAAAAATGAAATGATAAATGAAAATTGAAATCCAATATCATAAACAACTAGCGGATTTAAAATAAACATAATTATAAATGCAAATGCTAATAGCTGAATACCCTTTATTTTAATTTGCTTAGTAATAAGCAGTACAAGAGTTGTCATTATTATAGCTCTTACAGCACTAGGTGCATAATTTGTGTATTGAGCAAATAAAGCTAATACAATGATTGTAATTCCTTTAATGACAAATAAAGGTAAATTTAATCGTTTTAAAGGTTGGTAAATTAAGAATACAATTGCAGCTATATGCGAGCCACTAACTGCCAGCAAATGATATATACCTATCTCTTTAACACGTTCCTTAAATTGCTCATTAATTTCTTTTACGTCACCAGTAATCAATGCCATAATACGATCCGGAAACTTAATACCCGAATCATAAATTCGATTCATTATAAACTGTTTATGTTTCTCAATTAAATTAGACCGGTTCGATTCTAGGCAGCTTTGTACAACTATACTTTGTAATTTAAGAGTTACAAACTTATTGTCATTAACTTTGAATTGTCCTTTAACAATACAATTACGACTTTCAATTTCCTTTAAATCAAAATTCTTTTTATTTGTTAAAAAGAAAGGATATATTTCATTTTTTAAACTCAACCTACCTTTATATGTGTCACTACCTTGACGTTGAATTTGGATTACTTGAGCACGCTCATTAAACTGAGAATTACGTTCAATATAATTGATATAATTAAATATTGCTTGTTGTGAATAATGTAAATACCATGAGGAGAAAATGATTAAAAAAAGAGAAATAGGGGCATAAACGATTTTATTTTTACGATAAGCAATATACAAAAGTAAAATGAAAAGAAATGTAGAGAGCACTTTGCTAGAATTCCAAAGCACTCCTACAATCATTGATAACGCGACATACAGCAAAACATCAACCTTTAGTCAGATATTTAGCAACATATTCTGGTGAAAATGGAATTTTTTTAAATTCAATACCAGATTGTTTGAGTAACTTAGTTGCATATTCATGGTTATGATAATCTTCTGCATAGTAGATACGCTTTATACCTGCTTGAATAATTGACTTTGTACAATTTAGGCATGGAAAATGAGTAACATAGATTGTTGCACCTTCAGTAGATACACCTTGTTTTGCACATTGTAATAAAGCATTCATTTCTGCATGTATCGTTCTGATACAATGTCCATCTTCAATTAAACATCCTTCATCTATACAATGCACCTCGCCAGCTACAGAGCCATTATAACCACCAGCAATAATACGATTATCCTTAACAATCGTTGCACCTACAGATAGTCTTTGACAAGTTGAACGTAATGCTAGCAAATGACTTTGTGCCATAAAATATTCTTCCCATTTGATTCTTTCCAAGATGTTCACCTTCCATACTTAAAATTTAGTAACATTTTCTAATAATATAAGATTAATCACAAAAAATAAAATTTGCAATTAAAATAATCCATTATGTCGTGAAATAAGATTTCAGTTTATCAAAAGTTTTACTTCCAAAACCTTTTACTTTTTTCAAATCGTCAATTTCTTGAAATGCACCTTGTTGGTTGCGATATTCAACAATTGCATTAGCTTTCGCTTGCCCAACTCCAGGAACAGACATCAATTCTGATACAGATGCCGTATTTAAATTTACTTTAGTATTATTTGTGTTCCCATTTTTTACGTGCACACTGTTTACTCCAATTTGTGGTTCAACATTCTTTTGTCCTTTATGAGGAATGAAAATCATTTTTTGATCTGTTAATTTTTCAGACAAATTAATTTGACTTACATCTGCATCATCCAATAATTGTGCTTTATCAAGCAAATCAACTACTCTATCCTTAGATGTCATTTTATAAACATTAGGATGTTTAACAGCACCTTTTACATCGACATATACAGGACCTTTATTTTTGGAATTATCTCCATCTTTGACCTGGACATCTTCTAATTTGGACAAACTACTATTTTCACTAGTGCTTTGTTTCAGAGCAGTATCTTTATTTTCAAAATTTCTAGAAGTATAATCATCTTGTCTCCAGAATATAAAACCAATTAATACCATAATTAAAACAACAGCACTTATAATATATAACTTCCATTGAGTTAAAAAATCTTTATAGCGTAATAAAAATTGATACAATAAAACCACTCCTCAACTTTATACACGTCTGAGCGAGTGGTTTTACTTTTATTTTTTCGCAATGAAAAACAATCTTTCTGCATCTTCGTTATGTTCATCTATATTAAAATCAGTAAATGTTTCAACATGTTTAAAACCGACTTGAGCTAACCAAGACAAATATGTCTTTTCATCAAATGTTCTCTGAAAATGAGACTCATCAAATCTTGAATATGTTTCATCTTCATGTCGAATGAAAAATGTCATATCATGATAAACACTTAAAGGTAAATCTCCTTGCACAGCATCCCATGCTAAAAAAATGTCCCCTTTATCATCAATATAACTTTGATTATTAAACAAAGTCATCATTTTATAAACAGTATGTACATCAAAAATAAATACACCTGAATCAGTCAGATGATGATAAACATTGATGAATGTTTCAATAACTGCAGTTTCATCTTGCAAATAATTTAGAGAGTCACAAAAAATAGTGATGATATCAAATTGTTGTTGCAAATCAAAAGATGTCATATCTCCTTCAAGCCAATTTACATTTGCTGATTTTTGAGCTGCAACAGTCAACATATCAACACTTAAATCCATACCAGTAACATTACCTAAAGCTTCTAATTGAACTGTTAAACTACCAGTACCGCATCCAATATCTAAAATATTTGATTCATCTTTGCAGTGATTTTTTACAATTTCAAACCATTTTTCATATGGTTGATCTTGAGTCAATTGATCGTACACTAGGCTCATTTCTGCATATTGCAACATAATTAATACGCAACCTGACCATATGATTCTAATGGTGCATCTTGATATAACTTTTCAATATTATAATAATTTCTTTCGTCTTTATGGAAAACATGTACCACAACATCAGCTAAGTCAATTAATATCCAACGCGCTTCATTGTAACCTTCCATACGTTTTACTTCTATATTTTGTTCATTGGCTACTTCTTTCACCGCTCTAGCAATCGCTTGAACTTGTCGTTCATTATTTCCGTGCGTTACAACAAAATAATCTGTCATATCGCTGATACCTTTCATTTCTAAAGAAATTGTATCTTCGCCTTTTTTATTGTCAATTGCATCCACAGCAATTGCTAATAATTCTTGTGAATTCATTTAATCATCCTTTATTCTTTCGTCACTATAGTTATAATAATTTAAACAGTCAATCGTCTTATTATATACCGTAATATCTTTCTGTATTAAAAATAGTACTGTGCGTTTAGAAATTTCATAAATTGTCTTATCTAAACTACCTTGATTGTATGCCATATCTCGAATATCATCAACTCCTGGGATTGTTCTTCCAGGTTCGATGTAATCTGCAATAAAAATCAGTTTTTCAGTTTTTGTCATTTGTTGACGTCCAGTAGTATGGTATTTGATAGCCATTAATACTTCCTCATCATTGATACCATATTCATGTTCCATGATTGCTGCACACACAGGACCATGCAATATTTCACTACCATAACTCAGTAGATCATTACCTAATTCGTATTGTCGAACAATTTGATACATTTTACCTAAATCATCATATTTACAGAAATCATGTAATACACCTGCTAATTCTACTTTACTAGTGTCTCCATCATAAATTTCTGCTAATTTAATCGCTGTTTCTGCAACTCTTAAAGAATGATTATAACGTTTCTCTGGCAGTTTCTCTTTTGCAAGCCGTTTTGCTTTATCAATGTTCATATAATCCTTCCCCCTTAATATAGTTTTCAACGGATTTAGGAACAAGAACTTGGATAGACTTCCCTTCACTAACTCTTTGTCGAATCATTGTCGAACTTATATCTACCCTAGGTATCTGAATTGCAATCATAGCATTTTCAACATTTTGACTATTTTTGTCTCGATTTACAACTACAAAAGTAACCATTTCTTTTAAGTATTCAATTTGATACCATTTCTCTAGTTGGTTATACTGATCTGTCCCAATAACAAAGTACAACTCACTGTCTTTGTGTTGCTCCTTGAATGCCTTGATCGTGTCATAGGTATAACTTTGACCACCACGTTTAATTTCATCGTCGCAAATATCTCCAAAACCAAGCTCGTCGATAATCATCTGTATCATTGTTAATCTGTGCTGAACATCTATAAAATTATTGTGCTTTTTCAATGGAGACATAAAACTAGGTAAAAAATAAAATTCATCTGGCTGTAATTCATGAAATACTTCGCTAGCTACTATCATATGTGCAGTATGGATAGGGTTAAACTGACCGCCGTAAAGTACTATCTTTTTCATTGTTATGGCAATTCAATTTCTTTATTTTCTTTAGATTCTCTATAAATCACTATCATAGATCCAATCACTTGCACTAATTCACTACGCGTAGCTTCGCTTAATGTTTCAGCTAATTCTTTTTTATCATCAAAGTTATTTTGTAGTACATGTACTTTTATCAATTCTCTGTTTTCTAACGTATCATCTATTTGTTTAATCATGTTTTCGTTGATACCGCCTTTTCCAATTTGAAAAATCGGATCAATATTGTGTGCTAAACTTCTTAAGTATCTTTTTTGTTTGCCAGTAAGCATATGTTATTCTCCTTTTAATTGTTGTAAAACTGCTGTTTTCATAGAATTAATATCAGCATCTTTATTAGTCCAAATTTTAAAGCTTTCCGCACCCTGGTAAACAAACATATCTAAGCCATTATAAATATGGTTTCCCTTGCGCTCTGCTTCCTCTAAAATAGGTGTTTTATACGGTATATAAACAATATCACTCATTAAAGTATTGGGAGAAAGATGCTTTAAATTAATAATACTTTCGTTATTTCCAGCCATACCCGCTGGTGTTGTATTAATAACGATATCGAATTCAGCTAAATACTTTTCAGCATCTGCCAATGAAATTTGGTTTATATTTAAATTCCAAGATTCAAAACGAGCCATCGTTCTATTCGCAACAGTTAATTTGGGCTTTACAAATTTTGCTAATTCATAAGCAATACCTTTACTTGCACCACCTGCGCCCAAAATTAAAATGTATGCATTTTCTAAATCTGGATAAACGCTGTGCAATCCTTTAACATAACCGATACCATCTGTATTATACCCTATCCACTTGCCATCTTTTATCAAAACAGTGTTAACTGCACCTGCATTAATCGCTTGTTCATCAACATAATCTAAATACGGTATGATACGTTCTTTATGGGGAATTGTGATATTAAAGCCATCTAATTCTTTTTTTGAAATAATTTCTTTAATTAAATGAAAATCTTCAATTGGAATATTTAAAGCTTCATAAGTATTATCTAATCCTAAAGAATTAAAATTTGCTCTATGCATAACGGGCGACAAGGAATGTGAAATAGGGTTTCCGATAACTGCAAATTTCATTTTTTAAATCACCTTATAAAATAGAATTTCTTAATACAACATCAACATTTTTAGGAACACGAACGATTACTTTAGCTCCTGGTCCTATAGTTATAAAGCCTAGACCAGAGATCATAACATCGCGTTTCTCTTTGCCTGTTTCAAGTCTAACAGCCTTTACCTCATTAAGGTCAAAATTTTGTGGATTTCCAGGTGGCGTCAATAAATCGCCAAGTTGATTACGCCATAAATCATTGGCCTTCTCCGTTTTAGTACGATGTATATTCAAGTCATTAGAAAAGAAACAAACTAACGGACGTTTACCACCTGATACATAATCTATGCGCGCTAGACCGCCGAAGAATAATGTCTGCGCCTCATTTAATTGATATACGCGTTGTTTTATTTCTTTCTTAGGCATAATAATTTTCAATTCTTTTTCACTAACTAAATGCGTCATTTGATGATCTTGAATAATACCTGGTGTATCATACATAAATGATGTTTCATCTAAAGGAATATCTATCATATCTAAAGTTGTTCCAGGGAATCTTGAAGTTGTTACTACATCTTTTTCACCAACACTAGCTTCAATCAGTTTATTAATCAATGTAGATTTCCCAACATTCGTTGTCCCTACAATATACACATCTTCATTTTCTCGAATATTCGCAATTGATGATAATAAGTCGTCTATGCCCCAGCCTTTTTCAGCTGAAATTAATACGACATCGTCAGCTTCCAAACCATATTTTCTTGCTGTTCGTTTTAACCATTCTTTAACTCGACGTTTATTAATTTGTTTCGGCAATAAATCCAATTTATTTGCTGCTAAAATGATTTTTTTGTTTCCGACAATACGTTTAACTGCATTAATAAATGATCCTTCAAAGTCAAATACATCCACAACATTGACGACAATACCCTTTTTATCCGCAAGTCCTGATAATAATTTTAAAAAGTCTTCACTTTCTAATCCTACATCTTGAACTTCGTTATAATTTTTCAAGCGGAAACAACGTCTGCAAATCACGTCATCACGAAACATATTATGCTCTGGTACAAAACCAGGTTTATTTTTATCTTCAGATTGAAGTGGCGCACCACAACCGATACATTTTAAAATGTCAGACAATCAATTTTCCTCCCATGTGATATAACCTTTTTTACTGAAATGACGTAATAATCGTCTTTCAATTAATCTATTAAACTTCGTAATAAAGCCATCAGTTCGTTTAACTGGAACGACCATAATTGTATATAAACCTCGACGATTACCACCAAATACATCAGTAAGCATTTGGTCACCTATTACAACAGTTTGATCTGGTCTGATATTCATCTTAGTTATTGCTTTATCAAACGCTTTCCCCATTGGCTTTCTCGCTTTAAAAATAAAATCGATGTCTAAATGCTGACTAAAACTAGCAACACGAGACTCATTATTATTAGACACGATTGTAATAGTGATTCCTTTTTCATTAGCTTCCTTAAACCATGCTTTAACACGTTCTGTAGGTTCTTTAACATCCCAACCTACTAGCGTATTATCTAAATCTGTAATAATACCTTTAACACCTTTGTCCACTAACTTGTCTAAATCAATTTGAAATATTGATTGAACATATGAATTCGGCATAAAAAACTTGCGAACTAAACCCATTTAACTCACCTTTACCTTTTTATAATTGAGACACTAATGCTTCAACAGTTTGACTTGATGATACAGCTGCTTTTTCTAAAAATGCTTCGAAGCTCATTTCCGCTTCTCCATTTGCTAAGTCTGAAACTGCACGAACTACAACAAATGGTACATTAAATTGATAACATGTTTGTGCAATTGCAGTTGCTTCCATTTCAACCGCCATCGCATTTGGAAATGCTTTTTTAATTTTTTGGCGTTGTTCAACACTACCGATAAAGCTATCACCACTTACAATTAAGCCTACTTTAGCTGTTAATTGTTGTTGTTGTACAACTTGAGATACTTTTTCTATTAAAGGTTTACTTGATTGAAATGCTACCGGCATCTGTGGTATTTGTCCATATTCATAACCAAATGCTGTTGCATCCGCATCATGATATTTTACATCATCACTTATAAGAACGTCACCTACATTTAAACTTTCATCTAAAGCTCCAGCAGAACCTGTATTAATAATGATGTCCGGTTTAAACTTATTAATTAATAATGTCGTAGAAATTGCAGCATTAACTTTTCCAATGCCGCTTTGGGTAATCACTACTTCTCTATCTTTTAAAATGCCAGTATAAAATTTAACATGTGCAACTGAAATTTCGCTTAATTGTGTTAATTTATTTTTTAATATTGTTACTTCTTCTTCCATGGCACCAATTATACCAATCATCCTTTGATTCACCTCTTTTAAAAAATCCTAGCATTTGTTATTTTATCACATTTTAATCACTACAACGACAAGTATCATGATTTTCATTACTATATAAAACTTTTGCTTTATTTTTATAAAAACATTCACAATAACGTGGTATCATAAATAATTATTTATGAACTCATAACAGTGAAATCAATGCATCTAATTTGTCTATTTTTCAAAACTAATCATATCAATTACATCAGCCAATCGTGTCAAGAAACTTTATTAAATAACAGGAAAATGATATGTTTAAAATAATTAAGATGAAATAAGAGGATTTTACAATGGCTGAAAATAATCAAAATAGTCTCGTAACAAAGATAGCTACATACGGCAGTTTTATTGCAATTGCGTCGTTTGTCATTTTATTTATAAGTATATTTTTAAAGTTTTCATTTAATATCGAGTTTACAGCAACAATTATGAACATATGTCGCTACACTCTAATTCTAGGATTTATACTTATGTCCTTACCTGATGTTGTTGATAAAAACATCAAGAAAATTATATTCGATGCATTTATTATCATCGTCTTTATCTTCTTTTTACTATAGTAGTTTTATTTTGTAATTACACAGATAATCATATTTGTTTCGTATCGAATTCCTGTGCGCATTAAAGATCATTCTAATAGAAAACAGCAGTAAGACTTTTCTGAGTGTTAGCCTCCTTACTGCTGTTTTTATTTTATGAAAAGAAAACCATACGCTATGCGTATGGTTCAGAAAAGGTTCTACCATTGTCACAAAAAATGCATCTCTACG